>DASVLC010000037.1:0-3966 GCA_036385045.1 Thermoanaerobaculia bacterium | reverse complement strand
GAACGCCCCGATGTCTCCCGTGCGATTCACATGACAGCCGCCGCAGAACTCGCGCGAGTAGTCTCCCGCCGCGACGACACGAACCTGCTCACCATACTTCTCGCCGAACATCGCGACCGCGCCGGTTCGTTTCGCCTCATCCATCGACATCACGGTCTTCGTGACTTCGAGGTTCGCACGCACCTTCTCGTTCACCGCCTCCTCGAGCTGTCTGATCTGTTCGACGGTCAACGGCTGATGGTGGGTGTAGTCGAACCTGAGACGGTCGGGAGCGACGAGAGAGCCTGCCTGCTGCACCGTCGGCCCCAGGATGTCCTTGAGCGCCTTGTGCAGCAGATGGGTCGCCGTGTGATTCGCCGTCGTATCGAGGCGCACGGGAACCGGCACGGAGGCGCGCACGCCCCCTTTCACGGAAAGTGACCCCTGCTCGACGAGAACGTGCGAAACGGTCAGCTCGCCGAACTTGAACGTATCGAGAACCGTGGCGCGACCGCCTTCCCAATCGAGCGTTCCGATGTCGCCGATCTGACCTCCCGACTCCGCGTAGAACGGCGTCGGCGAGAGAACGACATCCCCTTCGCTCCCCTCTCCGATCGTGTCGCGCTGCTCGCCCTCGACGACGATCGCCTTGACCATCGACTGCACGCTGGTCAGGTCGTCATACCCGACGAACGTAACCGGCCCGGTCTGCTCGGCGATGGCGGCGAAGGTCTCCGCTCCGGCAGCCGCCTGGAACCGCGACGAAGCCTTCGCCTTCGCACGCGCTTCCGTCATCATCTGCTCGAACCCTGCACGATCCAGCGTGACCCCTTCGTCTTCAGCCAGCTCGCCGATCAGATCGACCGGGATGCCGAACGTGTCGTACAGACGAAACACCTCGGCTCCGCCCAGCACGGTCTCGCCTCGGTGGCGCACGTCGTCGAGTATCTGACCGACGCGCTCCATACCGCTCGTGAGAGTTCGGGAAAAGCGCTCTTCCTCTGCCTCGAGCGTTTTCACGACCGCCTCTCGCCGGGCGCGGATCTCGGGATAAGCCTCTCCCATCGCCTCGATCACACTGTCGACGAGAGAGGTCAGCAGCACCGGGTTCGGAAGCTTTCTACCGAAGCGGATTGCCCGACGGATGATCCGGCGCAGGACGTAACCTCTTCCCTCGTTCGATGGAATGACTCCATCGCCGATGAGAAACGTAGATGCACGAGCGTGGTCGCAGAGCACTCGGACCGCCGTGTCGCGGTCGTCATCCATGTCACCGCTATAGCTGTGCCCACCGAGCTCGTTGATCCGCTTCATCAGCGGACCGAAGACGTCGGTGTCGTAGTTCGTCCCCGCGCTCTGCAGCACCATGGCGAGACGCTCGAGACCTGCTCCGGTGTCGACCGATGGTGCGGGCAGAGGATGAAGCACGCCGTTCTCGTCCCGCTCGTACTGCATGAAGACGAGGTTCCAGATCTCCATCGTGTCGTCACCGGGTCCGTTGACCAGCTCCGGCACGTTTTTCGAGAGGTCCTCACCACGGAAGTAGTGAATCTCGGAGCAGGGACCGCACGGACCGGTGTCGCCCATCTGCCAGAAGTTGTCCTTCCGGCCGAAGCGAAGCACGCGATCGCGTGGTGCGCCGGCCTTGATCCAGAGTTCCGCTGCCTCTTCGTCGGCCGGGACGGACTCGTCTCCCTCGAAGACGGAGAACCAGAGCCGCTCCGGGTCGAGACCGTAGACCTTCGTGATCAGCTCCCACGCATAGCGGATTGCGTCTGCCTTGAAGTAGTCGCCGAACGAGAAGTTACCCAGCATCTCGAAGAAGGTGTGATGACGGGCTGTGCGACCGACGTTTTCGAGGTCGTTGTGCTTGCCTCCGGCGCGAACGCACTTCTGCGATGTCGTCGCGCGGTTGTAATCGCGGACCTCGCGTCCCAGAAACGCATCCTTGAACTGATTCATCCCTGCATTCGTGAAGAGCAGGGTCGGGTCGCCTGCTGGTACGAGCGAGGAGCTGGACACACGACGGTGGCCGTTCTTTTCGAAGTAGTCGAGAAATGCTTCTCGAATCTGACTGGTGGTGAGCAACGGGAATCTCCTTGACCTGGCGCTGCTGCGCCCCGGACGAGCGGGGAATCGTAATTCTGATTCAACAGAAAACGAGCTGGTTTGTTTCTGCGGCGAGGAGGACGGGCCGGTTACCCCTTTCTCCGCTCCTTCAGGACGTCCCAGACGAGCGACGACTCATAGCCCTGTTTGAGCAGGAACAGCGCTAGTTTCGTTCGCCCCTCCTCGGTTTCGAGCCAGGCCTCGCCGTGACGCCGGGTCAGGAGGCGTGCGCGGCGTTCGCACAACTCCTGTACGGCGGCACGCTCTGTCCCCTCCTCGAGGTTGTGCTCGAGTGCCTGCCGGGCGATCTCCTCGTCGACGGAGACCGCCTGAAGCTCGCGAAGGATCCGCTGGGGGGCGACCTTCTTTTTGAGTCGCGTGCGAACGAAGCCGCCTGCGAAACGGACGTCGTCGATCCAGCGTTCGTCACGCAGGCGTGTCACCGTCGCCTCGATCGTCTCCTGGTCGAACTGCTTCGTCCGGAGCTTGCGGCGCAGCTCTCCCTCGCTGTTGAAGCGATGGCTCAGTATCCGGAGGGCCGCGACGTGACAGCGCTCGGTTTCGGACAGCGTGTTCAGTCAGCCTCCTTACCGATGACGAGCCGGCGGAGCTTCACACCCATTTCAGCATTCTCCGCGACTGTCCCGAATGCCTCCGCTCCCGGTCCGAATGCGAACAGCGGCACGAGCGTCGCGGTGTGATCGGTCGTTGACCACTCGAGCCGCAGTCTCCCAAGGCGGCGCGTCTCCGTAAGGCGCAAGCCCCCCGTCTCATGGTCCGAAGTGACGATCACGAGCGTGTCGTTCCTGGATTGGGCGAAGTCCAGCGCGACTCCAACCGCCTCATCGAAAGAAATCAGACTCTTCCGCACGTCTCTGGTGTGATTCTGATGGCTCGCAGAATCAATCCCCTCGTGCTCGACCACCAGAAAAAAACCTTCGGGGGCGCCGGCAAGGTGATCGATCGCCCATCGGGTCAGCATGGGCAGCGGAGCCTCCGGGTGATCGAGATCGCGCTCCTCACTCGGAAACAGCGCGAGAAGGCGCTCTCCACGAGTGTTCTCCAGCGCCGAGGCGGAGGAGATGTACGTGTAGCCATACTCGTGTGCGAGCTCCGTTCCGGGCGGGATTCCATCCACTCCGAGGTACTCCAGTCCTCCCGATGCGATCACCTCGACGCCGCTCTCCAGCATCTGGCGCATGATCGAGACATACTCCCTGCGGTGCGACGCATGTGCGGCGAAGGCAGCCGGAGTCGCGTCCCAGAACCCAGTGGTGGTGACGAGACCCGCTTTCCTGCCGAGAGAACGCGCCGCCTGCAGCACCGATGGCAGGTGGGTTCCATCTGGCGCGACCCCGACCATCTCGTAGTTGGTCTTCCTGCCGGTCGCGAGAGCTGTCGCTCCGGCGGCAGAGTCGGTCACCGCGCGATCGGCGGCGGAAGTCGCCATCAGACCGATGACCGGCATCCGTCGGATCTGAAAGTCTGCGCCCCGATCGTGGCGCATCACGCTGTAGTGAGCAGGCCCGGCACCATCGGCAAGCATCACGATCACGTTTCTGGGCGCCGGAGCTGCGGTGGCACTGAGGGCACTACAGGCGAAGAAGAGAACGAGGAGAGAAATCCGAAGCACGAGCGCAGTCTACGACAGGGCCGGTGATCGCTGCCCGGCTCTCGCAACTTGCGCGTAGATCGCCGGTGGCGCAGCCCCTCACCCGGCCCTTCGGCTTCGCTCAGGGCCACCCTTATAGGTGCTCCTGCACCGTTTCCCCTCCCCCCGTTCAGCCGGTAGGAGCAACGCGGCGTCGTGAGACGCCGCTGGACGTTTGGGGCGGAGGGAGGGAAAGTAGAAAGGGGCACGCACCGCCTCGATACGCA
>DASVLC010000036.1:0-28349 GCA_036385045.1 Thermoanaerobaculia bacterium | reverse complement strand
CCCCCTCATCCGCCTTCGGCACCTTCTCCCCCCCGCAAAAAGCGCGGGGGGAGAAGGGCAACGGTGGCATGGGCAAGGAAAGACCGACAGAGAGCGCCAGATGACGAAGTGCGCCACCGCGCACGACGGACTCCCATTCTTCTCCTCAGTCGCGGCGCCTCGCAGTCCTTGGTTCAGGGTGACAGCCGATAGGCCTAAGTTAAGGCCATTGCGGATGACAGGCACGTTCAATTCACCCCGCACTCCTCCCCCGCTCCCCGTTTTTTCAATTTTCAATTTTCAATTTTCAATTTCTCAGTTCACCGACTCCGCCATCGCCACTTCGACTCGTGCTGCGCCAATCATGTCGGGCACTGCATCTTCGAAGGCGATGACGACGAGCGTCTGGTCGTCGTCCGGCGGGCGGTTGCGGGTGAACTTGCGGACTGCGGCGAGCAGTGCTCGTTTGATTTCCTCGGCGGTCTTTTGCCCGTTGCTGACGATCGTCTGTTCGAAACGGTCGAATCCGAACGGATCGCCGTTGTCGTCGATTGCCTCGATCAGTCCGTCGCTGTAGAGAATGAGCCGGTCGCCTGACGAGAACTCGACCGTATGCTCACGGAACGGTTCTCGACGCCGCACTCCGAGCGGGAAGCCCCAGGACGAGAGGGACTCGATCCGGCCAGTCGCAGCGCGGAAGACGTAGGGGTCGAGGTGCCCGGCGGAGGAGAAGCGCAGAGTCTGTGATCGTGGGTCGAGCAGGCCGAAGAAGAAGGTCATGAGAATGCGCCGGGGCGCGGTCCTGATGACGATGTCGTTCAGCACGTTCATGACCGCCCGTGGAGAGGCGTCATTGTCGACCTGGACGAGCAGGGCGGACTTGGCCATCGCCATGACGATTCCGCTCGTCAGGCCATGACCGGAGACGTCGCCGAACGCAATGCCGATCTCGCCGGTTGGCTGCTCCAGAAAGTCGAAGTAGTCGCCGCCGATCTCGGTCGCCGCCCGATAGTGAGACGAGAACGACGCACCGGAAACGCTCGGCGAATCGATCGGCAGCAGTGCCGCTTGAATCCGGTTCGCGGCGTCGATCTCCGCTTTGACGCGTTCACGCTCGACGATTCGTTTTACGTGAGGGGCGAGATCTTCGTAGGAGTAGACGATCTCGCGCCGAGTGGCGAGACCTGCCACGGCAACGCCGAGGGCGGCGAGCAGCGGGATTGCGACGGCAATGACCATCTGCTGGGAGAATCCGCCTGATGCAGCGCTTTGAAGAGGGAGTACGGCTGTGAGGATGCAGCCGAAGAAGAGTGCGGTAGTCGCCGCGAGTAGATCGAAGCCGAGGAAGATGCCGATCGCCGCGAGTCCGCCGCCGAAGCCGAACAGCATTTGCTGATGGAAGGGGCCGATCGGCACGGCGCCGACACTTCCGATCGCTGCGAGCGCCGCGGCGACGAGGATGCCAAGCCAGAGAACGCGCCGTCGATGTGCGAACGCGAGCACGAAGAGAATCCCGACGACCGGCAGCATGATGGACTCGATTGCCGAGCCGACGATCGCCGCGGCGGGACCTCCCAGATAGAGGATGAGTTGAGAGCCGGGACCGATCACCGGATGTGCCAGATTCAAGGCGAGCGGGATTGCGCCGACGAGGAACGCGCATGCAGCAACCGCGGGAGCGGTGGCCAGGCCGGTCATCATCGAACGACCGACGCTCGCGTTGATCGGATCGCGCCGAAGGATCGAGTCGAAGGAGGCGAGCCGCTCTCCCCAGCGCTCCCGCGCATAGCTCTCGCCGACCGCCCAAGCGAGAAACACGAGCACCGCCATCGGGATGTCGACGAACAGGATCTTGAATCCCGTGGTTGCGAAGGCAGTCTGCTGGGCGTCGATGCTGCCGAAGCCGGTGCCGTCGGATGCCGACGGGGCGACCAGCAGGTCGAGAACGATCGAGAGGAAAAGGACGACGCTGAAGAGGAACGTAGCGGTGCGGACTCCGACCTCACCGGCGTGATATTTCTTCAGAAACATCATCAGCAGAATGAGCAGCATCACGTAGAGAGCGCCGAAGCGAAGAAACGTCCCGAGGATCTCTCCAGTGCTGTCGCCGCGGTACGGAGCGCCGTCCGCATATTCCTCGATCAGATCCCATCCCGCGAAGTCGTCTCCTGCGAAGTAGACCCAGAGATAGGGGACCACGTTGCCCACCGGGAAGTTCGACTCGACGCGATAGCGGAAGACCCAGTCAGTGCGGCTGCGGGATACCGTCGGACGTGCAGACTCGAATTCAGGCGCCGGCGCTCCCGGAAAACGGCGCGACTCGACGAATGCGTCGGCCTTGGGGCGCAGCTGTTCCTCGGTAGCGTTGGCGCCAGGAGTTTCCGGTCGCAGACGGAACCGGGCGGCGAGCACATCACCATTGCCCGCCACGTAGACGTGCCCGTGCGGAGTCCACTTCTCGAGCCCTCGCCGGTAATAAGTGACCCTGTATCCGCCAAGGCGAGGTCCGATGGCGGGATCGGCTGCTGCCGCCCTTCTGCGTTCCGGGTCGTCCTCGAGCTCCTTGTCGAGCAGACCGGAGCCGATCCAGGTGATGTTCGACCAGGCCTGATCGATCGGGATGCCGATCTTCTTCGCTTCCACATCCGCGATCCGCTTCGCCTCTCCGCGAGTGATCTCCACTGCAGGCTGAGCCGCATTGAAATGCGGGATCAGCAGAAACAGGACGATCAGTCCGCCGGCCAGCGCCAGGATGGGAAACAGCCGATTCATGGGTCGGGCAATGATAACCGTGTCCTCCGTCTCGATCTGATTACGAATCTGCATCGTTCGGGTTTCCGGGTTTTTGGCCTGCAGTACGGGTCGCTTGAAACAAGCATGTCATCCCATCCCTGAGTCGACGATCCGGGAGGAACGGGTGCCTCGCACTACGCCGTGTGACGTTCGCGTTCTGGGCGTCGGCAAGGGATCCCTCTCCGTCCTCCGCCCCTCACACCCGCCCACCCCACCCCCGGGGCTGCGGCGGTTCGGGATGACAGGCGTGGGGGAACCACCACCCGCTACACTCCACCGGTGCGCCGGCTGATCACCGCATTCCTGAGAGCCTGTCTGCAGATCTTCTATCGACGGATCGAGTTGATGGGGCTGGAGAGGGTTCCGGACCGCGGCCCGGTGATCTTCGCGGTGAATCATCCGAACGGGCTGGTCGATCCGCTGTTCGTTCTCTGCTTCGCCGCACGGCGTGTCTCCTTTCTAGGGAAGGCGCCTCTGCTCGAGATGCCCGTCGTTGGCTGGATCGTCCGGCTGTTCGACACGATTCCGGTTTATCGAAAGATCGACGGTACGAGCGGATCGAATCAGCAGACGTTCCGCCGCGCTCATGAAATCCTGATGAAGGGTGGAGGCATCGCGATCTTTCCGGAAGGGACGACGCACGACGATCCATCGCTGCGGGCGTTGAAGAGTGGCGCAGCGCGGATCGCCCTCGGTGCGTCGCTCGAGGGGATTGTCATCATCCCGACAGGGATCTACTACACGGCGAAACATGTATTTCGAAGCGCGGCCCTCGTCGTGTTCGGCAATCCGCTTCACGTGTCACCGGTCCCGGTCGACGGGGACGGCGAGCCGCCGCGCGCGGCGGTCGAGAGCCTGACAGCCGCGATCGATGAGGGGCTCGACGCAGTTACGCTGCAGGCGGATTCTCACTCCGCACTCGAACTGATCGCGCGCGCCGAAGACGCCTACACGGGTGACGGTCAGCAACCGCTCGTCGAAGAGCTCGATCTGCGACGCCAGTTCATCGCCGGCTATCACTATCTGCGGGAGCATGATCCAGAGAGGCTCGCGCGGCTCGAGTCGATGGTGCGGCAGTTCGAGGCGGAGTTGCAGCGTGCCGGTCTCGAGGTTCACGAGCTCACGCCGCGTGTCAACACGCTCCGCCTGCTCCAACTCGTAATCCTCCTGCCGATCGCGCTTGCGGGTGTTGCGCTCAACTATCCGACGTACCGGTTCGTCGGCTGGCTGGCCGGGCGCCTCGCGAAAGGAGAGAGTGCCGTCCTGGCGACGATCAAAGTCCTGGCGGCACTCACCCTGTTCCCGCTGACCTGGGCCGTCATCGCGCTTGGAGCAGGGTGGTGGTTCGGACTTCCCTACGGCGTCGCGGCAATCACCGGAATGCCGCTGCTCGGGTACTCCGCGCTGCGGCTCGTCGAGGAAACCGACGACCTCATCGGACAGCTCCGCGCAGTCGCGCACGGAATCTTCCGGCGCTACGGCCACGCCAGCCTTCTTGCACAACATGAGGCGATTCGTGCGGAACTGCTGCGCGTCGCGCGCGAGATGCGGCGCTGATCACCCGCCGAAGAAGCCTGTCGCGATCAATACGGCGATGGCGAGACCGAGAGCCAGAAGAATGATCGCCTGCGCCGTGACGCAGCCCGGCCCGACGGAGCCACCGACGACGAGCCCCTCCATGGCAGCGAGCCTCCGGCGCTGCGCGAAGATGAAGATCGCGACGAGGAGCACGAAAGCTACTGCAAGCCATTCGATCATTCGTTCAGGTTCTTCAGTTGCTGGTGGAAGCTCGAATGAATGCGAGCACGTCATCTCTCAGCTGAAGCCGCGAATCCTTCTCGACATACATCATGTGCCCGCTCGGGTAGTAGGTCATGGTGACGTTGTCACGAAGCGAGGGATCGAGCTGCATGCGGCTGAAGGTGTAGTGGGTGGCGGCGAACGGAGTTGCGAGGTCGTAGTAACCGTTGGCCACGAGCACGCGCAGGTGAGGGTTGCGGGACATCGCGGCCCGGAGAGTTTCCGCCACGTCCAGGTATCGGTTCTGGCTCTGCTCGTAGTTCCAGGGGCGCACCTTCCCAGTCAGAATCTCGTACGGCATGTCGGTCTCGAAGCGGAGCCCGCGCCTCACCCAATCGTTGAAGGTGCCGGTGTACTCGCCGTAGATCGAGGCGTAGGAGGGATCGAACTCGGGGGTCTCGCCCGCGGCGTCGAGATCGATACCGGTGAACCGTGAATCGAGGCGTCCCACCGTGCGCCGCTGATCGCGCAGCAGCTCCTTGTCGAAGCGATGGATGTCGATTCGGAGATTCGTTCTCTCGATGTACTCGGGCGTCAGCCCTGTGAATCGTGCGAGTCGCTGGATCACTGACTGTCGTGCCGTATCCGGAAGCCGGTCACCGCGGATGAGAGCCGACGCGTAGTCGCCGAGCGCGAACTCCTCGGCCTGGGCGACGACGCTCTCCAGCGACAGCTGCTGGAGCTCCTGCGGCAGCTTCTTGTGGTACCACGACGTAGCCGTGTAGGTAGGGAGGAAGAGGATGTAGGGGAGGTCATTCCCGCTATCGAATCTGACGGTGCCGAAGTTCAGGACCGAAGAGATCAGCATGACGCCGTTCAGGTAGTACCCCTGCGACTGCAGCCAGCCGGCGAGTCCCGCGGCGCGTGTGGTTCCGTAACTCTCGCCTGCAAGGAACTTCGGTGAGCTCCAGCGCCCGTAACGGGTAGTCCAGAGGCGGATCAGCTCACCGACCGATTCAACGTCCGCATCGACGCCGTGAAATTTCCTGGCGTCTTCGTGCGGGATTGCGCGACTGAATCCTGTGGTCACCGGATCGATGAAGACGAGGTCTGAAACGTCGAGGATCGTCGCCTCGTTGTCAGTCAGACGGTAGGGCGGTCGTGTCGCATTCCCCATGTCGTCGGCATAGACGACCCGCTTCGGCCCGAACGCGCCCATGTGCAGCCAGACGGACGATGAGCCGGGGCCTCCGTTGAAGGTGAAGGTCACGGGACGGGTGGCAGGGTCGACCCCGTCGCGTACGTAGGCGACGACGAAAAAGTTTGCTCTCGCTTTCCCTTCGTCGTTCCGGAGAACGATGGTTCCCGCGTGTGCCTTGTAGTTGATCGTCTGCGCACCGAGCTTCATCGAGTGTGATGTGGTGACGATGTTGTCGCGAGCGTCCGCGGCTTTCGGCGTTGCGGCAGGATCGGCGGCGCGGACGGCGGACAACGAGCAGACGCTGAAAAGCGCAATCGCGAGTATTCTTCTCATCAGGACGATCTCCGCGCGCAACCATAGCACTCCCTTGCGGCCTTATGAGTCGTCTGTTCGTGCTGAAGAACATCGGGGTGAATCAGATGAAAAGCTCTCGACTCCTGCTCATGGTGGCCGCCATCTTCGTGGCTCTGACCGCGGCCGCTCAGGAACAGCTGACCGAACATACCTGGCGACCGGCTTCCGACTCGCCGCGAGCCGCCGCATCGGTCGCCGACCTGGCGTGGCTCGAAGGGCATTGGATCGGGGAGGGCCTTGGTGGTGAAGCGGAGGAAATCTGGACGGCGCCGCGCGACTCTACGATGCTGGGACTCTTCCGGCTGACGCGTGAAGCCAAACCGGTCTTCTACGAGATCATGAGCTTCATGCCCGATGGCGAGTCAGTGGTGCTGCGAATCAAGCACTTCAATCGCGATCTGACGGGCTGGGAAGAGAAGGATCAGACGGTCGATTTCCCTTTCATCGCGAGGCACGAGGATGACTACCGGTTTAGAGGTCTGACCTTCCGCCGCGTCTCGGCTGACGAGCTGACAATCTTCCTTGCACTGAAATCGAAGGAGGGGACGTTCCGGGAGGAGAGGTTCGTCTTCAACCGGAAAGGCACAGCAGTGAGCGCGCCGGTCGCCGAGTAGTTCATTCAGCGCCACCAGTGGGCCAAAGAAACTGAGCTGAGATTCGGCTCCTGCCGCTCCGCTTTCGAGGTAACTCGCCTTTTCCTCAGGCGCGCCGCCCCGCCGTCCATGGCTCAGGATGACAGCCTAATGGCCTTAACTTTAGGCAAAGCCGCACACCCAGCTTCACATTTCAGCCGCCTCCCAGCGAGCCACCCCACCACAGTGTGCGTCGGGTCAAGGCCCTGTCATCCCGAGCGTAGCGAGGGATCTGGGGGATGGGCGGTGCCAAACACGAGCATCGCACCGCCCGCCCACCCAGATCCTCACGCTACGCTCAGGATGACAGCCTGGCTGAGCTTAAGTTAAGGCCATTGGGATGACAGCCTAACCAGCTTAGGCTGAGATTATCGGGTTGACTCGCCACAGACCTCTGGCTCAGGTCTGCAGTTCGGCGAGTCTGCGTCGAATGTCTGCCGCACGCCGGGCGTCGCTGTGCGCGGAGAAGCGCTCTTCCTCGTACATCGCGATCAACGGCATGAGCGTATCCGCGACGGCCGGTTTCTCTCTTCTCAGACGTTCGAGAGCCTCGTCCATGGTCATCGCGTCGTTCACCTCCACCCCGTGCTGTGCAAGCACCTCGGCGAGAGCCTCGAAAAGCGGGCGACGGCGCCGGGCGACCAGGATCGCAACGAGGCCGAGTGCGATCAGCACCGCTGCGATCGTCAGGAAGGGGAGTGATGCGACCGCGCGGGAATCCGAAGCCAAGCGCTCGCGCAGCGTGGCGATCGATTCCTTCGTCCAGGTGATCAGGTCCGAGAGAAGGGCGACCTGATCTGCCAGTCCGAAGGTCAGGACGTAACGATCCCAGATGAATGTCACCGAATCGGTCAACGTAGCGAGATACTCCCGAAGAAGATTGACCGCCTGCGTGCCTGGCCGCAGCGAAGGGGGAGTGGAATCGAACGTTGCCCAGCGCGTTCCGTCCCAGACTTCCGTCCACGCATGGGCGTCCGAACGGCGCAGGGTGTAGTAGCCGGTGATCGGGTTCAGACGGCCGCCGTAGTAACCCCCTACGACGCGGGCAGGAACGTCGAGCGCGGTGAGCAGCACGGCCATGCCGGCGGCGAAGTACTCGCAGTGACCGCCGCGCTCACGCAGCAGGAACTCTTCGATGGTCATCGGCTTGCGAACCGGAACGCTGTTCGGGACGTAGCGGAAATTACTCACCAGGTAGCGCTCGATCAGAGCAGCCCGCTGCGCCGGCCGCGCCTCGTCTCCAACGATGCTCTGAGCCAGAGTGGCGATCTCCGGCCTGATCGGATACGAAACCGGAGTCACGCGCGTCAGTCGCAGCGGCTCCTGCTCGTAGGCCATCCGCACCGTGAAGTGGGTGAGCGCCTCGTTGTAGGTGTACCAGGTCTCCGGTGCGGGCCCCTCGTAGAGCTTGCCCTCCAGTCCACTGACGAGAAACGTTCCCACCGGTAGCAGAAGCATCCCGCGTTGCGGAATGAGTTGCACGACAGCCTCGCGTTCTACGCCACGAGGCCGGGCGATTACGAAAGTGCCATCCCGGCCGCCTCGTTCCCTCAAGCCTTTGGCGGCCTGTTTCCACTCTCCCTCCTCGTAACGATCGTAGATGGGACCACGCAGGCGGACGGGGGCGAAGAAGGGGCGTGCCTCCATGTCCATCCAGACACGCGCAACGAGGGTGGAGTCGGGCAGGGCGACCCGCTGTTCGCGGAAGTCAATCGAGTCTCCGAGGGTGGAACTTGCTCCCGGCAGAGAGGAAGTGAGCCCCTGGACGAAAGGATTCTTGATGCGCGGGAGGAGCGGAAAGAGAACAGCCCCGATCAGCGCCGCGCCAAGGAGATAGTAGGCAGCCGAACGTCCGGAAGGAGAAGCATTGTATTCCCTGCTCACGGCGCGCACGGTGTCGAGATGGCTGAGGTACATCAACTGCCTGAGCATCAGGAAGGCGAAGGTGAGGACGAACAGCATCGCTGTGACGTGAGTAGAGGTCGCGAGGCTCGCGATGAAGATCAATGTAGAGGTCAGGAGCCGCTGCGCCTGATTGGTCCGTTGCATCGACTCGATCGGCTGATAGATGGCGATGAACAGCACCAGGTGGGTCGATGCGGCGATCGCGCTACGGGAGATGATCGCGACATCGATGACGTAGAACGGCACGTAGATCACCGCGAGCCAGCGCATCAGTCGGGGGGAGATCAGCTCCGTTCCTCGCCCGAGCGCGACTCGCAGTGCGATGCCTGCCATGACGACGTGAAAAAGAATCACCGGCAGAGGCCTGATGACATGGGTGAGGTAAAGAGGCAGCGCCGCGTACATCGTCAGCAGGAGGGTCTCGATCTCACGCGCTTTTCGCGTCATGGTGACCTCCTCCCACGGCAAAGACGACCGCATTCCTTCCGTCAAGCGTGACGGGCTCGTGCAACGGCTCGAGCAGCGCGAGCGCACGGAACAGCGCCTCCGGAGACTCGGATTCGCGTGCGCGAACGTTCACGCGAGGCAGCGAAAGCGTGATGTCGACTCCGCGCGTTGCGGCGTGAAAGATGAACGTCGCGGCCTCGCTGATCATCTCCTCGAATCTCTCGTCGGAGGTGCCGGGTGGCCTGTACGGATTCACGACCACGTTGATGGAACGCGCAGCATCGGCCGCTGTCTGTTTGATGATCCATCTGCCGGCATTTGCCGATTTCTTCCAGGCTACGTGCCGCATCGAATCGCCGGCTGTGTAGTCGCGAAACGAGTGCGTGTCGGTTCCCAATCCGCGGCGGACGACACTCGTCTGCTCCCCTTTTTCCGCGCGAAAGCGCTCCTCGACCGACTCTGAAGAGCGGATGTGAGGAAAGACGATCACTTCGCTGTCGATGCGCAGCCGCCTCTTCTTCAGAAAGAATCCGAACGGATAACGAGTGTAGGAGTCGATCCTGTTTACATGCGCGCGGCCGCGGCGCGGAAACAGGAAGTCGCTGTAGACCACTTTTTCGCCGCGGCGCGGCACGATCGGCACGAGAACGGGCGCGGCGAGAGCATCGCCGGTCAGGATGACGTCGCGAACGTTCCAGACGCGGGAGCGGTTGCGGACATGCAGGATTCCCGGAGCCGGTTTGCCCGCCCAGGCTTCATCGATTCCGGTGATCTCGACGTCGAGATGACTCAACCCGCTCTTGGATGCGATTCCCGACAGGAGCAGGCAGCCGAGCATGAACGAGACCGCGATGTAGAGAGCATTGTTACCCGTATTGATGGCCGAGACAGCGAGGACGACCGTCGAAATGATGTAGGTCGTGCCGATCCGCGTAAGGCGGACGACTCCCTTGAACTCCCATGGCGGTTGCGGTCCGCTGCCGGAAGTCGGCAGTGCCGCAGGAGGCGAACTGACGGCGCGTGAGGTCACGGTCAAATCAGCGGGGGACTGCGATCTCGTTCACGATGCGCTGAATGAAACGAGCTTCCGGCGAGAAGTCGCCGCGAGTCATCCGGCGGTCTTTCATGATGATTCGATGTGAGAGGACCGGAACCGCGAGCCGCTTGACGTCCTCCGGAACCACGAAGTCGCGCCCTCCGACCATCGCCAGCGCCTGGGCCGCCTTGAACCAGGTGAGCGCGCCGCGGGTCGAGACGCCGAGGGCCACCTCCGGATGCGCGCGGGTGGTCTCGACGATCTTCATCAGGTACTCGACCAGCGGCTCGCCAACATGAACCTGCGGGACGCGCTTCTGGAGCGCACGCAGTTCATCTCCATCGAGGACCGGTGCCAGGTGTTCCAGTACGTCTTCCACGCCGCCGGAACGGAGGAGCTTCTTCTCGTCGGTTGCGTTCGGATAACCGATCGTTAGCTTCATCAGGAACCGGTCGAGCTGCGATTCGGGAAGCGGATACGTTCCCACATGCTCGATCGGGTTCTGCGTCGCGATTACCAGGAACGGATCGGGAAGGGGCATTCTCCGTTTCTCGATCGTGATCGTTCCTTCGCTCATCGCCTCGAGAAGCGCCGACTGCGACTTCGGTGTCGCCCGATTGATCTCGTCGGCAAGCAGTACGTTGGTGAAAACGGGTCCCGAGATGAACTCGAACTCCTGCAGATCCTGCTTGTAGATCGTCACGCCGACGATGTCGGACGGGAGCAGGTCGCTGGTGAACTGGATTCGCTGGAAGTCGAGCGAGAGCGACCGTGCCAGAGCGTGCGCGAGGGTAGTCTTCCCGACGCCCGGGACATCCTCGAGAAGAATGTGCCCGCGGGCCAGCAGCGCAGCCACGCAGAACTGCACCACCTCCGACTTGCCTCGGATGACGCGTTCGACGTTGGACTGAAGGAGCGCGATCCGCTCGAGTGATCGCGATACAGGGATCGGTTCACTTGCCATTCTGTTCCGCTCTGCACCCGGCTTGGGTCATATCTCGCGCACCCTGAAGGGCTCTAACCAGAAACGTGCCTGATCCAACAGCAGCAGCCGATCTCCGAATTTCGGGGGGTTCACACGGCGAGCTGCCGCCGGCAATCGCTGTTACAGCTTCTTATAGTCGGGTCCGCCGCCACCTTCGGGCGGAACCCAGGTGATCACCTGATAAGGATCCATGATGTCGCACGTCTTGCAGTGGAAGCAATTGGTGAAATTGAGAAAGGGCACCTTGCCGCGTCCGTCCGCGGTCGGTTTCGGTTCGTAAACATTCGCGGGACAGAAGTGAAAGCAGGGATTCCCATACTCCTCGGTACAGCGAGTGATGCAGACTTCCGTGTCACGGATCAGCAGATGCGCCGGCTGGTTCTCCTCGTGAATCACTCCGCCGTTGTAGACGTTGGTCACCTTGTCGAAGGTGTACTGGCCGTCGTATCGGACCTTCTCGGGCGGATGTGGATCCTCTGAGCCGAAGTAGCGTTTGATCCGCTCCATTTGCTCGTGTCCCGGGTGTCCTTCGAGCCGGTTCACGATGCCGAAGCCGCGCCCGCCGGTCACGATGCCGGCGCCGGCATTCAGCATGCCGGCGATCTGACCGTATTCGAAAGCCTGGTGAAAGTTCCTCTGCGGCCAGAGTTCCTCTTTTGCCCAGGAGGCCTCGAAGAGCGCGTCGTACCCGCTGGTCTGCTCCGAGGAGAAGTCGGCGGCGAGGAGCGCCTTGAACGCGGTCTCCGCGGCGAGAATCCCGGACTTGAAGGCGAGGTGGATCCCCTTGAGGCGCGCACCATTGAGAAAGCTCGCGGAGTCGCCGAGGATCATGAAGCCGTCGCCGTAGAGGCGGGGCATCGCATAGTAGCCACCCTCCGGGATCGCTTTGGCTCCGGCGGCGATCATCCTGCCTCCGCGGAGGATCTCCTCGATCGAGGGATGGAGCTTCAGCCGCTGGAGCTCGTCATGGGCGTCGAGAGTCGGATTCCTGTAGTCGAGTCCTACGACGAGACCGATGTCGACGATCCGATCCTTCATCCCGTAGATGAAAGCGCCGCCGAATGTGTTTCGGTCGAGCGGAAATCCGAGCGTGTGCGTGACGCGGCCCGGGGCGTAGCGATCATCTGGAAGCTGCCAGAGCTCTTTCACCCCGACGGCGTAGACCTGGGGGTTCTTGCCGGCATAAAGATCGAAGATTTCAGCGAGCTGTTTCGTGAGGGTCCCGCGAGGGCCTTCGGCCAGAATCGTCAGTTTGGCGCGAATGTCCACGCCTGGTTCGAAGTTCGCCTTCGGCTCGCCGTGCTTGTCGACCCCTTTGTCTCCGGTCCGAACGCCGACCACCCGTCCATCCTCGACCAGCACACGAGAGGCGGCAAACTCGGCGAAAAGATCGACGCCCATTTCGCCGACGATCGGTCCCATCCAGCGGACCAGCTCTCCGAGAGAGACCACATAGTTGCCATGATTCTTGAGCGGAGGCGGCATGAGGCCGCCGCTGAGCTTCACCGGTCTGGAGCGTTCGGTCAGGTACCAGAACTCGTCTTCACCGACCGGAGCCTCGACGGGGCAGCCGCGCTCGAGCCAGTCCGGCATCAGTTCGGCGATTCCGCGCGGATCCATGACCGCTCCGGAGATCCCGTGCGAGCCGATCTCCTTCCCCTTTTCGAGTACGGCGATGGAAATGCCGTCGAGTTTCTGCTCCGCATCCGATTCGTTGTGCGTACGGATCAGCTCCGCCAGCCTGTAGGCGGCGGCGAGTCCGGCGGGACCTGCGCCGACGATGACGACGTCGACGTCGAGCGTCTCGCGCTCAATTCCGGGAAGTTCGGCCATGATCGCTCCTCGAAGGCGTTGGAAACGCCGGGGCATTCTATGTCAGGGGGGAGTGGTTCCTCGGTTCCTCGGAGTTCCTGGTTCCTTCGTAGCGCAGGCGTCCTCGCCTGCCGTACCGCGGACGTCCTCGTCCGCACGGGGCGTCTCGCCGCGCGCGCGGACGACAGTCGCATTGCGACCTGCTCCCTCGTGTCGCTTGCCGCGGCCCCTCACCGGGTCGGCCTCCCTCTCCCCGCTAAGATCGCGGGGAGAGGGGCGACAAATCTCATGTTTGGCGAAGGTAGCGTCGCGCGACCCCTACCGCATATCCCTCACGACCTTCTGTTCGCGGGCGAAGCCGCTATTGTTGGAGATCGTGTCGACGACGCCGATGGAGATGATGTTGAGTCCACCCTCCACGACGAGGTCGAGGGTGTAGGTGTAGAACTTTCCGGCCACGTTCTTGATCTGATCGGCCGGCACCCGCACCTGGTGTGACTTGCGGGCAACGTCGGACATGTCGTTGTGCTTGTTAGCGACTACGAGATAGACGTCGAAGCCTCCGGCATGTTCGCTTTCGCCCTGTGGGAGCAGCGTGAGAGTCGACATCGGAATCTGGATATCGACGCTGACCCGGAAGTTGCCGTCGTCGAGAGGGAGCGGCTGGCCGATCATGGCGAGGATCCCGAGGTCGTTGCTCTTGGTGCGATAGAGCAGGTTAGCGATGACCCGGTCACTCATTTCGGCGTAGGTCGACTTCTCGACGAACGTTCTGCGGTTGCGTACGCGGTAGTCTCTGTTCTTGACGCGCACCTCGAGGTAGCGCTGGCGATCGACGCGCTCGGTGCCGGCGCGATAGCCGATCGAATAGTAGGCATCGAGATCGCGATGGATCCTGCGGAAGGCATCGGCGAAGTTGTTCGTCTGTACCGATGCGAGTCCGCCGGTCATATCGGCCATCATCTGCATCGACTCGGTGGTGTTGGAGGTGGCTGCGTGCGCGGTCATGTACGAGGTAGGCCGTGAATTTTCGGCCGACATCTCGCTGCCGCCGGTCAATCCCGCAGCGTGGACGGTGTAGAGAGTGATGCCGTTCGCATTCGCGGTCTTCGCGACTGCCTGGATCAGGTTCGATCCATCGAAGCTCATCCCTTCGAGCATGGTGGATCCGACGTTCGTCCAACCTTTCTCGCGGCCGATCTCATCGATGAAGTAGAACATCTCCCGCCCCGGCTGCATCGGAAAGCCCTCGCTGGTGAGAACCAGGATCTTCTTTCCCTCGACCCCGGCGAGCGTTGACATGAGTCCGTTGAGGGAGGCGACACCCTGCCGGAGGTCATGCTCGACCGATGCGGCATAGGAGCGAGCCATGGAGATCGCCTCGCTGTAAGTGTTGACGTCGCGGATTCGATCCTCGACCGTCCTGCGCTCACTCCGATTGGCGACGCCGAGTCCTGACTCGCGTGCAAGGGTGTCGAGAATCGATTCGATCTGGGCGGGGTCGCGGGTGAACGGCACCCGGATCTTCATGCTGCGGTTGTAGGTGGCGACCATCGCTTCGTCACCCGGCCGCATCACGTTCTTCAGAAACTCCTTCATCTGCTCGAACACGCGATTGCGGTTGAACGGAGCGAGCGAGAGGTTGTCTACGTAGAAGATGATGCGCCGCTTCATCTCCTCCGGTACCTCGTCGGCACGAGCGGGCGCTTCGACGCGGCCGCCTATCTCGTCGGCGACCACGTTCTTTGCGCGGCTGCCCTCGACTTCGAAGAAGTTCGTGATCGGTTTCGAAACACCGTTTTCGAGGATCGTGAAGTCATCCTTCGTCAGTCCCGGCACGAAGTTTCCGCGTCGGTCGGTCACAATTACGTCGACGTCGATGACGCGAACGTCGATGTTCTCGACGAGCTTTGGAAGCTCGGGCTCCTGCTCACCTCGACGACTCTGTGCCACCATCGGGGCGGCGAGAAGAACGGCAAGGATCGTTGCGACGATACGGTTCAAGAATGGCCTCCAGGAAGTTCCGACTGCGTCTATGACGCGCGGAGCGGCGGTAGCGTTCTGGCGGGCTCTGGCGCGCTCCATGCGAGAATACAGACCGCCGAAAGGAAACCGGGTGAGTAGTTGAAAATTCCGAGTGGACGGGCGATGAAGGATCACGGGCAAGTGCAGGCAGGAAAACAAGATCCGCTGAGCTTTTCGAAGATGTCGGGCGGAGGAAACGACTTCGTCGTGATCGACAATCGCACTCCTCACGTCGTCGATCCAGCGCAGTTGGCGCGGAAGGTCTGTACCCGCGCCCTCTCGGTCGGAGCAGACGGACTCATCCTTGTCGAGGCCTCGGCTCGCGCCACCTTCCGGATGCGCTATTACAACTCGGATGGCTCCCTCGGCGCCTTCTGCGGTAACGGAACCCGCTGTGCCGCCCGTTTCGCGTTCCTGAATGTGATCGCCGGCCGGAAGATGACGATCGAGACTGACGCCGGCATCGTCGCCGCCGAGATCGGAGACGGAGGTGTGGTCACTCTGAATGTCCCTCCTCCTTACGAGTTCCGCCCTCATCGGCCTCTCGTCGTCGGAGAGACGACCGTTCAGGGAAGCTCGCTCTTCGTCGGCGTCCCGCACTACGTGCTGTTCATCAGGTCCGGCCTGTGGAAAGCCGATATCCGTCACCTCGGTCACGCCATCCGCACCCATTCCGATCTTCAGCCGGATGGCGCCAACGTCAATTTCGTCTCCGTTCGTGGACCATCGTCAATCGATGTGCGCACCTGGGAGAGGGGAGTCGAAGCCGAAACGATGGCTTGTGGCTCGGGCGTGGTCGCCTCCGCGGTGACGAGCGCCTTCTTCGGACGGGTCGGTTCGCCCGTGTCCGTACGTACACGCAGCGGACTCGAGCTCGAAGTCTCCTTCCGGATGACGGACGGGCATGCGGACGAGGTCCGGCTGAAAGGTGACGCGAGGCTGATCTACCGGGCCAGTCTCACCCCGGAGACGCTGGAGGGTTTCGACTCGGAGTGGGTTCGCAGTCCCGGCGAGGGCGTGGCGGGATCGTGAGATACCTTCGCCGCGGCCGCGGTGGCCCGGTCACGACTCTCTCGGTGAGCGAGGAACGTGCGTGAACCGCCTGCTCTGGGCGCTGACCGCAGCAGCCTCGGCGTACGCCTCGATGCTTGCGGTGCATCACTCGACTCCGATCGATCGATCGTTGCCGCACATTGCGGTCATCCTGATCCTTCTTGCGGCGATGTCGCACTGGGCGGTGACGCTGGCAGTCCCGGCGCTCATCGTCTGCGAGATTGCGATTCCGGAGGAGAGCTCGCGGCTGCTCGCATTCGGCGCTGTTCTCGCGGTGGCACTCGTGACCGCACTGCTCGCGCCGGAAGGAAGCGGCGATCGGCGACGATCGACGACACAGGCGGCCCCGTTCGTCGCACTCGCGGCTGTGCTGCTGCTGCGCTGGATCCCGGTCGAAGACGTGCAGGTCGTTCGCGAGGTCGCGCTTCTCGTGTTGGCGCTCGCGATCGTGCTGGTCATGGGGCGCACTCCTCTGTCCGTTCTCGTCGCGGTCACGACGGCACTTTTCACTCCGGGACTTCCGCTGCGTACGATCGGCATTCCTCTCGCCGTCCTCGCCGTCGCCTGGCTTGGCAGGCGGGTCGGACTCTCTCGACTGTCGCTGGCGTGGCCATCGGGGGTCGCCCTCGGATCGATGATCCTGTTCTTTGCCTGGAGCGGGGTGTTCGCACGCGCGACGCCGTACTTTGTTCGGAACGCTGCGCCGGCGGAATCGCGATACACGGTGAACCACGCGCTGGCAGCAGGGGAATCGAGCACGCTCCCCGTGCCGGACGATGCTCGGTCGCTGATTGTTTCCGGCGCCAATGTGGCAAGGATGCGACGAGGCGCGATCCTGGGCCGTATCGATCCTGGAGGTATCGAAGTGCGGATCGGAGATGCAGCCGACTGGGGCTACATGCGTCGTGAGGAGTTTCGTACGGCGAAGAATCCACTACCGCGCGACCCGGCCGGACGCATTCACGGCTACGGCTATGGTGCATGGCTGGACGGGGCGGGCCGTATCGCGCTCCCACCGGGCTCGCGCGAGATCCGTGTGACCGCCGATGACGGACTCCCTGCGGGCGCTTCGATCCAGGTCGAGGCCTTCGAGCTCGCGAAGTGATGATCGTCGCCACGATTGCTGTCGTCGTCGCCCTTTCACTCATCGCACTGCGTGGGGAAACGCGAACCGCTTGTCTTGCGGCGACGGCAGGCGTCTGGCTTCTGGGATGGATGTTGTGGCATCGATTCGAAGGGATCGACGCCTACGCGGGATTCGTGACGCTTGCCGTGATCTCGGTGGCGATCTTCTCGCTTGCCCTGGCCAACGGCCGAGAGGTGAAGTGGTCAGCCGGCCGGGCAGCTCTGCTCGCAGCGCTCGTTTACGCGATCACGATCCCCGCGATGTTGCGAACTCCGATCGACGGAGACGAGCCTTTTTATCTCCTTCTCACCGAGTCGATGCTGCACGATCGCGATGTCGATCTCGCGAACCAGTACGGCTCGATTGAGCGGACCGCCAGCGGGCGCACTGATCTCCGACCGCAGTTCGGCGACCCGGTCGGCCCGAACGGCGAGCAGTACTCGCGGCATGAACCGTTCCTCGCGCTCCTGATGTTGCCGGGATACGCACTCGCAGGGCTGCCGGGAGCGATTGCAACGATCGCGCTGTTCAGCGTGCTTCTCGTGCGATCGACCATCCGATGGATGGAAGAGGAAGGGGTTGACGATCGCGCGATCCGGGCGGTCTTCCCGTTCTTCGCATTCGCTCCGCCGATCCTGTTTTATGCGACGCGCATCTGGCCCGAGGTGCCGGCCGCCTTCTTCTTCGTGGAGGCGTTGCGCGGAATCCGTGAAGAGCGGATGAAGCGCTGGGTACCAGCACTCCTTGGTCTGGTCCTTCTCAAACTCCGATTCGTGCTCATCGCCGTGGGGCTGTTAGGCGCACTGCTCCTGCGGCGGAAACTACCGCCGCGTACGGCGCTGCTGGTGGCGGCGATCGCGGTGGTACCGCTGACCGTGATGTGGCTGGTGAGTGGCGATCCGACGAATGTTCACGCGTGGTCGCACCTGATGCCGGCGGCTCCGGCGCTCCACGTACAGGGAGCCTTGGGCCTCATCGCCGACGGAATGAGTGGGATCGCGTTCAAAGCTCCCTTCTATCTGTTCGCGCTGTTTGCCCTCACGCTCTGGTGGACGAAGGACGACGATTCCCGTCGCGTCCTTCCCGAGGGCTTTCGTCTGGGGCTCATCGCAAGCCTGATTTATCTGGTCTATCTGGTGCCCAGGCCTGAATGGTTCGGCGGCTGGGCGCCTCCCCTCCGTTATCTCGTTTTTCTGATGCCGGTCCTCGCTCTTGGTGTGGCGGCGGTATGGGAGCGTCTGTCCCGCGGAGCGGTGGCGATCTTCGCGATCTGGACGATCGGTCTGGTGATCCACGGTGTCGCCTGGCCGTGGCGACTTTTTCACATTGCGAGCGGTGAGAATCAGCTGGGGGCGTGGCTCTCGAAGCTCTACCTGTCCGACTTTTCGAGGCTCTTCCCCAGTTTCATCCGGATGAACGCTGCTGCCTGGCCCGGAGTGGTGGTAGCCCTTCTGGTCGTTTTCTTCGGACTTCGTCGCTATGGGAACCGCCGTGCAGCCGATGCTCTGGCGGTCGCCGCGTTTGCGCTACTGCTGTCGGCCGGGTTTCATTTCGGCCGGCTGCCGGCAGCGAACATCGAGATGGAAGATGCGCACGTAACGCACGACGGCGGTCAGCTGCACCCGGAGCTCTATACGATCATGCGCGTGGCATATCGTGGAGGATGGGTTCTGCACGCAGGCGAGTCCTCGACGTTTCAGGCCCGCGCGGGTGCCTGGGACCTCCACTACGTGACCGGTTTCGGAGCGACGATCGAGATTGCGGGAGAGAGCTATTACCTGCCGGCGGGTCCCGACTATCAGATTGCGCGCGTGGCGATTCCGGAAGAGGGGCGGGTCACGCTTCGCTGCCTCGACGGGGCTGTGAACATCGATCGGATGCAACTGCATGAATGAAGTCGACCTGATCGTGCTCGATATCGATGGAGGCGAGATGCTCGACGCCTGCCTCAGGTCGATTCGCGCGCAGACGGTCCAACCGCGTCGCGTCATCGTCTTCGACAACGGTTCGGTGAAGCCGGTAGCAGAGCGGGCCGAAGGAGTCGAGGTGATCCGCAGCGAAACGAATCTCGGCTTCGCACGTGCGACCAACGAGGCATTGCGGATCTCGACTGCTCCCTACGTTGGACTGGTCAACAACGACGTCGAGCTCGAGCCGAAATGGCTCGAGGAAGTGTCTGGTGCGCTTGACCGCGATTCCCGCCTCTCCGCCGTGCAGACGATCATCCGTCGCCCGGACGGAACGATCGACGGTGCGGGCATCGACATCGGAGACGGCACATTCCGACAGATCGGCCACGGGAAGCCGCTGGGGACGCCTCTGGCGGTGGCGTGGGGAGTCTCAGCCACGGCGGCGCTCTATCGCCGCTCGGCTGTCGGCGAGACGATGTTCGACGAGAGCCTTTTCGCGTACTACGAGGATGTCGAGCTATCCGCCCGGCTCCGCGCCGCCGGATGGAGGACGTCGGTGCTGCCGTTCGTAGGAGCGATGCATCGCGGCTCGAGCAGCGCAGGGAAACTGCGCGGCGATGCTCTCCGCCTTCGGACACGAAACCGCTATCGAGTTGCGCGGAGACATCCGGGGACAGGGCGCGTCTCGGCGCTGCTGTTCGAAGACCTGAAGCTCCTGCTGCAAGGACGATCGTCGCTGAGTGGCATCGTGGAAGGGCTGTTCGGGTAGGCTGTCTCTTGTGAGTCAAAGGCCGGGCTCGGGCCCGGGCACGCTGGGGTTCGTAGCGCAGGCGTCCTCGCCTGCCGTACCGCGGACGTCCTCGTCCGCAGGGGGCGTCTCGCCCCCCGCACCCGCAACTTGCCCGCGATTGGCCGATTGCACGGCCCCTCACCCGGCCCTTCGGCTTCGCTCAGGGCCACCCTCTCCCCGCTAAAATCGCGGGGAGAGGGGCAACAACCCCATGTTCGGCTGGACGTCGGGTGAAGAACGGTCCGTTCGTCCTCCTCCGAGCCTTGTCGCCCGCATACCCCTCCGCTCCACCTCCGCGCGCCTATGCGCGCGGCCGCCACTCGACACATCGCGCTTGATGCTTCATCGTGCGCGCTGCATGTCGGTTGTCGTCCACACCCCCGATGTCGTTGGCGAGCGTAT
The DNA here is from genome assembly GCA_036385045.1 of Thermoanaerobaculia bacterium. Classification (GTDB taxonomy): domain Bacteria; phylum Acidobacteriota; class Thermoanaerobaculia; order Gp7-AA8; family Gp7-AA8; genus QHVT01. The sequence goes on along the minus strand of DASVLC010000036.1, from coordinate 8,159 downwards.
GGCCGGTCCGGGAATCCGGGCCTGGCACATTGCGCGCGAGCTGTCTGCGCTGGCCCCGACCACCCTTGTCGCAAAGCGAGAGCACGACCATGCCGGGCTACCCGACGCCGAACTTGCATCGGAGCGGCTTCGCATCGTGGAGCATGGAAGCGGTGAAGCCGAGGCTGCGCTTCGAGATGCCTCGATTCTGTTCGGGCAGCCGGCTCGGGGATTCCACCGGAGGCGTCGTGAGCAGAAGGTCATTCACGACATGTTCGACCCGACGGTGCTCGAGCTGCGGGAACTCTACGGGTCCGCGCCGTCGTTGCGCCAGCGTATTCATCTCGGCGCCGAGTGGTGGCGGCTTGCGGAGGCTCTGCTGCGGGCAGATCTGCTCGTTTGCGCTGCGGCGAGTCAGCGGCGTTTCTACGGTTCGCTTCAGGGTGGAGATGCTCCGTGGATCGAGGTCCCTTTCGGCCTTGACCCCGAGGAGATTCGGAGCTGTGTGACCGCCCGAGATCGGCTGGTGCTGTGGGGCGGCGGGATCTGGGAGTGGCTCGACCCCGCGACGGCCGTCGATGCGGTCGTGAGGCTGAATGCCGAGGGGCTCGAGACAAAGCTTCTGTTTCTGGGGAGGCGGCGTCCGAATCGTGATCTGGTCGATCGACGCCGGGACGATCGTTTCGATGACCTGCTTCGCCGAGGAGGGAAGTTCGTCGCCGCGAACGAAGAGTGGGTCGCGTATCGAGGAAGACTATCGTGGCTGCGAGCGGCGCGAGTCGCTATCATGCTCCACCGCCGGACGGCGGAGGCTGAATACTCCATCCGGACGCGACTGTTCGACGCGATCGCTGCTGCGACGCCGGTGGTCGCATCGGCGGGAGGGTTTGCCGCCGAGCTCGTGGAAAAGGAAGGTCTCGGGATCGTTGTTCCTCCTGAGGATGGAGATGCGGTCACGGCCGCGCTTCGGAAGCTGCTGACCGACGACGCTTTCTGGCTCACGTGCGTACAGAATCTGGAGAGGGTGCGGCCGCGGTTTGCCTGGAACGTAGTGACGCGGCCGCTGATCCTCTCAATTAATCAATGGCTCAACTGATCTCAGACGTGCGGCCAGGAGCCGCAGAGGCCGCGAAAACGCAGCCGATCGATCTATCGATTCTCATCGTGACGTGGAACAGCGAGCGATGGATCGATCGCTGTTTGCGCTCGCTCCCCCTTGCGTGCGATGGGCTCGTTTACGAGGTGCTCGTGCACGACAACGCCTCGTCGGACTCGACGCTGGCGATTGCCCGAACGCACGTCCCGGACGATTCCTCTGCCGATCGGGTGGAAGAACCGCTCAGGCTGATCGCCTCGGAGACGAACGCCGGATTCGCGGGAGGAATCAACCGTTCCTTCCACGAGTCACGGGGCCGCTACGTCCTCCTCCTGAATCCCGACTGCGAACCGGCGCCGGAAGCGGTGACGCGCCTGTATGAGTTTCTGGAGACGCATCCGGCGGTCGCCGGTGCCGCCCCTCTGCTGATCGACGACGACGGAACCGTGCAGCGCGAATTTCAGCTGCGGCGACTTCCGACGCTCAGGACCCTCGCGTCCGAAGTCCTGCTCCTCGATAAAGTGTTCCCCACCAGCCGCGCGATGGCGAGGCATCGCTATCGCGACGCAGATCTCAACGAGGCGCAGCCGATTGAACAGCCGGCGGCCGCCGCACTGCTGCTGCGTCGAGAGGTTTTCGAAGAAGTCGGGCCGTTCGACGAGCAGTTCTCTCCCGCCTGGTTCGAGGACGTCGACTACTGCCAGCGTCTGATGAAGCTGCGAAGGGAGACCTGGGTCGTGCCTGCGTCGAGAGTCGGCCATCACGGCGGCGCAAGTCTCGAACATATGGAGTTCGCGCACTTCGCCGGAATCTGGTACGGCAACATGTGGCGCTACGCGAAGAAGTGGCTGCGGCCTGCCGAAGCCGAGACGCTGCGCTGGATCATCGTCTTCGGGATGATGTTGCGAGGTGCGGCGGGCGTTGCGGGTCTGCGTCCTCCCGGTGTCGGGCGAGGCGACGCGTTCCGGGCGTACTGGCAAGTGCTCACGAAAGCTCTGACTCGATGGAAGTGAGCGAGCGACTGATCTCGGTGGTGCTGGTCACCTGGAACAGCGCCCACTACCTGCCCCGCTGCATCGAGGGGATCCGTGGGCAGAGCCATCCACGCATCGAGCTGATCGTGGTCGATAATGCGTCGACCGACGCGTCGGTTGCGCTCATTGAGCCGCACGCCGCCCGATTGATCCGTAATGAATCGAATCTCGGTTTCAGTGTGGCGGTCAACCGGGCGATCGCGGTTGCCTCGGGTGAGTGGGTTCTCGTCGTGAACCCCGACTGTCATCTCGACGCCGAGTATTCGACCCGCCTCGTGCGCGCTCTCGATACTGCCGGTCCCGCCTTTGGAGCAGGTACCGGCATGCTTGTCCGCGCTCGCGGGGACGAGATCGAGCCGATCGGTGAAATCGATTCTCTCGGCATCCGGATGACGCGCAGCGGCCGGCACCTCGATCTGGGTCAGGGCGAGTTCCCCGAGCGCTGGACTGCGGTGGTCGATCGCGATCTGCCTGCCGGCTGCCGGCTGCCGTCCGGTGCCATCGAGGTTTTCGGTGTCTCCGGAGCGGCCGCGATGTACCGGCGGTCGTTCCTCCAGGAGCTCGCAATAGATGGCGAGATCCTCGACGAGGATTTCTTCGCCTTTCGCGAGGATGCTGATCTCGCCTGGCGCGCCAGGCTGTTCGGCTGGAGGGCGCTGTGCGAGCCGACTGCGATTGCGCATCATGTCCGCCGGGTCACGCCACGGACACGTCGCGCGCTGCCGCCGGAAGTGAACATGCACTCGGTGAAGAACCGATTCCTTCTGCGCATCAAGAATGAGGGCGCATTCCTCGCGCTTCGCAACCTGCCGTTCGAACTGGCGCGCGACCTGGTCGTATTTGTCGCGGCGCTCACCATCGAACGAACCTCTCTTCCGGCATTCTCCTGGATCTGGCGCAATCGTCATCGCCTGCGCGAAAAGAGACGGGCTATTCAGATGAGGCGTACCGTTTCCGACCGGCAGCTCGCGAGGTGGTTCCGATGAGGCTTGCGGTTCTCGGGACTCGAGGTGTGCCGCCGGAGTACGGCGGATTCGAGACCTTCGCAGCAGAGCTGAGCACTCGGCTCGTGCAACGCGGTCATGAGGTGACCGTCTACTGCCGCGAGAGAGCGGGCGGACAGTCTGCTGGTGATGTGTGGAACGGTGTGCGCCGAATCGTCCGTCCGGCCATTCCCCACAAATACTTCGAAACCGTCAGTCACGCGTTCGTCTCGGCGGTCGATGCGCTCGGCCGCGACTTCGACGCCGTGCTCGTCTGCAATGCGGCGAACGCCTTCGTGCTGCCTCTCCTCCGCGCGGGCCGAATCCGGACGGCGATCAATGTCGATGGGATCGAGCGCAGGAGGAGGAAGTGGAATGCAGCCGGACGCGCTGTGTACGCGATGGGGGAGGCGTTTTCAGTCGGATTCGCCGATACGGTAGTTGCTGATGCCGAGGTGATTGCCCGTTACTACCGCGAACAGTTTTCGCTCGACCCGGTCACGATTCCGTACGGCGCTGAGTTTCCCGTGGAGGAGGATTCGGACGTGCTCGGCCGGCTCGGGCTGGAGGCGCGGGGCTATCTTTTGTACGTCAGCCGGTTCGAGCCGGAAAACAATCCACTCGAAGTGGTCGAGGCCTACGAGAAGCTCGATGCCCCCCCTCCGCTGGTGATGCTCGGCAGCGGTCTTTATGCGCCCGAGCTGGTCAGGGAGCTGCATCGTCACGCCGGCCCGCGGATCCGTTTCCCGGGAGCGCTCTACGGGAAGGATTACCGGACGCTGCAGCGCAATGCTCTTGTTTACATTCAGGCAACCGAGGTCGGCGGGACGCATCCGGCGTTGATCGAGGCGATGGCCTCGGGCGGTGCGGTGCTCGCTCATGCCACCCCCGAGAACGTGGAAGTCGGAGGAGCCGCCGTCGGTTACTTCGACCTGCGACCGGAGGAGACGCTCTCTTCCCTGATGCGGGAGTGGATCTCTGATGAGCCGCTCCGCGAGCGCTTTCGGATGGAGGCGCGGCGGAGGGCCTCGGAGCTCTACTCGTGGGAGCGGGTGGTTGATGCCTATGAGAAACTTCTGATGGGCGGCTGAATCTGCCTAGACGGAATGGTCGCCGGCTGCGTATAGCCTGACGAACGAACGTACATGCTCAAACAGAAAGCGCGACTGGTAGCGAGGATCGTATTCGGGGTCGACCTCATCCTGACGTCCGTCGCGTTTTTTGCTGCGTTTTATCTCCGTGACGTAGTCCTGCCCTATCTGGCTCCCGATCGTTTTCCGACCGGCTTGTTCCCGCTCCAGGAGTACCTCAAGATCTATCCGATCGTCCTGGTGCTCTGGGCGTTGCTGCTCTTCTCCTACCATAGCTACCACTCTCACCGTACCGTCCCGCTGACCCGTGAGGCGCTGACCACACTCCGTGCGGTCGGCGTCGGCGTGGCGCTGCTCGCGACGCTCGCGTACCTCATTCCGCTCAACCAGCTGTCTCGCGCCTGGTTCATCCTCTTCGCCGCACTGTCGGCGATACTCCTGCTTTCCGAGAAGATCCTTCTGCGGATGCTCGCGCGGTGGGTACGCTCGAAGGGCCTCAACTATCGGACCGTGGTGATCGTCGGCACCGGCCGCCGGGCCACTGATATCGCCCGGCTGATCGTCGGGCACAAGTACTGGGGCTACAAGATCCTCGGATTCGTCTCGGACGGACACCGCCTCTCGAACGGATGGGCGCGGTACCGTGTTTTCGGCACCGTTCCCGATCTTCGCCGGATTCTGGAGGCCGGGGCGATTCCCGAGCCGATCGACGAGATCGTCTTTGCGGTCACGCGCAAGAAGCTCGACGAGATGAAGCAGATCTTCATCATGTGCGAGGAGCTCGGAATCCGGACACGCGTCGCGATGAACTTCTTCTCGAACAGAGTCGCGCGGCTCGAGATCGAGGAGCTCGAAGGCGTTCCGTTCCTCACCTTCACGACGACGCCTTCGAATGAGACGCATCTCGCACTGAAGCGGGCCCTCGATGTCGTAATTTCGATGGTCCTGCTGACCCTTTCTCTGCCGTTGATCCTGATCGCCGCTCTGACGATTCGATTCACGTCGCCCGGTTCCGTTTTCTTCAAGCAGAAACGGATCGGTCTCAACGGGCGTATGTTCACGCTCTACAAGTTCCGGACGATGATCGAGAACGCTCACCTGCAGCGTGACGATCTTTTTCATCTCAACGAGATGAACGGTCCTGTGTTCAAGCTGCGGTTCGATCCGAGGGTGACTCCGATCGGTCGCTGGCTGCGCCGCTTTTCCTTCGACGAACTGCCTCAGCTCTGGAATGTCCTCAAAGGTGACATGAGTCTGGTCGGCCCGCGGCCGCCGATTCCTGAGGAAGTGGCGTCGTACCACCGCTGGCATCGCCGGCGACTCTCCATGAAGCCGGGCCTGACTTGTCTCTGGCAGATCAGCGGACGCAACGAGATTCAGGATTTCGATCGCTGGATGAAACTCGATCTGCAGTACATCGACAACTGGTCGCCCTCGCTCGACTTCAAGATCCTCCTCCGTACGATCCCGGCCGTTTTGAGCGGCAAGGGCGCGTCTTAGTCGCAGGCATCGCACTCTCCATTCAAGTAGTACGAAAGGCGAAGTAGCAGCACTCGCTCTGCCTGTGGCGTTACGGAGTACGCAGCTTGCCGGGCCCCTCGCATGCCCACCCACCGCCCGCTCGGGGTGACCCCTGACAGAGTCTTGAAGGAAATGGGACCCGCCTTGCTTTCCACACCTGCTCACCCCCGCCCCCCCTCCGCTGGCGAAGCGGCGCGCATTCTGAGATCCTTCGCACCGCTCAGGAACAGGAATGGCCACCAGACGATCGAAAAGCAGCCAGCTCAGACTCACCCCGCCGCCACCGACACTTCCCGACATCGAAACGCTCCCGGTCGGCGACTTCGCTCGAAAGGCGTACCTCGACTATTCGATGTACGTCATTCTCGACCGCGCACTGCCGCATCTGGCGGACGGGTTGAAACCGGTTCAGCGACGGATCGTCTACGCGATGTCGGAGCTCGGCCTCGGTCCGAACTCGAAGCCGAAGAAGTCAGCGCGCACCGTCGGCGATGTCATCGGCAAGTTTCATCCTCACGGCGACTCGGCCTGTTACGAAGCGATGGTGCTGATGGCGCAGCCCTTCTCGATGCGCTATCCGCTGATCGAAGGGCAGGGGAACTGGGGCTCGCCGGACGATCCGAAGTCGTTCGCCGCGATGCGGTACACCGAGGCGAAGCTCGCGCGATTCGCGCAGTCGCTCCTTTCGGAACTGGAGCTCGGGACGACCGACTGGGGGCAGAACTTCGACGGGACAATGCGCGAGCCGCGGCTGCTGCCGTCGCGCCTTCCGCACGTTCTCCTCAACGGCGCTTCGGGCATTGCCGTCGGCATGGCGACCGACATCCCGTCCCACAACCTGCGCGAGATCGTGAACGCCTGCATCGAACTGCTCGACAACCCTGACGCTACGCTCGCGCAGCTCACGACGCATGTGAAGGGGCCCGACTTTCCTACCGAGGCCGAGATCATCACGCCGATCGCCGAGATCCGGGAGATCTACAGGACCGGTGGTGGCAGCATCCGACAGCGGGCGAAGTGGGAAGTGGAAGAGGGCGAGATCGTCATTACTGCCCTCCCGTTCCAGGTCTCCGGATCAAAGGTTCAGCAGCAGATCGCGCAGCAGATGCAGGCGAAGAAGCTGCCGATGGTCGAGGACCTCCGCGATGAGTCGGATCAGGAGAGTCCGACGCGCCTCGTTGTCGTCCCGCGATCGAATCGCGTCGACCTCTCTGAGCTGATGACGCATCTGTTCGCGACGACCGATCTCGAGCGCAGCTATCGCGTGAATATGAACATGATCGGCCTCGATGGCCGGCCGCGACTCTACGCCCTGAAGGAACTGCTGTCGGAGTGGCTCGAGTTCCGGATCGAGACGGTCCGTCGCCGCCTGCAGCATCGATACGATCAGGTGAACTCGCGGCTCCATCTCCTCGATGGATATCTCATCGCCTACCTGAACGTCGATGAAGTGATCCGCATCATCCGTACCGAGGATGTGCCGAAACCGGTTCTCATGAAGCGGTTCAGTCTCTCCGAGCTGCAGGCGGAGGCGATCCTCGAACTGAAGCTGCGCTATCTCAACCGGCTCGAGGAGATGGAGATCCGCGGCGAGCAGGCGAAGCTGCAGAAGGAGCGAACGGAGCTCGAAAAGATCCTCGGCTCGAAAGCGCGGCTTCGCCGGCAGGTGAGGGACGAACTGCTGCGCGATGCCGAGGAGTTCGGCGACGACAGGCGGTCACCGATCGTCGAGCGCGAAGCCGCGAAAGCGCTCGATGCGACCGCGCTGATCCCCAGCGAGGCGGTGACCGTGGTCCTTTCCGAACGCGGATGGGTGCGCGCGGGGAAGGGTCACGATCTCGATCCCGTGGCTCTGCAGTACAAGGGAGGCGACTCGTTCCTTCACTCGGCGAAGGGGAGAAGCAACCAGTTGGCCGTCTTCCTCGACTCGGCGGGACGTTCGTATTCGCTTCCGGCGCACGAGCTGCCCTCGGCGAAGAGTCACGGGGAGCCGCTGACATCCTCGCTTGCCCCTCCCGCTGGTGCTTCGTTCGTCGCGGTGCTGATGGGCGATCCCGATGATCTCTGGTTGCTTACGACGAGCGATGGTTACGGCTTCGTCTGCCGGCTCGAAGAGATGATGACGAGATTGAAGGCCGGCAAATCGATCGTGAACACCGGCAAAGGCGCCGTGGTTCTTCGCCCTCAGCGGATTCAGAGTCACGAGACCGACTATGTCGCGGCGGCGTCGAGCGAAGGGAAGTTGCTGTTGTTCGAAGCGGCGGAGCTTCCGCTGCTGGCACGGGGGAAGGGAGTTCAGACACTCAAACTTCATCGGACGCCGATTGCGCCCGAGAAGATCGTGTCGACGGCCGTCGTCCCGAGGGACGGGACGCTCGTCGTGCATGCAGGCAAGCGCTTCACGAACCTCAAGGGGGCGGATCTCGAGCAGTACATCGGCAAGCGTGCGCAGCGT
>DASVLC010000035.1:0-7484 GCA_036385045.1 Thermoanaerobaculia bacterium | reverse complement strand
GGGGCGGAGGACGGAGAGGGATCCCTTGCCGACGCCCCACCAGCGCGCACCTGCCGGCACCTTGTTCCGTCTTCTGTCGAGTGCGCCGTTCGAATCAGGGCACGTACGGGGGGCGAGACGCCCCCTTGCGGACGAGGACGTCCGCGGTACGGCAGGCGAGGACGCCTGCGCTACAGAACCGGAGGAACTCCGAGGAACTCCGAGGAACTCCGAGGAACCGAGGAACTCCGAGGAACCGAGGAACTCCGAGGAACTCAGAAACCGCCGGAAAACAAAAAGGGCGGCCCCAAGGCCGCCCTTTTCAGGTTCTGAGATTCCGGTCGAGACCCTCCGGCTCGCGTTGCAGAGAGAGAGGTAGCTTCAGCAATTCCGCAGCAGGCCAGCTTCCGCCAGCACAACCGCGGTTGGGTCCGAGGTGGGCACGATACAGAAGGGTCTCGATCAGGATCTCAAAGAACTTCGGGCTAAAAAAAAGGGGGCGTTACGCCCCCTTTTGTTGTCACCGCTGTCTGACGGGAAGTTATACCACGACCGCGGACAAAAACGTGAGCTGGATCACAAAATCACGCTTTCGCCTTGAACCAGTCCGCATTGATGGCGGTGTAGTGCTTCCATTGCTCCGGAACGAGGTCTTCCGGGAAGATCGCCTGAACCGGACAGGCAGGCTCGCACGCGCCACAGTCGATGCAGACCTCGGGGTCGATGTAGAGCATGTCGTACGACTCGAAATCAGACTCATCCTTGCGTGGATGGATGCAGTCGACCGGGCAGACGTCGACGCAGGCTGTGTCTTTCGTGTTCACGCATGGTTCTGCAATAACGTAAGTCATCTGGGGCGATTCCTCCGGACCGGCTTCAGTGTTCGGAATTGTACGTCAGAAGACTGAACCTTCGGTGTCAGTGGTCACTGATCCTACCGATTGCTGGTTCCAGCTCCTCCTGCTGCTACTCGTTCCATCGGCGAATCGACTCGATGACGTAGTCGTTGCCCATGAACGAGACGACCTCGCCCTTGGAGCGACCCATGAGTCTCGTGGCGACCTCCGACTGATTCGAGTAGACGCCGTGCTCGGGATCCGACTCCCACGGGCCGAGAATGGTCACGTCACGCCGCAGTTCGCCGTTGCTCAGTTCCATCTTCGTTCCGACTCTGGCCACACTCGTGTCGATCTGATCGGCCTCGAGAATCCGGACGCGTGAAATCTCCGACGCCAGTTCTCCGACGCGCGCCGAAAGGTACTCAGCTCTCTGCCGCGCAGCCTTGTACTCGAAGTTCTCCCGCAGATCTCCCATCTCGCGTGCCGCCTGCAGCGCCTTCGAGTTCGCCGGAATCTCGACGTTCTTCAGTTGATGCAGTTCGGCGCGCTTCTTCTCGAGTGACTCAGCGGTGGCATAGACCGGCTCGGCCTGAGGCTCACGCAGCGTCGGATACTTCATGTGGGCTGCACCCCGTACCGTGTCACGCCGGTACTCTTCCAGCGCCCCATACCGCTCGAGCGTGTCGACGAGTTTGCGCGCCTGCTCCTCGTTCTCCTGACTCATGATGATCCGGATCGCCAGACCGCCCTTGTCGAACATGTCCTTGAGCCTGGGGCGAACCGAGGAAAACTCGTCGTGAGTCAGGGCGTCGAGAATCTGGAAGAGCAAGTTGTAGTTCGCTCGCGGGGGAAGAGTCTCATCCTCGCTGAGCCGCTTCACATACCAGTAGAACGCGCGCGGATGCCGGCGCGGGTAGCGGAGGGTTTCGTCGATGAGCCGGTCACGAATTTCTGTATGTCCCGCCTCATCGAGCGCGCTGATGATTGAAGTCAGGACGCGCGGTTCGTCGTCGAGGAAGAAAAGCTCCGCGTAAACCTTCGGCCACTCAGGATGGGCCGACGGAACGAGTGCGATTGCCTTCTCCCGCATCAATTTGTCAGAGATCGAAGAGATGATGCGCGAGGCCGCGGCGCCCGAAAGCAGCGACGCAGGTTCGATCGACGGTGGCACGCTGCCGGGCAGCGTTTCCAGCGTAGTGAGGATTTGCCACGCCAGGCCCGGATCGGCTTTCGACAGCTTCGACGCCTCTGCATTCAGTGCCGACGCAAACTCTCCTGCCAGCGCCGCGCTTCGTCCACTGTGCTTCTTCGCCAGATCGAGTTTCGTTTTCGTGTCGGCGCGTTCGAAGTTCCGCCGGATGACTCCCTCGGCATCGGCTTCGGAGCCTGCGAATGAGTACGCGGCCTTGGTACCCGTGCCGCTCGTGACGATCTGAGGGTTCTTCCGCGCCGCCGTCCACCACGACGTCCACTTCTGCTCCGGAACGACGCCGATCACCGCGTCGCGAACCTCGGGCATCGTCATCGGGCGGCCGAAACTCTGCAGCAGGGCGGCCAGGAACTCCGCCGGAGATTTCTTCGCCCTCTCCTGGAGCGCATCGGAGTCCGTGAACTTTTCTCTCAGGACGTGACCTGGCGGCAGCGGGATCAGGAACTTGGCAGCCGCGCCGAGCGGCACGGACACCCGCTTGTCCTTCTCGAAATCGAGCCGGCAGACTCCGAGCTCCGCGTTCAGCTCCGTCACCATGCCGGCGCCGCGGCCGGTCATGAAGAAACACTCGCCCTTGTCGTAGCGCATCCAGGCCTCGATCTTCTCAGTCCTCTCGACGGGGTTGTTCGCAGGATCGGAGAAGGCGGCAATCTGGAAGGCACGGGTGAAGCTCTGCCTGTCGCCGAACGTCTTGCGCAGAGCCTCTTCGAGTGGGGCCCGCAACTGCGTGGGGTGTTTCGACAGCCTGCCGACTTCCTTCAACACCTGGAGCCGTTGGGGCCAGAGGTCTCGCTCTTTCAGAGCGTCGCCGAGGAGGGCGAGGAGGGTGTCGGCCTGCGAGCGCTGTTCTGCTTTTCGCAAGGTCTTGGCGGTTGTGAGAAATGCATCGACATCACTCGGGTCGCTCTCGATCTGGTTCATCCAGAGCGCCTCGAGGTCGTCGAACTTCTTCTGCTGAATCAGAGCACTCGCGTCTTCGCGGAAAGCCATAGAAGCCCGCGATTGTATTCACCTTCGCCCGCGGACGAAAGACGCGCCCCCCACAACCTGACCACATTGGGCCGGAAAAACAAAAGACCGGGCTCGGCCCGGTCCCTGTACGACTGCTGGCCGAATCGATTACCGGCGCATCTTCACGAGCGCCTTGAAGACGTCGTACGGCAGCTCTTCCGAGTGCACGATGTTCCGCAGGTGGTGAAGCGTCGTGCGACGGTTCTTCACGTCATCCGTGGTCAGATTGTGCTTGCGCAGCAATTCATGGGCTTTGTTCTCAGGCATAGTTCTCCCCCGCAACTGTTGGTAATGGAAGCTCGGGAACGGCAGTAGTGCTGCTGCTATTCCCAGACGGCCGGCGCTGAGATGGCGGACTGGTCCGAAGTCTGCTACGCCCAACGGTGTGAAACACGTCCGAACTCTGCTTGGCGTTTCCTGCGCCTTCCCCGTCGTCGCAACGTTACTCAGCCTGAGCCGCGGGTCGCACTGGATCTTCCGGAGCTGGGATTTCCCGCGGGTACAACTCGCCACGATCGCAGCCGCGACCGCAACTGCCTATCGCCTCTTCGCATGGCGCGGGAAACGCGCCGAGCGGGCACTCGTCGTCGCCAATGCCGCCGTCGTCGCGTGGCAGGTTCACAAAATCCACACCTACACCCGTCTCGTCCGGCCCACAGTCGAGCGAGCGACCGCAATCGACCCGACGAACCAGATCTCTCTGATGATGACCAACGTCCTCCAGGACAATCGGGACTACGGACGATTGCTCGAGCGTATCCGGCTGGAAGATCCTGACATCGTGATTGCGGTAGAGGTCGGCGACGACTGGATGCACGCCCTCGAACCGCTGTCCAGAACGTACGCGCACACCGTCCTGAAGCCTCTCAACAACACGTACGGCATGGTGTTGTTCTCGCGCTTCGAACTGATCGACCCGGCCATCGATTTTCTCATTCAGGACGATGTCCCCTCGATCCACACCGGCATCCGTCTTCCGAGCGGTGTCGAGGTTCAGTTGCATGCGCTGCATCCTCGGCCGCCCGAGCCGATCCACGATCAGGACTCTGCGCCGCGCGATGCGGAACTGGTGCTCGTCGGACGGACCGTCGCTCGAGCGGGAGACGTTCCTACGATCGTTGCCGGCGACCTCAATGACGTCGCCTGGTCCCCTACGAGCGCGCTGTTCGTGCGGCTCAGCGGACTGCTCGATCCACGAGTCGGAAGAGGGCTCTTCAACAGTTTCAACGCGCGCAACCCGCTACTGCGGTATCCGCTCGATCACGTGTTCCACTCGACGCACTTCAAGCTGGTCAGCCTGCGCCGGCTCCCGTTCGTCGGCTCGGATCACTTTCCGATCCTCGCCGTACTGCAATACGAGGAGACCGCCGACAAGGATCAGGTCCCTTCCAGGCGGAAGCCGGGAGACGAAGACCTCGCCGATGAGAAGCTCGACGCTGCGGCGGACGGATAGTCACGCGCGTCACTGCTATAGTTCCGGCTTCTGACAAACGAGGAGCTTCTGTGACCCACATCGGCAGTCGCGTGGGGCATTTTCAGATCGTCGGAGTTCTCGGCCGTGGCGGGATGGGCGAGGTCTACGAGGGTTTCGATGAAACGCTGCAGCGTCGCGTCGCGCTCAAGTCGATCCGCGCGGACCGCCGTATCGATGCGTCGGCAAGAAATCGCTTTCTGCGCGAAGCGAGGATGCTCTCGCAACTCGACCACCCGGGCATCTGTCGCATCTACGACTACGTACAGGGAGAGCAGTCCGACCTCCTGGTCCTCGAGCTGATTGAAGGAAAGACTCTCCGCTCCGCGAGCCATGATCCGATCGAGTTCCGCGAAAAGCTGAGGATCGCCACGGCCGTGGCAGGAGCGCTCGCCGCTGCGCATCGCCTCGGCATCGTGCATCGCGACCTGAAGCCCGACAACGTGATGCTCACCTCCGAGGGTGGCGTCAAGGTTCTCGATTTTGGCCTCGCACGCGTGACGGCCACAATGCAGCAGGAACTCGAGGGGCAGGATCCGGAAGAGCAGACCGAGATCGAAGATCCCGACGCGGAGGACGATGCAGGCGACGGCCAGACCATCGTCAGGCGGCGGACTCCTTCACCTCGCGCACTCCTCTTCGGAAGTGAGACACGCGTCGGCGATACCGTAGGAACTCCGGCCTACATGAGTCCTGAACAGGCTCGCGGCGAGAACCTCACGACCGCCAGCGACATGTACTCCTTCGGGCTGTTACTTCAGTCACTGTTCAGCGGAACTGATCCCTACGAACACTTCCTGACGCCGGCTCTTCTCATGGAGCGCGCTGCGCGGGGCGAGTCGGCGCCGGTGACCGGCGTCGACCGCGACGTCACCACTCTGATCAATGATCTGAAGGTCGCAGATCCAGCCGAGCGGCCGACCGCGTCCGACGTGGTCCGGCGACTGGAACGAATCGCGACACGCGGACGGCGCCGCCTCCGCCGAGCCCTCGCGGCCGCGGCCGTGGTGCTGATCATCCTCGCGACGGCGAAGTACATTAGCGATGTGCGGCGCGAACGCAACGTCGCAATCACCGCCCGCGCCGATGCTGAACGGCGTCGGGGACAGGCCGAGGAGTTGATCGGATTCATGGTCGGAGACTTGCGGGCGAAGCTCGAGCCGGTCGGAAGACTCGACGTGCTCGACGACGTCGGAGCACAGGCGCTTCGCTACTTCGCATCGCTCCGGCCGGACGAGATCACTCCCGCGGAGCTCCGCCGGAATGCAAAGACCTTGAGCCAGATCGGCGAGGTGCGAATGGCGCAGGGAAACCTGAGCGGTGCGGACGAGGTTCTGCGCGCATCACTCGCGCTCGCAACTTCAGCTGCGGCGCGTGCTCCGAACGACGGGCTGAACCACCTTGAGCTCGGTGCAAGCCACTTCTGGATCGGAACGCTTCGGCGCCAGCAGGGCGATCTCGCGGGTGCTCTGTCGCACTACCGCAGCTACCTGCGGGTCAGCGAGACTCTCGCGCGCGTTGAACCGGCGAACCCCGATTACCGGATGGAAGTCGGATATGGCCACAGCAACGTAGGAACGATTCTCGAGCAGCAGGGCGAACTCGCAGCGGCGCTGACTCACTACTCCCATGCGATGAAAATCATCGAAGAGCGGATGCGGCGCGAACCGGAGAAGGCAAGCTGGAAGGCGGAGCTTGCGACCGCCGTCAACAAGACAGGCGTCGTATTGCTGACTCTCGGTCGATACGGCGAAGCGGAGCAGGCGCTGCGCCGTGAGAAAGAGTTGCTCACCAGCGCGCTGCTCCTCGAACCGAACGATGTACGCCGCAAGTTCCGGCTGGCCGTGAACCTCAGCTACCTCGCATCTCTCTTTGAAGAGACGGGGAAGGACGAGGTCGCACTGACTCATTACCAGGAGGAGCGGCAGCTCGAAGAGGAGCTTGCACGGCACGATCCCGAGAACACCCGCTGGCAACGGAGTCTCGCATCGACCGAAAGCAAGATTGCGAGACTGCTTCACGGACGTGGTGATCTCGCCGCGTCCGAAGCGAGTTTCCGGAACGCGCTGGGACGTCTGGAACCGCTTCTCGCGCTTTCGCCTGATCGAGTCTTGTGGCGGCTCGACATTGCGGCCGCCCGCGAAGGGCTTTCACTCGTCCTGCTCGACCGCGGAAGACTTGCGGCTGCGCAGACTGAGATCGACCGCGCTCGCGCCGTCCTTCAGCCGGTTGAAGAGAAGGAAAGCGAGGCGATGCGGATGCGCTGGAGGATCGCGGCCACCAGGGGCATCATCCTCGATCGCGCCGGCGACAGCACAACCGCTCGCGCAGAATGGTCGAGCGTGGTCGATGCACTCTGGTCCGCGCGCAACTCACCAGCCGCGGTGCGCGACTCCGATGAGCTCGCACGTGCGCTGCTTCACCTCGGCCGCCTGGACGATGCGCGGCCTCTCGTCGAGCGCCTTCTCGAGACCGGCTACCGTCGTAGCGCTTTAATACGCCTCTGGGAGGCAAAGCGCTCGGTCATTAACGCGGACATCCGCACAACAGCACGAAAGGGGTCTCAGTATGCCGCCCGTCACCGTCACATTCACCCCGTCGAATCCTCAGAACAAGATCGTTTGTAACCCAAACACCGTACCCGTCCCCTACGGGAACAACCAGACCGTCACCTGGAACCTGGTCGGACCTTCCGGCGCGAAGTTCGCGACCGACGGCATCTACTTCAAGGACGCCTCGCCCGGAACGCTGCAGCGTTTGAGCGACACCTCCTTCCAGCTCACGGATAACAACGCCAACACGACGGGCAGCCCTATCGACTATCCCTACGGCATCAAGATCGAATACAACAACCAGCCGTACGAAATGGATCCGCAGGTCGAGAACGAGACTCGCCCGACGATGACGTACCACCCTGCCTGACACGCTGCGCTCTGAAGCCGGGCTCGCTGTCGAGGCGAGCCCGGCTAACCAT
>DASVLC010000034.1:0-27333 GCA_036385045.1 Thermoanaerobaculia bacterium | reverse complement strand
CGATCTGCAGCGCCAGTGGATTCAGGGGACGGGGCCTGCGACGAAACCGCGGTCAACGACTGAGTCAGGCATTCGCAATGTTGCCTACGCCCTCCTCTCGGGAGCCGACGGCTGGATGTTCGACGGCGAGGATGCGCTGGGCCAGGTCGATACGATGTCTCTCGACAACCAGCGAAATCTGAAGCTGGCGATCGCCCGGGACCCGCTTTTTCTGTCGGTGGCCGAGACCGTCGCCGGGGAGATGAACGAGTGGAGCAAAGGCTTCTTCGGCCGGGCGATCATCGCCGACTGGCGCAGACAGCTCGATTTCACGACGATCCTGTTCCGTCCTCGAGGACTTCATCTGGACGACCGTCACGTCGTACAGACAGATGGCGGCGGCTTTTCAGCCTCGATCATCGACGTCGCGCTCTTCGTCACTAACAACTACGAAACCCTGGGCGCGAGGGGTTCCTCGATCGCCCTCTATCTGCCGAAAATTCAAACGTCTGAAGACGCAGCACTCTGGAACGAGATTCTCGTCGCGCTCGAAGGGCAACTCTCGCTGCCCGTCGGAACCATCAAGGCGTATGTGCTGTGCGAGCAGCTCGAGGCGGCGTTCCAGCTGATGGAGATCCGGGCGGCGCTCGGAGCGCATTTCGTCGGCTTCAATACGGGGCGATGGGATTACATCAACAGCGTCGCCGATGCGCTCTGGTGGGACGACAGCTTCACGAATCCGAATATCGACGCGATCACGATGACCTACGGTTATATGCGGGTCTACGAAGATCGCGTCCGGCGCGCGGTCAACACTCCGGATCGCAACGGTCTCTCTGCGCTCTGGCAGGGAGGGATGGAGCCGAACATCCCGGTCGGCTCGGAAGCGGGCATTGCCTCCGGAATGGAGCGTGCTCTCGCCGGGGCCACGCGCGAGCAGCGCGAGGGAGCGAGCGGCAAGTGGGTCGCGCACTGGAAGATGGTTCACATCGTTCGTCCCGTCTGGGAGAAGGCGGGAGAAGTGAATCAGCTCGGACGTTCGTTCCCGGAGCTGACCTATACCGCGGAGGACGCGGGTGCGCTCGCGCTCATCGAGCCTGCACCGCGCACGGTTCGTGGTGCGAGAGATCTGCTCAGTGTGGCGCTGCAGTACGGCAATGCGTTCGGTCGAGGCTTCCAGGCGGCGGCGCTCAAGCCAGCCGATTTCTTCGGAAACGACGATGTCCTCTATCTGATGGAGGACATGGCGACCGGCGAGATTCGCGTCAGCATTCTCTGGGAGTGGCTCCACAAGAGCGCCCCCTTCACCGATGGCGACCCGGAGACCGGCGTGAGCAAGGGCGATCCATTCGCCGAGTCGCTGTTCGACCGCCTGATGGGAGAGGAATACGCGAAGCTGCTGGCCGCGAAGAACAAGGACGTCCATGACGACTCGAAGTCGACGACGCTTCCGATCGCCCGCGAGATCGTCGACGCCATCGTGCGGCATCCGGTCAAGGCGCCGTGGTACATCGACCTTCTGAATCTGAATCTCAACAACCACGACCTCGATGTGGCGAAGCGGCGCATCGCTCGCTACTTCGAGGCGTTCGACAGCAACGGCGTCCGCATCACCGCAAATCCCGATCTCGATCACGCAGGGAGGCAAGCATGAAGACATCCGAAGAACAGATCGCCGAGATCCAGGAATGGTTCGACTCCCCCCGTTTCGAGGGCATCATCCGCCTTTATTCGGCGCGTCAGATCGCCGAGCAGCGCGGCACGATCGGCCGCGACTTCACGGTGGCCCGCGAGGCCGCCGACGCGTTCCATGCGCGGCTCCGTGAGCTTTTCAAAGAGAGAAAGAGCATCACGACCTTTGGCCCCTACTCACCTGGCCAGGCGGTCGCGATGAAACGGCTCGGCATCGAGGGGATTTATCTCGGCGGTTGGGCGACGTCGGCAAAAGGCTCGATCAGTGAGGATCCCGGTCCCGACCTCGCGAGCTATCCGCTCAGTCAGGTGCCGGACGAGGCGGCCGGTATCGTGCGCGCACTTCTGACGGCCGACAGGAATCAACACTATCTCCGTTCACGCATGACGCAATCACAACGCGACGCCGCGCCGCAGTACGACTACCGACCCTTCATCATCGCCGACGCCGACACCGGTCACGGC
The DNA here is from genome assembly GCA_036385045.1 of Thermoanaerobaculia bacterium. Lineage (GTDB taxonomy): Bacteria > Acidobacteriota > Thermoanaerobaculia > Gp7-AA8 > Gp7-AA8 > QHVT01. The sequence goes on along the minus strand of DASVLC010000034.1, from coordinate 25,197 downwards.
GGCGACCCGCATGTCCGCAACCTGATCCGTCGCTTCGTCGAAGTTGGTGTTCCCGGCTATCACATCGAGGACCAGCGTCCCGGCACCAAGAAGTGCGGCCACCAGGGCGGCAAGGTGCTCGCCGGCGTGGAAGAACAGATCAAGCGTCTCAACGCGGCGCGCTTTCAGCTCGACGTCATGGGAGTTCCCGGGATCATCGTCGCTCGAACCGACGCCGAAGCGGCGAGCCTGATCGACAGCCGCACCGATGAGCGCGACCAGCCGTTCCTCCTCGGCGCCACGAACGTCAGCATTCCGCCCTATCGGATCGCCTATCTGGCGATGATGAAGCTCTTCTACGATCAAGGAGTGAAGGAGCTCAACGGTCACCTCCTCTACGGCATCGACGAAGAGTACCGGGCCGCCACTGCATGGCTCGAGCGGGTGGGCGTGGCAAGTCTCGTGGGCGAAGGTGTTGCTGCAATCGGCACGGGAGAGGACGGCATCGTCGACAAGGCCTTCGCTGCCGCGGAGGCGAGGCTCGTCGAGGCATGGGAGGCGGAGGCGACGCCGCGGACATACGCGCAGGCGGTTGCCGACGTGCTCGAGTTCCGCATCGGAGAGGGTGAGGAGCTCGACATCGGCGTCGATGAGTGGTTGGAGTTCGCAAGGCGAGTGTCCATCGCTTCAGCGCGAGAGAAAGCGCGGGCCCTCGGTGTCAACATCGTGTGGGATCCGGAGCACGTGAAGACGCCCGACGGCTATTACCAGGTGCAGGGAGGGCTCGAGTACGCGATTGCGAAGTCTCTCGGCGTGGCCCCCTTCGCCGACATCCTCTGGATGGAGACGGCATCGGCAAACCTCGAGGAGGCGCGGCATTACGCAGAGGCGATCCACGCCGCCTATCCCGACAAGATGCTCGCCTACAACCTCTCACCTTCTTTCAACTGGGATTCGACAGGAATGAGCGATGAGGAGATGCGTCGCTTTCCGGAGGAGCTCGGGAAACTCGGCTTCGTCTTCAACTTCATCACGTACGGTGGACATCAGGTCGACGGGGTGGCGGGAGAGGAGTTTGCCACTGCACTCCGCCAGGACGGCATGCTGGCGCTCGCGCGTCTCCAGCGGAAGATCCGGCTCGTCGAATCGCCATACAAGACGCCGCAGACACTGGTTGGCGGTCCGCGTCTCGACGCAGCGCTGCTGGCGTCGTCAGGACGTACGGCCACCACGACTGCCATGGGGAAGGGCTCGACGCAGCATCAGCATCTGATCCAGACCGAAGTGCCGAAGAAGCTGCTCGAAGAATGGCTCACGATGTGGCGCGAGCACTACGAGATCGACGGGCCGCTCAAAGTGCAGCTCCGGCCGCAGCGAGCAGGCTCCGAGCTGCTCGAGCTATCGATTACCAACGATCAGGAGGAGAAGCTCGCGAACGTGGTATTTGCGCCGATTCAGGACCGCCGGGGTCGAAGCATTCTTTCGGTGCGCGACCAGAATACGTTCGGGGGGGCGCTGCGCAAGAAGCGGCTGATGTCGCTGATTCACCTCTATCTGATCCACCGCTACAGGGCCGACTCGGTGCACTACGTCACGCCGACGGACGACAACCAGTATCAGACCCAGCGAATGCAGGCGCACGGCATCTTCAGAGAGGTGAATACCGAAGTCGGCCAGATCATCGTCGCGGACGTCAACCCCGCGCGTATTGAAGAGCTCCTGCGGTCCGACCGCGAGTCGCTCGGGCGGCTTATCCGCAAGGAAGATCGGGCAATGGCAACTGCCTGATCGGATGGCTCGACGAAATGTGTTTCAGAAGTCGACGCGCACCGCCGGATGTGGAGACACCCGATCGAGCCAGGGGGGTGACGCGCCGAAGTCGTACGAGCCGATGACCCGGATGGGCGTTCCCGTTTCGATCACCGACTGCTGGCGTCGGTCGAGCGTCCAGCCATCGCCCCAGTTGTAAATCCACTGCGCGTCGCGCTCGAGCAGCCGGACGCAGGCGTGACTCGCCGGCAGCCCCGGCAGAGCGTACTGGTGCAGGGCGAGTCCGCGCTGGTTGTGAAAGTTGAAATACCACTTCAGGTACCACTCCGGGTTCTCCGTGCTGTGGCGACCGGGTGATCTCCAGTTCAGATGGAACGCTCCACTCGGAGTCGGGTGTTGACGGCGCCCGCTGCTCACCGGCCCCCAGCGGACGAGTTGACCGTTCTCATAGGCGCCAAAGATCTGGTGGGGTTGATCGACGACCAGCGCTTTGGGCATGCCGATCAGTTGTTCGATCGTCTGAGGCAAAGGGCTGTACTCGAGCTCGCCGGCGTCCCACCGATCAGGAACGATCAGGGACGAAAGGCGGGGGAGGTGTCGCAGGTCTGCCCGATTCAGCTTCTCGAGAATCGCGAGCTGCTCGGCAGTGAAGCGGCTCTCGAGGTCGGGAGGCATCGGCTCGACCTGGTAGGTGATCGCTGCTGCAGAGACCGAGACGCCGAACGCAAGCGTCGCGAGGATCAGGAGCAGCGAAAGCGTACGGGTGTACTTCATCAAACAGGTCCCACTGCGGTTTCCGGGCCGTCAGGGTCCAGAAACTCCTCGATCGCTGGTGCGAGTTCATGGGCAACCCTGAGAACGCGCTCGCTTGGCTTCGGTCCTTGATACGTCGGCGTCGGGTTGACGTCGAGAATCAACGGGCGGCCCTGGTCGAGCACGAAATCGACCTTGCCATAGCCGCCACCCAGTTCCCGAACATGTTCGAGCACCTCAGGCGTCGCTTCCACCTCGGAGGCATCGACGATGTTGCGCGCTTTCACAATCGGGTGAGCCGAGCGGCTGCGGACCGTGATGCCTCTGCTGCCGAGGTAGGTGCAGAATCTGAGTGCGTAGAGTTCTCCATCACGCTCCGGGACGAACCGCTGCAGAACCAGGCTCGAATTCCGCCGGAGCCGGGCCGGCACTTCGCGAGCGGATGTAAAGACCGGGTACGGTTCTCGCGGGTCGATGCCGAAGAGCCGGTCCGAGGCGCGGAATGCAGCCTTCGCGGCCCAGCCGAGGGGGCGGAAGCGCCGGGCGAGAGATTGCACCCTGGAGTTCCGATCGGGCCGGCCTGCGCAGTTCGCGTCAGTTTTCACGATCACGGGACCATCCCAGCCGTCCATCTCCAGCAGGCTAGGATCCGAGATGTTTCGCTTCGAGATGTCGGTCATGCCGCCGTTGACTACGCGAGGGTAGCGCCGGAGCAGATCGAGCCATTGTTCGGGAATCTGTGTCGAATCGATGTGTGCGATTGCCAGATCGGCCGGGACGAAACGCTGCGCGTCCTCGACCACCGTGACGGACCATCCGAGCGACTCCCATTCCGGAATCAGTATGCGGATGAAGTATGTCCAGTCTCCCAGAGATCCCTCCGGGCCGTGGACCACCACCAGCTGTTTCGTTCCGCTCATACGTTCTCGCCGTCTGCGCCGAGTGTGCAGAGCGACTCCAGGAGACTCTACACGCTTTGCACGCCGCACCGACTCTCGACTGCGCATTCCAGAGTACGAAAGGCGAAGGAGCCGCACTCGCTATGTCCTGCCGGTTACGGAGTACACAGCCTGCCAGGCCCCTCGCATGCCCGCCCCACCCTCCCGCTCGGGGTGACCTCGGGCAGAGTCTTGGAGGTAGGAAAAGAATGGGGAGTGGGGACGGGTCTTTCATGCGCCCATCATGTCGCGCGAAGCGCTTTGGAGTGCGGCGGCCGCAGCCGCCGCTTTCCAGCCTGCGCGATGACAATGGCGACTACTGTGACGTGCAGCAGCGGATGATGACGATGTCGGGGTCGAACGGTGGGAACGCGCTGTCCGGGATCGTCACGGTGTACTTGCACGTTTCCTCGCTCTTACCGGAAGGAACAGCTCTGGTCCTCGCGAAAGCATGACCTGGGGCCGCCCTGTTCGTGACAGTCACGCAGGTGGCGGGCTGGACATCAATCTGGACACTGCCTGTCCCCGATACGGTGTACCAGTCGATCTTCACTGGTGACCCGAACCATTTCCTCGTTCGTTCCCACACCTCGACGGGTTCCGGGTGCGTCTTGAGACTGCCGGTGCCGGTATCGTCGATGCAGACGATGCGGCCCTTCCGGTCGCCCTTGCCTACGCCGTCAGAGCAGGGATTCGAAAGCGTCTGGTTAGTCGAGCCACAGGCTGAAAGCATGAGGGCCACGATTGCGAGGAACACGATTGGATGGACGTGCTTCATGAATGGGCTCCTTCTCATCAGGTGGTTTTCCGATGGGTGGACTCGATATGGTCTCGAAGTTGTTCGAGCTCGGGATCGTGGCGGGCATAGCCGGTGGGATAGCCGGAGGAGAAGGCGCGATCAAGCCATGATCGCGCGCTGTCGTGGCTTCCGCGCAGGAGTGCAATGACTGCCGCGTGGTAGAGCACGACGGGATGATTGGGGTCGGTTTCGAGCGCACGACCGATCTCCTGCTGCGCCTCTGCGATCTTGCCGCTCTTGGCGAGACAGCTCGCGAAGCTCGCCCTGGTTGCGGCGTCTCTCGGATTCGCTGCAAGCGCCTCGCGACCGATGGCAATCGCCCGCTGATACGTTTCCACTGACCGTTCGCGAAGAGCTGGCGACCACCGTTGGGCATCGGCAAGATTGGCCCACATCACAAAGTCGGAGGGAGCGAGATCGACAGCCTTCTCGTACGACTTCCGGGCGTCGTCGAAATGACCTCGATAGAAGTGAAGGGTGCCGAGATTCGACCAGCCGGCGGCGGTTGGACGCAACGCCAGCGACTTCTCGTAGGCGAGCACCGCCTCGTCATCGCGTCCGAGAGCCTGAAGTGCGGCACCGAGATTCGTGTGCACGTGAGGAACCGCCGGAGCCAGCACCGCCGCCCTGCGGAAGTTGGTGGCCGCATCTTCATAACGCCCATGGTCGAAGCAGAAGGCACCGTACTCGACGAAGGCTCCATAGCCGTCGGGGCGGAGAGCGATCGCATTCCTGTACATCTTCTCGGCCTCGGCAGCTCTGCCGAGGTTGTGGAGGGACGTGGCCATACCTACGGCTGCGTCGGCGTCGTTCGGCCGCAGTACCAGCGCACGTTCGAAGGAGGTGAGTGCGTCGGCGTGCTGGCCTGATGCGTTTCTCAGGCGGCCGAGGGTGACGTGGGTAAGAGGATCTGACGGAGCGAGTGTGGCGCCGCGTGCGGCGAAGACGCCGGCCTGCTCGATCAGTGCGGGACGTCGCGAGAGCGATGCTTTGTAGAGCAGCGCCCGGGCAAGCATGACGTTCGCGGGAGCGGAGTCGCGAGAGCTACGAAGAATCGATTCGAGCAGGCCGATCGCGCGGTCGACGGAAGTCTCATCCGTGACACGCTGGAGCAGTGCGACAGCCTCGACGAAGTGCCTTTGTTCGACCGGCCCGAGAATCGACACCGCATCCCGGCGGACACCCAGCGGCTCGCGTCCGATGATGCGCAGGAGATCGGCCGTCACCGCCTCCTCCAGCGCGAAGAGGTCGGACGACGGCTTCACGACGCTTCCGGAGGCGCTCAGTTTCCCGGTTGTTCCATGGAACAGCGAGTACGAGACGTGCCAGGCGGCTCCGCGACGCTCGATCGATCCGCGCACGACTGCCTCGACACCGGCCCGGCGGGCGGTTTCCCGGACGTCATCCTTCTCGTCGATCGGAGCACCTCCAAAAGGGGAGGCGACACGAAGGTCGCTCATTTCGGCAAGCCGGCTGGCGATCATCTCGGATAGCCCGTTCGCGATCATCCGGCCGTCGTCGCTCCCGGTCAGGTCGCTGAATGGCGCGAGAGCAATGGAAGCGAAGCGTGGGCTCGTTCCAGAGCGGTTGAGCATTCTCCAGGCGCCGGCGGCGAGCGCAACGACGGCGACGGCCGCCACGATGGCGATGGCGATCGTCTTGCGCGGGCGTCTGACGGCCGGCAGAGTGTTGTGCCTGCGGCCCGAAGGCGTCGTGAATGCGTCACGAATCTCCCTCAGATCTCTCGCCAGATCGCGCGTCGAGGCATAACGTTCTCCTGGCTCCTTGGCGAGACATCGTGAGATCAGACGGTCGATCTCGGGTGAGATCGCCTCGTTGACAGCCGAGGCAGGCGTGTATTCGTCGCGGATGATTGCGGCCATCGTCTCGGGCGGTGTCGCCCGCTCGAAGGGACGCACGCCGGTGAGCATCTCGTAGAGCATCAGTCCGAAGGAAAACTGATCGGAACGATGGTCCATGTCGCGCCCGGCCGCCTGTTCGGGCGCCATGTAGGCGACCGTGCCGAAGACACTGCCCGGACTGGTGTGGGGCATCGTCGTACCGTCGGATGTCACAGGCTTCGGCTGTTTCGCGAGTCCGAAGTCGAGAATCTTGACGAAGCCCTCGCGCGTCACCATGACGTTCTCGGGTTTGAGGTCGCGATGAACGATTCCCTTGTCATGTGCGGCCGAGAGACCGTCGACGATCTTCACGGCGATTCGCAGCGCGTTCTTGATCGGCAGTGGCCTCATCTGCATGTTGCGCAGATCGGTTCCGTCGATCAACTCCATCGCAATCCAGTTGACGCCGGCGTCGCGACCTGTGTCATAAACCGTGACGATGGAAGGATGGTTCAGCGCAGAGGCCGCGCGGGCTTCCTGAATGAACCGTCGCAGCGCCTCGGGGTTCGAAGCGAGGTCCGCGGGAAGGATTTTGAGAGCGACCTCGCGTTCGAGTTTCGGATCGCGGGCACGGTAAACCTCTCCCATCCCTCCCGCGCCGAGAGACGCGAGGATCTCGTAAGGCCCGATGCAGTCACCGGCGTTCACCTGCACGATTGATATGAGGATACCAGCGAAGCGTTGTCTTTCTGCGTTCTCTGTGTCCCCTGTACTACTAACCTGAAAGACGTCGCGCCATGAAAAGAATTCTGTCGAAAGTGGTCTCCGCAGCTTCGTGCCGCTCGATCTTCTGCTCGGACGAATCGCGCACGCTGGAAAGCGGCGTCTGGTGCCGCCGCACTCCAAAGCGCATCGCGCGACGTCATGGGTGCATGAAAGCCCGTTTCCCAATTTCCCCACCGTCAAGCTCTGTCAGAGGCACCACGAGCGGGCGGGTGGGCATGCGAGGGGTATGGCAAGCTGCGTACTCCGTAACGCCGCAGGCAGAGCGAGTGCAGCTACTTCGCACTTCGTACTACTCGTCGCGCCACGAGCATAATTTCGAGATTGGTGGGCGGCGAGCTTTTGGGTTGCAGGCTCGCTTCCCGAGATCGGAATCGACGGCGATGCCTTACAATCAAGCCCTCTCAAAATGGAACATGAGGTGGCCTCTCAGCCGGCCGACGGTGCCGGCGGCGTCTTTTGGCGGCGTGCGCTCGACAGGATCGGTGTCCGCTTCCGATCCGGCGAAGCAGGACCCGCGGTCCTGCTCTTTCTCATCTTCTTTCTGCTGATCACCTTCCAGTACACGACCAAGAGCGTCCGGCAATCGACCTTCATCAACAGCCTCGGCGCCGAGAAGCTCCCTTACGTCTACCTCTTTATCGCCCTCGCTTCGTACCCGTTCCTTCGCATCTATAGCCGGTTTGCCGACACGATGCGACGCGATGGACTGATCATCGCGACCTGCACCTTCACCGCCGGCACGATGATCGCGTTCTGGTGGCTGTTCGAGTATCCGTGGCAGTGGGTACCGTTCGCCTTCTACGTCTGGATCTCGATCACGATCGTGATGCTGGTGAGTCAGTTCTGGTCGCTCTCGAATCACATGTTCGATGCGAGGCAGGCGAAACGGCTGTTCGCCTTCGTAGGTGCAGGCGGCCTTCTGGGGGGAGTGCTGGGCGGACAGGTAGCGAAGGTCGCGACGAAACTGGTCGGTACGCGCTATGCGCTGCTGATGGCGGCGTTTCTGTTGCTCACCGTCGTCGTCCTGATCTGGGTCACCCGTCGCGTGCATCCGGCCGATGAGCGTCGTGTTGCGGGAGCGGCGGGGCTTTCGTCGCTGGATCAGGCGCGGGGCGGGTTCGCCCTGCTCCGCCAGTCGAAACACCTGCGGGGCGTCGCAACGATCATGCTGCTCACTGTCGTCGTTGCGCAGATCGTCGACCTGCAATTCAACTGGGCCGTCCAGCAGGCGACCACGTCGCTCGACCAGAGGACGGCGTTCTTCGGCAACTTCTACAGCGTCATGGGGCTGATGGCATTCGCCTTTCAGCTGATCTTCACCGCGCGCATTCACCGCAATCTCGGTGTCGGATTCGCCATGCGCGTTCTCCCGGTCTCGATGGGTGTCGGTACGCTGGCGATCATGGGTGCTGCCATGGCCGCGCCTGAGTTGATCCTCGGCGCAGCGCTGCTGCTCAAGACGAGTGAAAACGGCGTCCGGTACTCGCTGGACCAGGCGACACGCGAACTGCTGTTCCTTCCGATCCCTTCGAAGGCGCGTCTCAAGGCGAAGGCATTCATCGACGTTTTCGTCCAGCGCGCTGCCAAGGGAGTTGCCGCGCTTCTGCTTCTGCCGGTGACTTTCGGGATCATGGCACCGACGCAGGCAGGGTGGCTTGCCCTCGTGCTGATCGTTGTCTGGCTTGCAGCGACCGTCGCGATGCGCCGCCAGTATGTCGAATCGTTCCGGGCGGGGCTCAAGAAGAAGGAAGGGAGCGCGACCGTCGTCGATCTTTCCGATGCAACCGCACTGGAACTCGTCGTTCAGTCGCTCGGAAGCGTAGATCCGCGACAGGTCATCCACGCACTGCGGCTGCTGCAGAAGAACGACCGCGGCAAGCTCGTGCCGCCGCTGCTGCTGTATCACGACAGTGCGACCGTTCGCCGCGCTACACTCCGGATGCTGGCGACGGCAGGGAGGCGCGACGCGTTGCCGCTCGTGGAACGTTGCCTCTCGGACGTCGATGCGGGCGTGCGTGCCGAGGCTGTCGCCGCAGTGGCTGCACTGAAAGGAACCGACGCCGGCTCACTGATGGCTCCGTATCTTGAGTCGAGCGAACCGAGCCTCGTCTCTGCCGCCATCGTTGCAATCGAAGGGCACGGCGACGAGAAGCTCAGACAGCGTGCTGATCATGCGTTGCTCGACCTGATGGCTGACGACAACCCCGAGGCGCGAGCGGAAGCCGCCAAGGCGCTCGGCTATGTCGGAGGGGCCGGCGACACGCAACGGCTGGCGTTACTCCTTTCCGATCGTGATCCTGGAGTGGTGCGGGAAGCAATCGGTGCGGTTCGCCGGCGCGTGCTCGCCCACGGCCCGAGCCCGATCTACGTCGCGGGACTCATCTCGCTGCTCGACAATCGCCGGCTCAAGCACGATGCGCGGCAGGCGCTCGTCGTCTTCGGCGAGGCCGTCATGCCGGCGCTCGTCCACTTCATGAACAGTCCCGACGAGCGGCTGTGGGTGCGGCGTGCAATTCCGAAGACCATTGCCCTGATCGGTGGCGCTCCCGCCGTCTCGGCGCTCACGCTCTCGCTCTCTTCAGCCTCGGATTCGTTCCTCCGCAGGAAGCTCATCGAGGCTCTCAGTTCGATCGTTACGGAGATTGACGCACGGCAGGAGAAGGAGATTTCAGCGGCGGTCCGCGAGGAAAGCCGAAGATATTTCCGTGCCCTCGCAGCGCTCGCGGCATTCGGCTCGATTCAGCGCGCACGGCTCGCGGGGCCCTTCATAGTGTGGGATGCCGAGACCTACGAGCCGAGTCTGCTCGAGCGCCTGCTGTCGGAGGCGTTGATCGACTCGGTCCGGAATGCTTTCGGTCTTTTCGGATTGATCGGTGACCGGTCGCACACTCGTGACGCTTATCGCAGTGTCAGCAGCGGACAGCCCGCACTTGTCGGGAACGCGGTGGAGTATCTGGACAATATGCTGCCCTCGGCGTTGAAGCAGGTCGTTCTGCCGATGATTGAAGAGCAGCCGGTCGAAGACAGGCTCGCTGCCGCTCGCAAGCTGTTCGGAATCGAGATCGGCTCGCGTGTCGACGTGCTCGCCACAATCGTGAATGATTGTCTCGAGCAGGATGGCGAACGCACCGGATGGGGCGCCGCGGCGCTCTATGAGGTTTACGCCACGCGTGCGTCAAAGCTCTATCCGGAGGTTGAGAGGGTAAGAAGCAGCGAGACGGCCGACCCGATGGCGAGAGAGACTGCCGAGTGGATCGTGCGTCGCGTAGCCATCGCCGGGCCTGTGATATCGGAGAGTCCAGATGCCTGAGCTTGCGCGAATAGAGTCGGTGGTAGTGCTCCAGAGTGTGGATTTTTTCAGTGCCTGCACGGCGGAAGAAGTCCTGCGGATCGCGGCGATTGCTCATGAGCGGGTGATCGCTCCGGGAGAGGAGCTGTTCCGCGAACGCGAAGCGGCCGAGACGCTGTACTGCGTGGTGCGCGGGGAGATCGAGATCCGCGGGCGGGACGGCAGGATCGATACAGCGGGAGCTCTCGAAACGGTAGGGCTGTTCGATCTGCTGAGTGGCCGCCTGCACAACGGCACTGCTGTCGCCCGTTCGCAGGCGTTGTTGCTTGCCATTCCTGCCGACGACTTCTTCGATCTTCTGTCCAACAACATTGAACTGGTGAAATCCCTTTTTCGTCATCTGATCCATCGGATTGACCGGGGCTCCTCCGAAAGGAATGCGTAATGCGCCGCTTCGTGATGCACCTTCTCGTCAGATCTCTGATCATTTCCGCACTTCTTCTTCCCGTGTCGGCCGTCCTGGCAGCCGAGTCGCGAGTAGTCGCGATCGGCGACATTCACGGCGAATACGAAGGGTTCGTCTCGATTCTTCAGAAGGCGGGACTCGTCGATCAGAAGCTTCGCTGGACCGGAGGCAGCACGACGTTCGTACAGACCGGCGATTATCTCGATCGTGGAAGGGACGTCAGGAAGGTGATGGACCTCCTGATGGCTCTCGAGAAGGGAGCGCCGCGGCGTCGCGGCCAGGCGATCGTGCTGCTCGGGAACCACGAACTGATGAATCTGACGTCGGTGCTGCGAGACATGAATCCAGCGGCCTACGCGGCATTCGCCGACCGTCGCTCCGACCGGCGCCGGCAGGCTGCTTTCAAACAGTCGGTCGCGCTGCACGAGCGGCTCGTGAAGCGTTACGGGAAAGAACCCTGGCCGCTACCCGGCGAGTCGGAATGGAATGAGCGGCATCCTCTCGGGCTGATCGAGTTTCAGGATGCCCTCGGCCGCAACGGAAAGTACGGGCGCTGGCTGCGAAGCAAACAGGCTGCCGTCAAAGTCGGTGACACGGTCTTCATTCACGGAGGCATCAGTCCGAATGCGCGACACCGCACCATCGAGGAGATCAATCAGCAGGTAAGAATGGAGATCGAAGCGTTCGATCGCATCCGTGAGTATCTGGTCGCCCAGAAACTGATCCTGCCCTTCTTCACACTGCCCGAAATCTCGACTGTCGTTGACCTCGAGCTCGGTCGTGAAGCGGAGCCGTCCGACGACATGCGCCGTGTTCTTCATGCCTTCAAGTCGATCGACCACTGGGCGATCTACGACCCCATCGGACCGCTCTGGTTTCGAGGCTTCGGCGACTGGAGCGATGAAGAAGGACAGGAGCAGGTCACCGCGCTGCTCGAGAGCCTGAATGCACGCCGTTTCGTCGTCGGTCATACGATTCTGAACGACGGGCGAAGCATCGTCTCGCGTTTCGGGAACTCGGTGTTCCTGATCGACACGGGGATGTTGCGCAACTACGCGAAGGAAGGACGGGCCGCGGCGCTCGAGATCATCGGCGATCGTTATGCTGCGATTTACGAGAGCGGGCGAGTGAGTCTGAACGAGTCGCCGCAGTCGACATTCCGTGGCCGGAGATCACCTTACCTGCTGGCCTCGCTCGTCCAGGAGATCCCTCCCTTCGAGACGGAGGTAGTGTGGCGCGGCCCCGAGTCGACGACTCTGCCGTTTCGCAGTGCCACCGAGGTTGCCGATTTTCTCAGCAATTCGAAGGTCGTCAAGGTCTACCGCCAGAAGCTGCCGGGGGCAACCAAGCCGACCAAGGTTCTCGTGGAGAACGGTCGTGTGAAGGCGCATGGCGTCTTCCGCGGACACCACCGGGAGCAGGAGGACACGCACTGGGAGACGGGGGAGTACACCGAGTTCCTCCGCGATACGCATCTGTCCGAGCTCGCCGCTTACCAGCTGAGCCTTCTCCTCGGTCTGGATACCGTTCCTCCCACTGTTCCATGGCAGCTGAAACGACAGCGCGGTGCGCTGCAGCTCTGGATCGAGAATGCGCGTCCGGGGTGGCACCCGAGCGAGAGTGAACAGCCGAGCGACCCTGAGCGATGGGCGATGGAGTTGGACAAGTTGCTCGTGTTCGACGCGCTCATTGGCAACGTCGACCGTCACGAGGGGAACATGCTCGTCGATTCAGCGGGAAAGTTGTGGTGGATCGATCACTCACGCACATTCGGACGCGAGCGCAATCTGCCAGCGGATCGAATCCAGAGATGCGAGCGGAAGCTGTTCGCGAGTCTCAAGGCGCTCGATCCCGCACTGGTGGCCGAACGGCTGGCTCCTTACATGAGCCCGCGTGAAGTCGAGGCATTTCTCGACCGTCGAACGAAGCTCATTGCGCTCATCGAGCAGAGGATTACGGAGCGGGGCGAACAGGCCGTTCTCTACACGATCGAGCCCGGCCCGCCGCTGAGAAGCGTCCCTCGCGAGCGTCCCCCGGGCTAGGCACTTGTTTATGCGGGTCTCAGCGCCGTAGCGGCAGCCGGACGGTAGCCGTGGGTGCGAAGCGGAAGCGGAGCACCCCCGAAAGATCCCGACAGAAAGTGTGCCGCGTAGCCGCGCTGGACAAACACCCGGCATGGTGGTGGTCCGGTGCCGCGATGCGGCACACTGTCTTGCGACACTGACCGGGGGTCTGAGCGCTTCGCGCTCAGACCCCCGGCTACCATCCGAAGCCGCTACGCGGCTCACTGGGAGCCCGAATCTCAGTTTCTTATCAGTCGCGACGCTCCGCCGTCCCTGGCAGGTGGTGCGAGAAGCCTCGCACGCCGCCGAACGGCACGCGAGGGTCGGGGGTCTTCTCACCCGCAGCTGCCGTTCGGCGTCGACGGCCTAACTGTAGAAATACGGGTCGAGGACTCTCACTTCCGTGACTCGATCGACCGGCAATCCATTCTCCGACGCGGTGGTGCGAATCGCATCCGGCGACGGACCGTCGTAGATGCAGAACGTCTTCTTCTTGTCGTCGCTGACGTAGGAATGAAGCCAGGTGACGCCGCTGACGCCATTGACGCGCACGACCGTCTGGCAGGCCGCATTGCCATCGGCGTTGATCGGGATATTGAGTCCATCGGGAAAGGTGCGCTCGACCAGGTAACGGGGCATTGTGTGTTCCTCCTATGCCGCACAGGATGCATCACGAGGCGAAATGGCGAATCGGGAGTTCTCCCTATTTTTGCGAACGGAAGAGGCGGGCAGCTTCTCCTCGAGTACGCGCGCCGAGCTTCGAGAGAATCGACGAGACGTGATGATCGACCGTCTTCGGCGACACGAAGAGTCGTTCGGCAATGTCGGTATTACGAAGGCCCTCGTCGAGGAGCTCCAGAATCTCGACTTCGCGTCGCGTCAGCCCTGCAGGCTGTTCGCGCGTCGAGGTTCGCGGACCACGTGCACGAAGCCGGCGCAGCTTACGGCGCGCGTACTCGCAGAGAACCTCCGCGCCGAGATTCTCGAGGATGGTGAGTGCCCGATGAGTTGCCTCTGCCTCGTCTCCGTCGAGCAGCGCTGCGGCCGCCTCATAGGGACGCCCCGCGCTCTCGAATGCCGCTGCCGCTTCACGCCATCGTCCATTGATCTGCAACGCGTACGGCTCGGTGATGCCGGGTGGCGCCGTCTCCAGCGCTCCGCCCCTCCACATCCAGAGAGCGAGATCGCCACGCGCCGATGGTTCGCGGTACGAGGCCGGCATCCCAAACCCCTCGTGTGCCTCATCTGCGACGTCCGCAGCGGACGAGCCATCGACCTCGCCGCTCGCCTGGAGACGTCGCAGCCAGACGGCCTCGGCCCGTGCTGCAGCGACCGGAGCGATTCGCTGAAACTCGCCGGTCCGCTGAGCCAGTTCCATACCCTCGTCGAGCAGCGTTGCTGCCGCGGGATCACCACGCCTCGCAAGAAGACGTCCCAGAACGGCAAGCGCGGGAAGTCGGCTGATCGCGGAGCCACCGCGGTGCGAGATCACATAGCGGGCTGCGCGCTCGGCCTTCTCCCAGTTGCCGGTCTCGAGATTGAGCCGCGCTTCCCAGCCGCTCATGTAGAGAGTCCACGAATCGAGGTCGCGCGCGCGACACCACGCGATTCCCTCGTCAAGATAGCGACGGGCTGCCTCGTAGTCGCCCGCACGTACCAGTTCACACTCGAGGTTCGTGTACGCCCGTGCCGCGTGCTCCTGGTAGCCGCCCGCGAGCGAGATCTCCAGGCTCTCCTGAAGTTTGCCGTTACCTAGACCGAGCAACGCCTCGGCGCTTCCGACGTTGTTGAGTGCATGCGCGAGGGTCTCGTCATCGCCGAGGACCGTTGCAAGCTCGATCGCCTTTGAGCCCCAGTGGATCGCCTCGGTGCATTCGCCTGCCAGCATGTGGAGCTGCGCCTTGTTGCTCCACGCCATTGCCAGCGGGCTGGCTGGTGCCAGCTCCTCGAGAACGGCGATTGCCTCGACTGCTTTCTCCCGCGATTCAGTGTTTCTCCCGAGAAACCAGAAGATCCGCGACTGCCACCTCAGATTGTCTCCCTCGCGCAGCAGATCGCCGAGCGCTCTCCGGATCGCCAGTGCGGTGCTGGTGTGCTCCAGAGCCTCATCGAGTTGCTCAGTGAGATAGCACTCATACGCGAGAGCCTCCAGCAGGAGTGCCCGGTCAGCGTCATCGACCGCGCCTGCCCATGCTAGGGCTGTCCGGTAATGCGCCGCGGACTCGCGATGGGCGCTCGCTTTCGCCGCCTCCTCCGCGGCAAGCGTTGAAAAACGTACGATCATGCCTGCGTCGCGGGCGCCTGACGCGTGGTGGGCGAGGCGAGCCATCGATCGCTCGCCGCAGGCCAGCAGCAGGTCGAGAATCTTCCGGTGAGCCGGGATGCGGCGGATGTCGGACAGAGACGCTTCGATCGCACGACGGCCGAGCTCATGGCGAAAGACGAGAGTCTTTTCTTCCACTCGCACGATTCCGCTGTGAGTGGCCGCCTCGATCTCCTCGTCCTCTGCATCGAGGAGAGTCAACTCGATACGCGAGGGAAACAGCGACGCGTACTCGATGAGAGTCCGAACCTTCGAAGGCTGGGTGGCGAGTCGTGCGAGCACCGCATCGCGTACGGTGGGTGGCACCTCGCTGCTCCTGCCTGCGAGAACCTCGGTTACATAAAACGGATTGCCCCCCGTCAGCGCATAAAGCTCCGGGGAAGCCTGAACGCCACGCTCCGCGGCCAGTTCGTCCACAGCGCGTCGCGACAGCGGTTCTAGCGCGATCCGTTCGACGCGCGAGTTGGACTCTCCGAGCACGCTCACGAGAGGGTGCTCGGGTCCGACCTCATCGTCGCGGTAGCTCAATACGAGAAGGAGAGGGGTGGCCGCCACACGCCGCGCCAGGTACTTCAGAAGGTCGAACGTCGCACGATCAGCCCAGTGGACATCCTCGATGACCAGGAGCGTCGGAACTCGGACACACGCCGCCAGTACTGCCGGGAAGAGCCGCTCGCGAGGCATCTCCATGTCGACGTCGAGCGTCGCTGACGCATCGTAAAAGGGGCCGAGAGGCCGCGGCGTGAACAGCGCCTCGCAGCCGGCGCTTACCACTCGAACGTTCTCGCCTTCCCTCGCCGCAAGGCTCCGCAGTAGCGACGTCTTCCCGACGCCGGCCTCACCCAGTACCGCGGCAACGGACCCCGAGCCCGACGCGGCAACAGCAACCAGCTCCGAGAGCCGTGCCAGAGGATCCTCGCGCTCGAGAAGATGCATCAGGGAATGATAGGGGAGAGCGCTTGAACGATGCTGCCTGTGGCGAGCCCATCTGGTGCATGACGCGATCTGAAGGGATCGCCCCGATAATGACGCATGGCTTCAGAGGGAACCGCCGTCACGAGTGAGGAGGACGGCCTCTCGATACTGGCTGAATGTACGGCGATCATCTACCGTCGTCGGCCCGGGGCGCTGTTGTCGCACGTCCCGGTCGCGCTGCTGGCGATCGCGGTGGGATGGGAGCCCGAGGTACGCCTCTCGAACTTCCTGCTCAACGCGTTGCTGCTTACGTACGTCGTGACCGGAATTCGTTCAGCGCGCTCCTTCAACGCTCGGCCTCTGACGGATGCGGGAGCCCGACGGGGGGCCCTGGAGCTGTATCTCACCCTGCCTTTGCTCGGACTGCTCTACAACCTGATCTTTCTGAACCTCGAGCGCAACGGAGTTCCGCATGCGCTCGCGTATCAGTTGCTCGTGATCAGTCTCTTCTGCGCCGGAGCTGCCGCCAACTACCAGCATTTGCGCGGACTCGCCGTGCTCTTCATCGTCTTCTCGGCTGTTCCGCTTTCTATCTTCCATCTCGTTCGTGGCGGGAGGGAAGGGCACGTAATGGCGCTGCTGCTCGGCGTCTTCGTCGTCTTCATGTCGAGTGTCAGCCTCGGACTGCATCGGGATGCAATCGAACGGATCGAGCTGACCCGCCAGTTGAAGGCATCCAAGGAGGCGGCGGAGCATCAAGCCGCCATCGATGGACTGACGGGCCTGCTCAACCGGAGAGCCTTCTTCGAGATCGGGAGCTCGCTCGTGGCCGTGGCGAACCGTCACGACCGCCCACTCTCGCTCGTGATGATCGATCTCGACCACTTCAAGTCGATCAACGATCGATTCGGCCATTCGGCTGGAGATTCGATACTGGCCGGGTTCGCGGATACGTTGCGCAGGACCGAGCGGGCATCCGACGTCTCCGCGCGGCTGGGAGGTGAGGAATTCGCGGTCCTGCTGCCGGAGACGACGGCCGTCGCGGCGACGCAGTTTGCGGAGCGGCTGGCCGACGCGGTTCGCGGGCTTGGAAACGGCGGTTCCGATCCGGTCGTCGGAGTTACCGCGAGCTTCGGCGTTGCCGAACGACAGCAGGAACGCACGACACTCGATTCGCTCATCGACCGCGCCGACCGGGCGCTCTACCGGGCCAAGTCAGAAGGCCGCGACCGGGTCGTCATCGAGGAGGAGTCGGGTCGGGACGATTCGGCTCGAGAGCAACGGGCCTGACCGCAATGGCCAGCGGCCGGCGGGGATCGCGCGGGCCGCGCGACCCCCCATGGACACCGGTGTCTAAGGAGTCCGGGCCTCGGTAAGGGCGCGGATGCTCAGCGACTCCTCGGCGCGGCGTTGCAGACTCAGGCTGAACGGGCAGTGCGGCTTCAGCGCTGTTCGCTCGACTGTAAGCGATCGGGCGAGTGAATAGCGGCCGCTCCGGAAGGCTGATTCGATGAGTGTCCGATGAATGATGTCGCGCTGGGCGTGGCTTCCACCGAAGACGTGAGCACGATAACGGATCGGCAGAAGGAGATCGACCGTCTCGCCGTACGATTCGCGGCCGAATGCATCGATGGCGCGGACGATGTTGCGTCCCACACTCGCGCTCATCAGCGCGTTCGTCCCGTCGGCAGACGATGCCGCATCGACTGCTTGAAGTAGCCGCTGCGCAGCCGCGCTGCGTCCGGTCGCGGCGTAGGACATCATCGCGTGCATGTCGTTGAAGACGTAGAAGCCTTCGTCGGCAATCGTCTCGTAGGCGTCGGCAACTTCTGCCCAGCGATCACCGGTGTCGCGATCCTGCAGATGGAGACGCCAAAGAAGGGCGGCGGAGTCGAGCATCTGCAACTGAACCTTCATTTCTCCCGGACGGACCGATGCGTCGTAGATCTCGAGGACGCGGTCGATCCGGCCGAGATCGAGGTGATAGAGGGCCGTGTGCCACCAGTTGTGATACGCGAAGGCGTTGTCGTCCTGTGCCCAGTGGTCCCGGCGAGACTGCATCCACTCGATGCCCTCCTCCTGCCGCGACTCCATCTCCATGACGTGTGTCACCGCGTGCTGGGCCCAGCAGTCGTCGGGCTCCAACTCGATGGCGCGGCGCCCGACCTCCTCGGCGCGCCGATAGTCGCCGCATTCCTCCAGTCCGAACGAGAGCATGCCGTGGACGAAGCCATACCCCGGCATCTCGCTGCTCCAGAACGGAAAGGCGCGGGCGACGCGGCCTCGAAGGTTGTCGCGATCACCATGGTAGAAGTCGGCGATGTGTCCGATCTGCAGCGCCAGAGCGTCGGTCGGGTGATCGTCGAGAATGCGATCGAACCGGTGACGCATGCCTTCCCAGTCGCCTCGCATCCAGTCACTGATCGCGGCGATGTGAGCGCGCTCACGATCGTTAGCCATTCCGGTAAGCGTCTCGAGCTCGTGCAGACTCTTCTCCGCCTCGGCCTTGAACGCTCTTTCCCACATCGTGATGCAGACCTCGGCGCGAAAGATGTGGCCGGAGACGAATCCCGGGTCTTGTGCAAGCGCGGTGTCGATCGTCGCGATCGCGTCGCCCCTGTAAGACTGAAGCTGTCTGAGGGCACTTTCGAAGGTATCGACGCTTTGCGGCTCTGCAGCAGTCATTGCGATGCCGCGCCGGTCTCTGAAGATGTTCATGGGCCTGGTACCTCCTCCCCGTAAAAGGATCTGGCAAGCCGCTTCACTTGTGTTGTGGCGCGAATTCTACTTCTTCGAGCAACTCCGGACGCTGTCGGTGTGCAGCGCGGCCGCGCGAAGCGAGAGGGACGCAGCGCACGCCAGTTGCGCCAGCGTTACGGAGTACGCAGCTTGCCAGGCCCTCGCATGCCCGCCTACCCACCGCTCGGGGTGACATTGGCGAGCGAAAGTCCGGTGGCGCCACATTACGGCAACGCTAGAAGACGGGAGGCGCGTAGCGCAGGCGTCCCCGCCTGCCGTACCGCGGACGTCCTCGTCCGCAGCGCGGCGTCTCGCCCCGCGAGAACATCTCGGCCGGCGATGAGACAATGGCCTGTCATGATCACGCGATCCTTAATTGAGTGGTGCGCGAGATCGTGAACGAACTCGAATCCGTGAGCGCTGCCGTCGAGCGCATCTACCGCGAGGAGTCACGTCGGATCTTCGCCACCCTCGTCCGACTCCTCGGTGACTTCGATGCGGCCGAGGAAGCGGTGCACGAGGCGTTCGCGGCGGCGATGGCACAGTGGCCGGAGGAGGGGATTCCGGCAAAACCCGTGGCATGGCTCGTGTCGACCGGTCGCTACCGCGCAATCGATGCGATGCGGCGGATGGCGCGCTTCGAGCGCTCCTCTGACGCGCTCGAGGCGGCGGTGGCTCCGGAGTGGAACGTCGAGGAGATCGATGAGAAGGCGTTTCGTGACGACCAGCTCCGCCTGATTTTCACCTGCTGTCACCCGGTGCTTCCTCACGCTACGCGCGTCGCCATGACGCTGCGTGAGATCTGCGGTCTCACGACCGAGGAGGTCGCGAGCGCGCTGCTTGCGTCGCCTCCCACGATCGCGCAGCGGATCGTCCGCGGAAAAGCAAAGATCCGTGAGGAGCGGATTCCGTACCGCGTTCCTTCGCGGCGCGAACTTCCCGAGCGTCTCGATTCGGTGCTGTCGGTCCTCTATCTCGTCTTCAACGAGGGCTACTCCGCCTCGCGCGGCAGCTCGGCGGTACGCCATGACCTCGTTGCGACGGCGATCCGGCTCGTTCGTCATCTCATGGAACTGCTTCCGGATCCCGAGGTGATGGGACTTCTTGCCCTCATGCTCCTTCATGACTCCCGCCGCAGTGCGCGGACCGACTCCGCCGGCGACCTGATCCTGATTGACGAGCAGGATCGTTCATTGTGGGACCGCGCGAAAATCGAAGAGGGAAGGGTTCTCGCCGAGCGGGCGCTCGCGGCGCCGGAGGTTGGCCACTACACACTGCAGGCGGCAATCGCCGCGCTGCACGCCACGGCGCCGAGCGGGGGCGAGACCGACTGGGCTGGCATCGTCCGCTTCTACGATCTGCTGATGCGAGCGGCTCCGTCGCCGGTGACGGAGCTCAACCGAGCCGTGGCGATTGCGATGCGCGACGGTCCCGAGGCAGGTCTCGTGCTCATCGACGCCATCTTCGATCGGGGCGAGCTTGGTGACTATCATCTCGCCCACGCCGCAAGGGCTGATCTTTACCGGCGGCTCGGACGAAAGGCCGAGGCACGCGCGGCCTACGAACGTGCTCTCGCGCTCGCCGTGCAGGAGCCGGAGCGGCGCTTTCTCGAGAAAAGGATTCGCGAGCTGGGTACTAGAGCTCCGATTCGAGACGCGCGATTCGATCCTGGAGATCCGCCACGCGTGTCTTGAGTGTCTCGAGCTCCTCCCGAACGTCGAGCTTGCCGAGCCGTTGCTCGAGGCTGTGCATCTTCTTCTCGACACGACCCACGCCTGCGACCAGAGACTGGTATTCGGTTTCGAGCCTGTCGAAACGGTGATACAGGTCGTCGAAGTGAGACGGCACTTCGCGCCGAAGGCTTCCGGTTTCGGTTTGCAGCGCCTCCCGAAAGTCGGGAATCACCACTTCCTGATGAAACCGTTTCAGTGACTGAATCAGGTCGTCATCCACGCTTACATGGTACCTCGGAGGGTGAACCTCGGAATCGCCTCCCCGTAGCGCCCGATAAGCTCGAGGAAGGAAGTGGCCAAACGAGTTTGAAAGTTTCTTACACTCGATGTCGATTCCGCCGTCTCCCGTTCGACCAGAGAGTGAAAGGCACACAAACTGCGGCTGCCAACTGGAGGAAACGAATGAGATTCATCTGTCTGGGATACGCGGACCCATCCGTGTTCGGTGCGATGTCGAAGGAAGAGATGGATGCAGCAATGGACGAGTGCTTCGCCTACGACGACGAATTGAGGCGCGGCGGGCACTTCGTCGGTGGGGAGGCGCTTCAGGAAGCCGGCACCGCCGTGACGCTTCGTCACGGAGCGAACGGGACGGAGGTCACCGATGGACCCTATGCCGAGACGAAGGAGTACCTGGGAGGCATCCTCATCCTCGAGGCGCGCGATCTCAATCACGCGATTGCACTGATGTCGAAACATCCCGGGGTGCGCTTTGGCCCGTTCGAGATTCGTCCTGCGGACGAAACGATCCACGCACTCGTCAAGGAACGTGACGACAGAATGCGCGCATCCCGCTGACGCCGCGATTCCGAATCAGCACAGTACACAGAAGAAGAAAAGGAGAGAACGATGCGAGTGATGGTGATGGTCAAGGCGACGAAAAGCTCCGAGGCAGGAGAGATGCCGAGCGAGCAGCTCATGAACGACATGACGACGTTCAATGAAGAGCTTGTGAACGCGGGGATCATGGTTGCGGGCGAAGGACTGCAGCCGAGCAGCAAGGGCGTGCGCGTGAGGTTCGCCGGAAAGGATCGGACGGTGGTCGACGGTCCGTTCGTCGAGACCAAGGAGCTCGTTGCCGGCTACTGGGTCTGGGAAGTGCGATCGATGGATGAGGCGATCGAGTGGGTGAAGCGCTGCCCGAACCCGATGCCCGAAGAGTCGGAGATCGAAATCCGTCCGTTCTATGGGCTCGAGGATTTCGGCGACGCCGTTACTCCGGAGATCCGCGAGCGCGAAGCGAGGCTACGCGAGAAGACGGGGGCGTGAGGCGAGGACCCCTCCTCGAATCCCCGATTCGACTTAATGCTATGCGTATGGCACGGCCCCTCACCCGGCCTTCTCTCACCCGGTACCTTCACCCTCTCCCCGCTGGTCGCGGGGAGAGGGGCAACAGGTCGCTGTTCGGCGCAATCCGAGGCTGTCGTGCTGTTGCGCTCTGCTGTCGTAGCGTCGGTTGGTTTGGGGCGTGACAACGGAGGCGTTTCACTTGCTCTACTGGCCGCCGCTTTACAGCAGCAGATGTTTTCCTGAGAATGGATCGATCCTGGCAGTGAGCACCAATACCTGATCCGGCAGGCTGGCGATCGACTTGCGGCAAGTGCACTTGTCCGCGGATCGCAACACCTGTCCCGAAGAGGGGGTTACGATCCTTCCGACTCTCGCGGAGTTGCTGTTCTCGCAGTCTCTCGACGGCATCTTCTTCATGATGCTGGACGAGCCGGTGCGCTGGGATGCGTCCGTCGACAAGGAGGCGGTGCTCGACCATGTCTTCGAGCACCAGCGGGTGACGCGGGCCAACGACGCGATGCTCGCGCAGTACGGAGCGGAGCGCGAGGTATTCCTCGGGCTGAGCCCGAAGGATCTGTTCGCCCACGATCTCGAACGCGGCCGGCGGGGATGGCGCGAGATGTTCGACCGCGGCCGGATTCGAGCCGAGACCGAGGAGAGGATGCTCGACGGCCGGACGATCTGGATCGAGGGCGATTACATCTGCCTCTACGACGAAGAGGGAAGGATCCGCGGTCATTTCGGCATTCAGCGCGACATCACCGAGCGGCGCCGGCATGAGGAGATGCTCGAACGACGTGTCGACGAGCGGACCGCGGAGCTGAAGAGCATTGCCTCGAGGCTGCGGGCAATTGCATCGGCGCTCTCCGACCTGGTGATGGTCGTCGACGGAGAGGGGCGTTATCTCGAACTGCTCACTGGGCAGCAGGAGCTGTTGTACCGCCCGGCTGAAGAGCTGAAGGGAAAGCGGTTCGACGAGATCTTCCCGGCCGATCTCGCGGCCGAGTTCATGGCTGTCCTGCGCCGCACGATCGCTACGGGCGAGACGCAGGTGCACGAATACATGCTGACGGTGCCGGCAGGGGAGCGGTGGTTCGAGGGGCGAAGCTCCCCACTCGATGTCGATAGCGATGGACGTCGCTGCGTCGTCTTCATCGCCCGTGACATCACGGAGCGAAAGAGAGCCGAGGAACTGGAACGGCAGAACGTCTACCTGCGGGAGGAGCTTGCCACCGGCCTGCATCAGGGAGAGATGATCGGCCGGTCGGCGGCGATGCAGCGGATCTTTCACAACATCGAGCTGGTCGCATCCACCGGATCCACCGTTCTGCTGCTCGGTGAAACCGGAACGGGCAAAGAGCTGATCGCGCGCGCCATTCATCAGGGGAGTGCTCGCGCCGATGCGGTGCTGATCAAGGTCAACTGCGGCGCGTTGCCTTCGGGCCTCGTGGAGAGCGAGTTGTTCGGTCACGAGCGGGGAGCGTTCACAGGGGCCACACAACAGAAGAAGGGGAGGTTCGAGCTGGCGCATCGCGGCACGATCTTCCTCGATGAAGTGGGGGAGTTGCCGCTCGATACGCAGGTGAAGCTCTTGCGCGTTCTCCAGGAGCAGGAGATCGAGCGCATTGGCGGCACCCGCACCATACGGATCGACGTGCGCGTGATTGCTGCTACGAATCGCGATCTCCAGAAGGAGATCGAAGCGGGCCGCTTCCGTGCAGATCTCTACTACCGTCTGAACGTCTTTCCGATCCTCGTTCCGCCGTTACGCGACCGGAAAGAAGATATCCCGCTGCTGGCCTCGCACTTCGTTCGTGACTTCGCGAAGCTGGCGGGCCGGGAGATCGATGAGATCGAGAACCGCGCTCTGGTGCGGCTTCTCGAATACGACTGGCCGGGAAACGTCCGCGAGCTTGCGAACGTCCTCGAGCGCGCCGTGATCCTTTGCCGTGGACTGGTCCTGCGAGCCGAGCATGTGGGGACGCTCTCGAATGCGAACGCCCCCTCGGGCAGTTTCGAGACGCTTGTCGAGATGGAACGGATTCACATTCTGCGGGCGCTCGAAAGAACCGGCGGGCTGGTCAGTGGACCGCACGGCGCGGCCGAGATCCTGGGGCTGAAGCGTTCAACGCTCTGGTCGAGGATGCAGCGGCTCGGAATCCGCGGTTCTGATCGTTGAGTGGTGCCGATATATCGGCAGTCTGCCGATATATCGGCACACGGAAGCGCCGCGCACTTAATACCTGAGATCGCAATTCAAGTTAACTTGCTGATATTGAATAGGTTATCTACTCGGGTCGTCGACCTTGGCAGACGGCACCATATTCGCCTTAGTGGGGAGGAGCGACGCATCACATCCGAAACCCCGGATGCAGTGATGCAAAACGGCGAAAAGGAGCTGCACAGATGACGGCATTGGCAGAAGTGATGGAACCGACGGCGATCGACGAGGATCGTCTCAATGAACTCCTCGGCAGGTTCGTGAATGACATGGGAGCTGCGATGCAGGCTCCTCTGATGATCGTGGGACACGAGCTCGGGCTGTACCGTGCGCTCGCGGCGGAAGCGCTGACAACCGAGGAACTGGCGGACCGCACGCGGACGACCGAGCGTTATGTTCGCGAGTGGGTGCGCAGCCAGGCCGCGGCGGGATGGGTGAGCTACGACGCCGGCAGCGAGACGTACTGGCTGTCCGCCGAGCAGGCGATTCTCTTCGACGAAGAGGGACCGGCATTCGTGATTGGCGGCTTTGAAGTTGCGGTCGCCGGTGGGCGCGCGCTGCCGAGACTTCTCGAGGCATTTCGTTCGGGAGGTGGCATCGGGTGGCACGAGCACGATCCGCTCCTCTTCGGGGGAACGGCGAGCTTCTTCGCATCGGGCTACCGCGCGAATCTGGTCTCGAACTGGATTCCGGCGCTCGAAGGAGTGGAGGCGAAACTGAAAGCAGGTGCACGAGTGGCCGACGTCGGATGCGGGCACGGGATCTCGACCCTGCTGATGGCGGAGCGATTTCCCGCGTCGAGCTTCGTTGGCTTCGACTACCACAGAGCTTCAGTGGAAGCAGCGCGTGAGAACGCCAGGAAGAAGGGACTCGAGGCACATGCCTGGTTCATCGAGGCGTCGGCGAAGACGTATGCCGGTGGCAACTTCGACCTGATCACGATGTTCGATGCGCTGCACGATCTCGGCGATCCTCTCGGCGCGCTGAAGCACGCCCGGAACAACATCGCGGCAGACGGCACCCTCATGCTGGTTGAGCCGAAAGCAGGCGACAGTGTCGAAGCGAATCTCAACCCTGTCGGACGTTCCTACTACTCCGCGTCGACCATCTTCTGCACGCCGAACGCAGTGAGCCAGGACGGCGGTCACGCGCTCGGGGCGCAGGGGGGAGTGGCAGCGGTGCGTGAGCTGGCGCGGGAGGCTGGCTTCTCGCAATTCCGCGTTGCCTCGGAGACGCCGTTCAATCTGGTGTTCGAAGTGCGGCCCTGAGAAAGTCACCGAGAAGCGATCAAC
>DASVLC010000033.1:0-2558 GCA_036385045.1 Thermoanaerobaculia bacterium | reverse complement strand
CTGGAGGGGAGCACCGAGGAGCTCGCGGGCAAGCTGGTGGATCTGCTGAGAGCCAGAGGAGGAATCAGGTGATGGACTCGAAGGTCTTTGTCTACGTGGGACACAACGATGGCAAAGTGGACGATTCGGCGTCCGAGCTGGCGGCCGCTGCCCGGACGCTGTTTCCGAACAGCAGTCCCACCGCACTCGTCGCCGGTTCCGTCGTCGATGGCGTCTGCAGGGAAGTGGCGCGCTGGTTCGGTGAGGTATGGAAATTCGACCAGGAGGCGCTCGCCTATCCGAACGCCGAACTGCTGCGGCCTCTGCTCGTGAAGGTTCTTCCGGCGGGTTCGATCCTGCTCCTGGCGCACGATACGTTCGGGCTCGATCTCGGGCCAGGGCTCTCCGTGAATCTGGGTGCCGCGTATGTGCCTGATGTAGTCGGAGGCGAAGCTCTCGAGGAAGCGAACCTGAAAGTCGTGCGACAGGAGTTCGCCGGTCAGGTCAGTGCTCACGTTCACTGCGACGTGAGCGGCGGTGCGGTGATCACCGTTCGTCCCGGCGCGTTCCGCGGTGCCGCGCCGTCTGAAGCGGCAGGCCAGGTCGTGGACCGCTCCGCCGAGGCGACGGGACTCTCCGCTCGCCGGAGGTTCGTGGAGTTGATTCAGGCAGAGGCGGGTGATGTCGACATAACGCGCGAAGAGGTGCTCGTATCGGTAGGACGCGGTATCGGGGAGAAGGAGAATCTCGCTCTCGTCGAGGAGCTCAGCGAAGCGATGGGCGCCGCTCTCGCCTGCTCCCGTCCGATCGTCGACGCGAAGTGGCTCGACAGGCCCCGACAGGTCGGCACCTCGGGCAAGACCGTGAAGCCAAAGGTCTACCTCGCGCTCGGCATCAGTGGATCGTTTCAGCACCTCGGTGGGATCAAGGGCAATCCGTTCCTGCTCGCCATCAACAAGAACCCGAAGGCGCCGATCTTCCAGGCGGCGACCGTCGGTGTCGTCGCCGATCTGCTCGAACTGCTGCCGGTGTTGACCGAGAAGATCAAGGCGAGCCGCTAGCACGCCACACGGAAGCAGGTCGATGGGTGGTCTGCAGCAGTGACGTTCGTCATCGCCGAGCGGGCTCGCAATGCGGAGACTGCTGGTGTGTCGATCGTTTTCGGTCCGGTTCAGTCACGCCGCTTCGGGCGCAGTCTCGGGATCAACCATCTCCCGCGCAAGGAGTGCAGCTACTCGTGCGTCTATTGCCAACTCGGATCGACGGCGCGAACGTCGATCGAGCGGCGGGCGTTCTGCGAAACCGAGGCGATCGTCGAGGGCGTGCGTGCGGTGCGAAAGCCGTACGATGTGATCAGTTTCGTGCCCGACGGCGAGCCGACACTCGACCTGAACCTCGGAGCCCACATCGCCGCGGTGAAGCAGTTCGGTGCTCCGGTCGCCGTGATCACGAATGGCTCGCTTCTCTGGATGGAGAGCGTCCGTCACGACCTCGAGCAGGCCGACATCGTATCGATCGAGATCGACGCCGTAGACGAGCGCGTCTGGCGTCGGATCGATCGCCCTTCACCAGCGCTCTCGATCGATCTCGTGATTGACGGAATCCGCGCGTTCGCGCGCGAGCGGCGCGGGAAACTCTGGACGCAGACGATGCTCGTTCGCGGGGAATCGGGCGACGGCTTCGATGATCTGGAGAACGTAGCCGCATTCATCGGGGAGATCGCGCCCGACCGCGTCTGCATCTCCGTGCCGACCCGGCCACCCGCCGACCTGGCCATACACGCCGCCGACGGCCTCCGGCTCGCTCGCGCACTCGAGCTCCTTCCCACGGCCGAACTGATGACGCACGATCCGGGCGCCGCATGCGTGCAGACCACCGATGAACTACTGTCCGTGCTCGCCGTGCACCCTCTGCGGGCAGAGACGGTGGAGCCTGACTTGATCGATGAGAGCCGGATTCGACGGATCGAGCACGCGGGCGACGTGTTTCTTACATTGCGGTAGGGGGGCGCCAGCGCTGCCTGCCATCCCGAGCCGCCGGAGCCCCGGGGGTGGGCGGGCGGGCGTGAGGGGCGGAGGACGGAGAGGGATCCCTTGCCGACGACCGGCCACCGTGCGTCGCCGGTCGCCCAAATGATGCCCGGCGCCGGTTCCTGCCGGGTCGACGATTCAGGGATCCCTCGCCACCCGCGCCCCCTCCCGCTCGGGATGACAGACCACTTTCTGGCTATGTGCCTCGCAAGCCTAACGCCTGCATCCCGAGTGTAGCGGGGGATCTGCCGGGTGGGCGGTGCCATGCACATGCATCGCACCGCCGCTCACCCAGATCCGCGCTGTGCTTCATTCGAACCCTCAGCTCGTCGCGCCCTCGCCAAACTCCTCCAGCTATGATTGCGGCATATGAAGCCCTTGCCACGGCGCATGAACAACCTCGTCTTTGCCGTCCTGTCGAATCTGACCTTCGGCGCAGGGGGACTGCTCGCGCTTATTGCTGCCGCCCGGCGATTTCTGCAGCCTCAGGAAGGTACGCAGGACGCCCGGATGCTCCTCGCCTTCGGCCTCATCTTCACGGGGATGAAC
>DASVLC010000032.1:0-7284 GCA_036385045.1 Thermoanaerobaculia bacterium | reverse complement strand
ATCAGCAGGGCATGAGTTGATGGCAGCGTGAAGAAGGAGTGAGCCTCAAGGCCTGTCGACCCCGAGAAGAGTGAGACCTGGGCCCGAGTCCGCGCCCGAGCCCGAGCCCGAGCCCGCGCCCGGTTTCTGCCGTTGCAACTCTCAGGCTCCAGGAGTACGAGTGCCCCGCTACTATTGAGCCCGTGGAACGCTACCGGGCTCTCGGCCTCGTCTCCGTGGCGCTGCTCCTGGCGATGGGACTCTGGTTCGGAGTCTCGGCGGTCGCGCCTCAGATCGTAGAAGA
Source organism: Thermoanaerobaculia bacterium (assembly GCA_036385045.1). Classification (GTDB taxonomy): domain Bacteria; phylum Acidobacteriota; class Thermoanaerobaculia; order Gp7-AA8; family Gp7-AA8; genus QHVT01. The sequence goes on along the minus strand of DASVLC010000032.1, from coordinate 7,001 downwards.
GTGGCAGCTGACCGCCCGCCAGTCCACCTGGCTCACCCTCGCAGTGCAACTCGGCTTCGTCGCCGGCACTCTGTTGAGCGCTCTGTTCAATTTGCCCGATGTCATCCGCTCGCGGCATCTGCTCGCCACCTGCGCAATGCTCGGTGCAGGTGCCAACGCCCTGCTCGCATGGAGGGTCACCGATCCCGCGGTAGCGATCGGACTCCGTTTCGTCACCGGTCTCTGTCTCGCCGGCGTTTACCCGCCCGGCATGAAGATCATCGCCACCTGGTTCCGCAGTGGTCGCGGCTTCGCACTCGGCGTGCTCGTCGGCGCTCTGACGCTCGGGAAAGCCTCTCCCTATCTTGTCAACGTCTTCGGCTCGGATCAGTGGAGGGTCAATGCGGGGCTCGCGTCGCTCTTCGCTGCCCTCGCAGCGCTCGTCGTCCTGCTTTTCGTGCGCGAAGGTCCCTTCGCGCTCCCCCCTCAGCCGTTCGATCCGAGGCAGATCGTCGAGGTGTTCCGCAACCGAGGCGTGCGTCTGGCGAACTTCGGGTACTTCGGCCACATGTGGGAGTTGTACGCGATGTGGGCGTGGGCGCCTGTGATGATCCGGGCGAGCGTCGTCGCGAGCGGCGACTCGCCACGCTTCGCCGAGGCTGCATCGTTCGTGGTCATTGGGGCAGGAGCGATCGGGTGCGTCGTCGCAGGGCTGGTTGCAGATCGGATAGGACGCCCGGTGGTGGCTGCGGCTGCGATGGCCGGGAGCGGTGCCTGCTGCCTGCTGGTCGGGTTTCTATTCGGTGGCTCGCCGGTGCTGCTGCTGATCGTCGCAGCGTTCTGGGGTGCGACTGTGGTTGCCGATTCCGCGCAGTTCTCCGCTTGTGTGAGTGAGCTGGCCGATCAGCGATACATCGGCACAGCGCTCACGCTTCAGACGTGCATCGGGTTCCTGATCACCACGATCTCGATCGGCATGATGCCGCCGCTGGTCGAGCGCTTCGGCTGGGAATGGGCCTTCGTTTTTCTCGCGCCCGGCCCGCTGCTCGGAATCGTTGCGATGATGCGGATGAGGCGGATGAGCGTGGCTGTCTAAGGACAAAGGCGCGGGCACGGGTGACGCGATTGACTCTACCCCAGCACGCTAGTCCTGGGGCAGCTTGCGACCGAATGGAGTCCCGTAGGGACGTTGCGGAGTCGTCATCAATCGTCCCTACGGGACTGTTTCTGAACGGACGTTTTCCCAGGCTCCGTCCTGGACTAAAGTCAATCGCGCCTACGGCGCTACGCGGTTTCGGCGGCTCCGGATGACAGGCAAGCGGCCAACACCGCCATTCTCAATTCTCAATTCCCAATTCTCAATTCGCCGAAGGCGCTCACTCTTCCTGCGAGAACGTGAAGTGCCGCAGTCCCGCGATCTCTTTGCGAAGATCGGCGCGGAAATCGGGATGGGCGATGGAGATCAGTGCGTCCGCTCGCTCTCGCAATGACTTGCCCCACAGATCGACGGCTCCGAACTCGGTGACGATCCAGTGCACGTGGCCGCGGGTCGTGACGACACCCGAGCCCGGCCTGGTCGTGGTGACGATCCGGGACACGTTTCCGCCGGCTGCCGTTGATGGCAGGGCGATGACAGGAACGCCACCCGGTGAAAGTGCGGCACCGCGCATGAAGTCCATCTGCCCGCCGATGCCGCTGTACATGCGGAAGCCGATCGAGTCGGCGACGACCTGGCCGGAGAGATCGACTTCGATTGCCGAGTTGACCGCCACGACGTTCCGGTTCTTACGGATGACGGCGGTGTCGTTTGTGTGATCGGCGGCGTAGAGCTCGACGAAGGGATTGTCGTCGACGAAGTCATAGAGCCGCTTCGAGCCTACGACGAAGCTGCTGGTGATCCGGCCCGGATGCACGCTCTTGAGCCGATTGGTGATGACGCCGGCCTTGACGAGGTCGATGACGCGGTCGGAGAACATCTCGGTGTGGACACCGAGGTCGCGCTTGTCGAAAAGACGCCCGAGGACTGCGTCTGGGATCGCACCAATCCCCATCTGGATCGTCGCCCCATCCGGCACGAGGGCCGCGACATGCGAGCCGATCGCTTCCTCGGCCTCGGTTGCTTCTCCCGGTGGATGCTCGGGGATCGGACGGTTCGTATGCGTGAATGCCGTCAGCCGGTCGATGTGCACGAGCGTGTTGCCGTGGGTTCGCGGCATCTGATCATTGATCTCCGCGATCACGATCCGAGCGCTCCGCGATGCGGCAACCGCGGCATCAGCGGAAGTGCCCAGCGTGCAGTAGCCGTGTTTGTCCGGAGGGGAGAGCTGGAGCAGCGCCGCGTCCAGCGGGATGCGACGGCTCGAAAAGAGCGCAGGGATGTCCGACAGGAAGACCGGGGTGAAGTCGGCATGCCCTTCATTGACCGGTACACGCATATTCGGACCGATGAAGAGCGACGTCGGCCGGATGCGCCGGGCGACCTCGGGATCCGCGAGCGCGACCTTCCCGTCCAGATGCAGGTGGTAGGTGGTGACGCGATCGATGTCGCGTTTGGCAAGCGCGTCGATCAGGGTCGTCGGCGTCGCAGCGGCGCCATGAATGAAAAGCTTCGTGCCACTCACGATGTGCGAAACGGCGTCTTCGGCGCTCACGGCCCTGTTAGTCCACTGCTGAGTCATGCGTTCTCCGATTGAAGATGAGATGTTCCGGGGTGGACCGGCTTCCGATCCGGGGGCTTACTGTAACGTTCTGATGTGGGCGACAACTGCATGGACCTCGGCTTCACTGAGGTTCGCCCGCCGATGTGCCGTCGCTGAGATGCTGCCGCTCCCTTCTCGGGTCAACTTCGTCAGCTCGGCGATGGATTTGTTCCGGGTTTCGTCCGAGGCGAGCGTCACGCCGCTGGTTGCGCGCTTCCCGTCCGCGCCGTGACAACCTGAGCATCGTGCACTGAAAATTGCCTCACCGTCGCCGCCGGTCATCGCAGGGATGGTTACGGATGACGGACTCTCGCCGATGGCGACGGTGGCGGTAAGCCGTTCATCCTCGATTCTCTCGGCCGGCACGTTTGTGGCGGTCGCTTGATCAGCGACTTCGCTCACGCTCGTGATCGCCGTCTCGGTTGTCGCGGTTTCCGCACGATCGCGGCTGCAGGCTGCCGTCACCGCGGTCAGCGCCAGAAGTGTCATCAACATTCCTGCCTTCATCGGATTACCTCCGATGGCATCGCGAGCAGGTTACGTGCCCCGGCAGAGAGGAAGCGGTGACGGCCATCATGGGGTGTCGGTGCGATATGAACAGCCCCAGCCCAGGAGTTCCCTTGTTCATGCGGTTTAGCGCCGCGAAGCGGTAATCACGTGCCTACCGGCGCGTCAGCTTCGTGTTGCCACCGCCGCGTCTCTTGCCCGCCATGTATCATCCGCCGACCCTCGCTGATGACCTCTGTGCTCTACTTTCACGGTTTCGCCTCGTCTCCAGCGAGCGCGAAGATCACGTCGCTCCGTCCGCTGCTGGCTCCGTACGGCATCGAGCTCGACACGCCTGACCTCAATGTCCCGTCCTTCGAGCGGCTCGACTTCGATGCCGTCGTCGAGCATGCGCTCGCCCGGGGGCGGGCCGCTCCGCCACGGGCGATGGTTGGCAGCTCGCTGGGGTCACTCGTGGCGCTGGCCGTGTCGCGGCGCGGAATCGACGTGCCTCTGGTCCTGATCGCGCCGGCTCTCGGAGTTGCACGGCGCTGGAGCGAACGGATGCCCGATGGCGATCCAGTCATGGTGTTCAACTTCGCGCGAGGTGCGGACGTGCCGATTCACAGGAGATTTTTCGAGCAGATGGCGGTGCTCGATGTCGATTTCGATCCTCCGCCCTCGCGGGTCACAGCGATCATGGGAATGCAGGACGAAACAGTCCCGCATGACGTCGTCGCGGAGACCTGGGCGAAGTGGGAGGTGTCAGGAGCGCTCGTCCCGGGTTCGCGTCTGATTTCGATTCCCGAGGGGGATCACAGCCTCGTTGCGCACACCGAAGTGATTCGTGACGCGATCGTCGGAGCGGTGCGGTGATTGCGATTACTCGCGACGTCAGCCCTTCGATCGAACGATGTGAGCTGACGCACGTCGAGCGATCCGTAATCGACTACGAGCGTGCGTGCCTGCAGCATGAGCGCTACCGGGAACTTCTCTCGTCCCTCGGCTGCCGCATGATCACGATAGACGCCGATCCTGGGTTCCCCGACTCCGTCTTCGTGGAAGACGCGGCCATCGTGCTCGATGACCTTGCCGTGATCACGAGGCCCGGGGCAGAGTCGCGACGTGGCGAAACCTCCGCGGTCGCGGTGGCGCTGGCTCCCTTTCGAAAGCTCGTACACATCGAGGCGCCGGCGACACTGGACGGAGGTGATGTCCTCGTCCTCGATGATCGAATCTTCGTCGGTCTGTCGGATCGCAGCAACCACGCTGCCATCGATCAACTGCGTCGGCTCACTGGACGTGCGGTCACCGCGGTCGTGATGAGTGACTGCCTTCACCTCAAGACCGCGATTACGCAGGTATCCCGTAACCAGTTGGTGGTGAATCGGGCCTGGGTGGACGTCGCGCCATTCGAGGGGTGGGAGCTGATCGATGTCGCACCTGGGGAACCGTTCGGCGGAAACGCGGTTCTGCTCGGTGACGTCGTCGTCTACCCCGCAGCTTACGGCGACACGCGCCGGCGGCTCGAGGAGCGTGGGATCGAAGTCAGAACGGTCGAAGCTGATGAGCTCGCGAAGGCCGAAGGTGGGGTGACCTGCTGCTCGCTGCTCGTCCGCTGAGAGCGCGTTCACCGGTTCTCGCGGCACACGGTTTGCCACGGATCTGTTCGGAAGGAGCAAATCATGGCAATCGATCCTCTATGGATATGGATCGCGGTTGGAGCAGTTGCGCTCATCGTCGTTGTGGCGCTCATAGCGCGAGGCGCACGCAACTCGAAGTCGGAACAACTCCGCGAGCGATTCGGCAACGAATACGATCATGCAGTACAGAACGCAGGCAGCCGCGCCAAGGCTGAGCGCGAGCTCGAGCAGCGTGCGGACGAGGTCAGCCGTTACGACATCAGACCGCTTTCGGCGAAGGAGCGCGAGCGCTTCCAGGCCGATTGGAGCCGAGTGGAGCAGCACTTCATCGAACGGCCGACCACAGCCGTCGTCGAAGCGGACGAAACGGTGGCGGAGATCATGCGGACGCGAGGCTATCCGATGGGTGACTTCGAGAAACACGCCGCGCATCTCTCAGTGACGAACCCGACCGTCGTCGAGCATTACCGTTCCGGCCACAAAGTCATGAGCGGAGCGCCCGGCAGCGCGTCGACCGAAGACCTGCGACAGTCGATGCTCCATTACCGTGCACTGTTCGACGAGTTGATCTCGGATCGTTCCTCGGGTGATGTCCCACGCGACATTCCGCGAGCCAATGAAGTCGAGATGGCCGCCCCTCGCTCCGACACGCGGCCGCGACCCGTTGACGTGGTCGAGCGCGACCGCGACCTCAACAGGAAGCGGTAGCAGCCGCCGTCATCGCCTCGACCGCCTCCGACTTCACCGGGTACTTCCCGGTGAAGCATGCGGTGCAGTAGAGACTGCGGGGGTCGTCTTCGTTCCGGACGGCCTCCAGCAGTCCATCCTCCGACAGGTAGCCGATCGAGTTCGCCTCGATGAACGCCCGGATTTCTTCGAGCGTGTGCGAGCTTGCGATCAGGTCGCGCCTCTCGGGAGTGTCGATCCCGTAGTAACAGGGCCAGGACGTCGGGGGAGACGAGATCCTCATGTGAACTTCGGCTGCGCCGGCCTGCTTGAGCATCATGACGATCTTCTTCGAGGTCGTGCCGCGCACGATCGAATCGTCGATCAGGACCACTCGCTTGCCCTTCACCAGCTCACGGACAGGGTTCAGTTTTACCTTCACCCCGAAGCTCCGGATCGTCTGCTTCGGCTCGATGAAGGTCCGGCCGACGTAGTGGTTTCGCACGAGACCGTACTGGAACGGGATGCCGGATTCGCGCGCGTATCCGAGCGCTGCGAACACGCCGGAATCAGGTACCGGCACCACGACATCGGCGTCGACCGGATGCTCGCGCGCGAGCTGGATGCCGAGACGTTGCCGGACTTCGGCGACGCTGTTGCCGAACACCACGGAATCGGGGCGTGCGAAGTAGACGTGCTCGAAGATGCAGCGTGCCTCGCGATGTGCCGCCATCTGACGGATGACGCGGAGCGCCGGAATCGTTCCTCGCTCTTCGATGGCGATGACTTCCCCTGCGCCGATCTCTCGGACCGTCTCGGCGCCAATCAGATCGAACGCGCAGGTCTCCGAAGAGATCGCAAGAGCATCCTCCAGCTTACCGACCACGAGCGGACGGAAACCATAGGGATCGCGAGCCGCGAAAATACGTCCCGGCGAGAGCAGGGCGACCGCGTAGGCGCCCTCGAGTTGGGAGAGCGCATCGAGAAACGCTCCCTCGAGGTCTGTCGCTTTCGACCGCGCGATCAGATGCACGATCACTTCGCTGTCGGCAGTGGAGTTGAAGATCGCACCGTCACGCTCGAGCTGGCGGCGAAGTTCGTCGCCGTTCACCAGATTGCCGTTGTGCGCGACCGCGACCGGGCCCTTGCTCGTGAATGCCACGATCGGCTGCGCGTTGCAGAGCATCGAGCCGCCTGCCGTCGAATAGCGGACATGGCCGAGCGCTGTAGAGCCCGGCAGCCTGGCAAGACGTTCGGGAGTGAAGACGTCCGCGACGTATCCCATCTCCTTTTCGGAAACGATGCGGCCGTCGTCGGCTACCGAGGCAATCCCTGCGCTTTCCTGCCCGCGATGCTGCAGCGCGTACAGCCCGAGATAGACGAGATTTGCCGCGTCGGGACGCCCAAGCACGCCGAACACACCGCACTCTTCATGAAATTTGTCGAACATGGGAGCTTTCCGTAACGGTGATTATGGCAGGGAAATTCGAGGGGGTGGGGGGCGAGCGGTCCGACTATCGGCGTGGGG
>DASVLC010000031.1:0-7116 GCA_036385045.1 Thermoanaerobaculia bacterium | reverse complement strand
CACCGCAGCTCTTTCCGTGACCAGCGCCGCGACGGCTGAATCCATCGACATGGACGACCCGCGGCGGGCACTCGGCAGACAGGACGACATACGGGTCGACGCACAGATTCTGTCCGAAACGGTTTCGCCAGGCGCACCGATCGCCGTCACCTGTCAGATCCAGAACCTCACCTCCTATCCCGTAGCGGTGGCCGACAGGGTTGCTGCTGCGACCTACGATTCAGAGACCAGGACGATCACGCTCTCTCTCGGCTCGGAAGTCCCGGCGGACGGGAACCTTCCGCGGCTGGTGACCATCGAACCTGGCGAGAAGCTGGTCTTCCGTGCCGCGGCGACTGCGGCATTCGGTGCAGCGGGAGCGAGACCTGGAGTTGCCGAGCCACGCTACGTTCAGGTGAAGGTATCGATCCTGCGCAATCTGGTTCCGTTCCACGCCCTGATCGCCAATCAGTCGCGAGGTCCGCAGACGCTCTCCGACGAGCTCTTCGACTCATGGTTCGAATCGAAGGATACGATCTTCCTCAACACGGTTCCGGTGCACTTCGTCCCATCTCGACTCAACGGAAGCGCCGCGCAGCGGAGCGCCCGCGGCTCCTTCTGAGCGGGAGGGGCATTTAGCATCGTGGTGTGACGTTCCTTCCGGCACACGGAGGAGCACGTCCCTTGAAACGACTCGGCGCAGTCCTGGTGATGGCATTGATCCTCGGAGCGTGCAGCACGGCAAGCGTCGACAAGACGCAGGCACGCCGAGTGGTAGGGAGCGAGAGCGGAGTACGCATTGACGCTGAGATATTCGGTGAGCTCATGCGAACCGGTTCGCCCATTCCGATCACCTACGAAATCACGAACGGGCGCTCCGAGAGGATCGCAGTCGCCGATATCATCCCGGTGACGAGCTGGGATCCGGAAGAGCTGATGGTAACGGTGGACATCGGCTCGGAAGTGCCGGGAGAAGTCCTGTTGCCGCGACTGGTGGCGATCGAACCGGGAGAGACGAAGGTGTTCAGCACCTCGGCACGGATCGCGTTCGCGATTCCTCCGGCAGCAGGGCAGCGCCCTCCCGCCGTATCGCTCCGACTCAAGGTCAATTTCCTTGGTGACGTGGAGCCGTTCCGCGCTTTGCTGGGGATTACGGAAAAAGCGGTAGCGGATCGGGCGCTCGCCGACGCGTTGTTCCCGCTCTGGATCGAGCGCAACGAGGCGCTCTATACCGGCACGGTCACGATGCGCTGGAGCACCACACGCGACCCTGCGGTCGGCCCGGTCCCGCGCTCACCGCGCACGGGCCGTTTCTGAGCCGCGGTGAGGACGGGCATGCACCCGTCCCCACGCGGGATTCAGAGGATCAGAAGCTGCGGACCGCTTCCTGTTCGTTCTCGTAAACTTCGAAGACCGTGATGAGCTGCGTCACGTGCAACAGCTCGTTCAGCTTCGCCGGCAGGTGAAGGAGCTTCAGCTTGCCGCCACGGTTTGTGACCGTCGTGTACGAGCCGACGAGCTCACCGATTCCCGAAGAATCGATCGTGGTGACACCCGAAAGGTCCAGAAGGACATTCGGCTTACCGGAGTTCACGGCTTCGCTGATGACTTCGCGCAGCTGAGTGTCCCCCGCGCCGATCGTGATCTTTCCCTGCAGACTGATGATCTCGACATTGTCGACGGTGCGGTTGGTGGCTTTCATATTCGTTCTCCTTCTTCGAGTCAGGCTTTCGTATTCGCTATACCGCTGTCCTTCGACAGATTCTTCGTCATGATCAGCGACGTGCCGCCGCTCGGATCGAAGGAGTACTGAATCTGGTCCATGAAGGTTTTCATGTAGAAGATACCGCGGCCGCTGGTTTTCATGAGGTTCTGAGGATTCAGGGGGTCACTGACGTTCGAAGGGTCGAAGCCTTCGCCCTGATCCATGATGGTGATTTCGAGCGCTGTCCCGCTCAGCTCGAATGTGGCAAAGACCTTCTTGCCGGTGTCCAGCTTGTTGCCATGTTTGATCGCGTTCGCGACAGCTTCGCGAACGGCCATACCGATCCAGTGAGAGCCGTCCTCATCCAACCCTGCATTCTCGCAGAGGTGTTCCGCTATCACCTGCACCAGCTCGATGTTCTCAAAGCGGCTGCTGACAGTAATCTCGATCCGTTCGCTGTTTGGGCTCATGGGCTGAATCGCCCGGCATTCTAAGTGAACGGAATGGGGCAAGCAAACGACTCGTTGGGGACCGCATGTCGTCGGTCCCGATCGCTCGCCTGCTGTTGGTCCTCCTGCTTGCCGCATGTATGTCGGCGTCTCCGCTCGATCCGGGGATGCGGGCGGTCGAGCAGATTCGTGGCAGAAAGTTCCTCGCGCCGGTCCGGAACGTGACCATTGATCGCTCCGACCTCACCCGGCATCTGATGTCCCAGATGGAGCAGTCCACCCCGTATTCACTCGAAGACTGGGGGTTCCTGCTCGAGGCGCTTCAGCTCATCGATGTCGAAGCGAGCGAGGCATTACCACGCCTTCTGAGTCTCTACGAGTCGCAGGTCCTGGCGTTCTACGACCCGCACTCCCATACCTACTATTCGATCCGTCAGTTGCCGGACCTGCCCGAAGGGGTCGCCGCCATTGCCGATCCGAAGATGCTCGAGGAGAGCGTCATGGTCCACGAGCTGATGCATGCACTCCAGGATCAACACTTCGGGCTGGCGGCGAAAACGAAGGGACTGCTTCACGACACCGACGCGAGCATGGCGTACCACGCGGTGCTCGAGGGAGAGGCCGTACTCGTCATGGTGGCTCACACGCTGACCAAGATGGGGGTGACACTCGACGAAGCGGTGAAGGACGAGAGGACCCTCGAAATGCTCACGTCCGCCCTGCTTGCCGACGAGATGATCGACGCTTCGACTCCCCGCTACTTCGTCGAGATGCTGAAATTTCCCTACGTCGAGGGACTGAAGTTCGTCCTGACCGCCTACCAGCGCGGTGGATGGAAAGAGCTCGATCGCATTCACGCCAATCCGCCACGATCGACGCGCGAGATCCTCAACCCGGACGAGTACTTCAATCGCACCCGCAAACCAGCGCCCTTCGACGCCCGCAAGCCTGATGGCGCGATCGCTGTCGAGCACCTCGGGGAGTTTCACTGGCGGGTGCTGGTCGGAGAGTCGAACGCCCGCGGCTGGGTGAACGATCGGGTGGTCGTGATGAAGGATGGGAGCGTCCGCGTCGAGACCACCTGGGAGTCGCCCGAGCACGCGGCTTCCTTTGCCGCGGCTTATCAGAAGTTTCTCAACGAGACGCGCGGCCTTGAAGCTGCCGTGACTCACGACGGGCTTACTGCCAGTGCTGCCTACCAGGTGGAACGATGATCATCGACTTCGATAACCTCGACCGCGATCTCGAAGAAGGAACGTTTCGCCAGCGCATTCAGGAAAGCCTGATCGAGGGTTTCCGCGAGATCCGCGACGCCGGCGAGCGCCTTCCTCCAGCCTCGTACTACGCCTCGAGGATCGCTACGATCGTCGACGAGAACGCCTCCCTCGACGGCGAGAAAAAGTACTACCTCTATCAGGAGGTTCTCGATGCGGTGGAGGCTGCGCAGGCGGCAGTGATGGCCGAACGGCCATCGTGAAGACGTCGACGATCTGCCAATACGAGAGGCGAAGCAGCCGCACTCGCTATGCGCTACGAGTTACGGAGTACGCAGCTTGCCAGCCCCCTCGCATGCCCGCCCAACCGCCCGTCGGGGTGACTTTCTGGTGAGGAGATCGTCCGTGGGACCGCTCACCTCGATCTGGCCTGGTGCTAGCCGTGCTGTGTGTGTGAACGCCCGGTCCCGTGGCTTGTGCGCTCAACACGCCCTTCCCCGCGATACCATCAGCTCGTGAAGCACAAGCGCCGCAGGCATCCGCCGCTATCGTCGTTCGCGACGAGCGGTGGCTGAGCATGCAAGCTCGGTCAGGATGACCTGAGATCGATTCTGTCTCGACTCCCCTCCAATGAAGGGGCTGGGGATCTTCTTGTCGGAACGTCCACCTGTGACGATGCCGCAGTCATTCGAATCGCCGGTGATCTAGCCATCGCGCAGACGGTCGACTTCTTCACGCCGATCGTCGATGACCCACATCTGTTCGGACAGATCGCCGCCGTCAACGCTATCTCCGACATCTATGCGATGGGTGCCACTCCCATCCTCGGGCTCGCAATCGCCGCCTTTCCTTCCGATCGACTGCCGCTCGAGGTGCTGCAGGAGATCCTCCGTGGCGGAGCGGAGAAAGCCGCTGAGGCAGGCTTCCCCGTGGCTGGTGGTCACACCATCATCGACGACGTCCCGAAGTACGGGCTCGTGGTCACCGGTACTGTCAAGGCGTCCGAGCTGGTCCGGAACTCGACCGCTTCCGCGGGTGACGTGCTGTTCCTGTCCAAGCCGATCGGCAACGGCGTTCTCGTCAGTGCGCATCGGGGTACGTCGTCACGCCGCTGGTTCCGGCGCACCGCTCCTTCGCTCGATGAGGCTGCTCGCTGGATGACGATGCTCAACAGGGATGCGGCAACTGCGATGGTCGCCGGGGGCGTCAGCGCGGCGACCGACGTGACCGGGTACGGCCTGATCGGTCATCTGCTCGAAATGTGCGAGGGGTCCGGGGTGGGAGCCGAACTCGAAGCCGGAGCAGTTCCGGTGCTCGATGGAGCGCGGGAGTGGCTCGCCCGAGGCTTCCGACCGGAGGGGACGATGAGAAACGTCCGGACGTTTCGTTCCCGGGTGAAGCTGCATACGTCCGAGACCGAACTCACTTTACTGTGTGACGCACAGACATCCGGTGGCCTGCTCATGGCGGTACCTTCAGACAGGGTTGATCGGTTCGAGGCGCGGTTCCGCGAAAGCGGTCTGTTCTATGCAAAGATCGGTGTGTTGACCGCTGACCGCGGGCACATCACCGTTAGAGCGTAAGGAGCTGCACGATGGCTGACTCGACAAATGAATATCCGGATAACGTGAACACCGTTGACGCCGAGGACGGTACGACGTGGGTCGAGATCGCCAGCACTGGCACGGATGACGAATCGCGACTGATCCGCGGTTTTCTCGAGGCCGAGGGGATTCCGGCGCAGATCGAGAACGTGAAGTTCAACATGGAGCCGATCAACTTCGGCACGATGGGCGATATCCGGGTCTACGTTCCGTCGGAGCACGAGCAGCGGGCGCATGAGCTCCTCAAGAACCGGGAGGAGGCATACGACCGGCTGGACGATGACTCCGAGAAGGTTGTCACGGATCAGGGCCCCGTGGCGATCGATGATGCGGCGCGAGTTGAAAACGATGACGAACCATCCTCCTGATCTCGACCGGACCGATCCCGGGTATACCCGCGAGGCGGATGAGCCGGAGCCGGCGATTCTTCCGCGGTGGGTGCCGGTACTGATCGGTGTGGTGCTCGTGAGTCTCGCGGCGCTCGCCGTGGTGACCGGTATTCGCTATCGCGATGACGGGACGATCACGCGGCACGTGCGCCCTCGTCAGGACCAGGGCATGGCGCCGTCAGTTCCGGGAGAGCCCGGTGCCGGTCAGTCATTCGTCCTCCATGGCGATGAGGGTTCGAACGTGCCGACCGCGAACGAGCCGGTGACCGGCAGATCCCGGGCCGAGGTTACGGGCGGTCCGGAAGGGGTCAATGCGGTAGTCCGGATCTGGGCACGCCGAGGAATGGTGATCGACGTCGAACCGCCTAACGCGATGGTCTTCGTGAATGATATGCCCGTCGGACAGGTCCGCCAGTTCGACACGATGGATGAGGCATACGACTTCCCGGAACCCGGCAGCTACACCATCCGAATCGTTGCACCGGAAGGCACCGAGAGATTCTTCATCGTCACCGCCGGCGATGAAGCGAAGGAAGAGATAGCCTGGATCAGCGGGAAGTTGACCGGGCGCTGAGGTTTTCGCCTTGTCCTCGGTTTGAGAGTCATAAGCCGGGCGCGGGTTCGGGTGCGGGCCCGGGGATGGCGCAGGCACGTTTTTGAGTCATGCTTCCATTCGTGCAGCGTCGTTGTCCTCGACCTCTCTCCGCCACGTACAACATCGTTCCGCAGACATTCATCTGTGTCGTGGTCACGCGCGAAGGCGTCTGCGCGGGGAACGCGATGCTCGAGGTCACGTGGCCGCGAAGGCGGCGACCAGAACGGAGGCCGCCGGAACGTGAGCATCGTCGCTGTCGTGGCCGCCTTCGCGGCCACACCCAACCACCAAGACCCCGCGCAGAGCGCGGGGCCAGATCGTGCGACGCGCCTTCGCACGTCCCCGGTCCGTCCTGTCGCGTCCCCGTCCCGTGCCCGAGCCCGCGCCCGCGCCCGAGCCCGGCCTTTGACTCTCAAACCTAAGCCCGACCGGTCACTCCTCCCGCCCACCCTTGTATTTCTCTTTTGCAGAACTCGGTACGGTAGTCAGCCGCACGGCGTTCTCGTTGTCGAGTTGCACGTGCGGACCGAACGGCTGCAGCCGGCCTGACCAGGTTCGCTCGCGCATCGAGCGCCCCTCTTTGATCTGCTGGATCTGGCTTTTCTTCATACCCGTTTTCTCTGCGACAGTCGCGCCATTCCTTCGACGAACAGGTTCTTCCCTCCCTGCGATGGATGGCGAACCCGTGTGTGATCGACGCCGAGTCGCTGCAGAGAGAGGGAAGCGTGGTTGCCGACCGCCACTACGGTTTCGATTGGAAAGAGACGCAGCAGCCGTTCGAGAAAGCGGGATCCGAGCAGCAACTCGCTGGATGATGGCGCGCGGTTGGACGCCTCGTTGCCTGCGTGAAAGGGGTGGAACGGAAACGCATTCCAGAGCAGCGGCAGCGGCGTGATCGGCGCAATCGTTTCCCACACCATCGTCGCACTCGCCTCGGTGGAGAGTTTCGGACCCGCGGTTGCCTTTCGATACCCGTGGCTCGCGCCCAGAACCCGTCCGCTCGAAGTCTCCACGCCTCCCAGCATCAGCGTCTCACTCACGAATGCGATCCCCGTGAGACGCCCTCCCCGGTAACTCACCGCCTCACCGACCAGCAGGGTCTTCGGTGAGATCTCTGCCATTTCCGAGAGATAGAGCCGCAGATTCCGCCGCCGCACCGCATTCGCGCGCAGGTCGCCGAC
>DASVLC010000030.1:0-20291 GCA_036385045.1 Thermoanaerobaculia bacterium | reverse complement strand
CATTACTCCGACCTTCAAGACTCTGCCAGATGTCACCCCGAGCGGGCGGGTGGGCGGGCATGCGAGGGGCCCGGCAGGCTTCGTACTCCGTAACCGTAGCGCATAGCGAGTGCGGCTACTTCGCCTTTCGCTCTGGAAGATCGTCGGTCACAAATGCGATTGCTGGGTTGCGGGGCGAGCGAAGCGAGCCTGCGCTGTGTCTTCTGCGTCCTCTGTGGTGAATCAACCATCCAGCCATCACAGCAGCCTGGCGTCCCGATACAGCCGCGCCACATCCCCCCTCAAACCAACCAACGCCATCCGTTCCCTGGCAGCGCGACTCATCCTCTCCCATGTATAGGTGATCTTCTTCCGCGTCTGCTCAGCACCGAAGTAATCGAGATATCCCGGCGAGTTGAGCGAAAAGAATGAGAGGGCATCGGCATCATTGAGCAGCATCAGCTCCGGATCATCGGAGACCCGCTCATGCGCCGCGATCAGTGCCGCCACTCGCAGCCGCAGATCCTCGGAAAGGCCCGCCTCGTCCAGCACTCGCGCAGCCATGGCCGCACCACCGGAAGCATGCGCATCCTTGAATCTCTGGTAGTCCAACGCTCGCTGCTCGATCCGCTCGTCCGACTCCGAGAGCAGCCGTTCGACGTCGTGAAACAGCGCGGCAACCTGGACTTCCATAGTGGCGTCGGGCGCGAGTCGCAGAACCCACTGCCAGACGTCGAGGGAGTGCCGGTAGTCGGCGAGCACGAGCGGCTTCGTCAGGTCATGCATCTGCCGATGCATCTGAAGCGCCGACGAGAACTCGACCGTCGAAGAGGCGTGATTCCGCCGCCCGATCAACCGCTGGCAGCGGTTCAGAACCTGGACGGGAAACGACGGACCACTCCCATCACCGATCAGCGACAGTACGAAAGGTTCGGCCGAGGTCTCGTCCATGCGCGCGTCGAACGCCCATAGATCGAAGTCCGGCCGGCCCCATTCCGAAGCACGCAGTTCCTGAACCGAAACGTCGCGATGGCGAGGGGCGATCACGAGAGTGGGAAATTCTCCGGCAATGAGAGTCTCGTCGCCTGCGCTAAGATTGGCTATCGCAACGCCAGTCAGCATTGGACCATCCCGTGGCTCGACATCACCATCATGAGCCACGCGATGCAAATCCCGTGGCCCGTGAATTGCTGCGACTCAGCCATACCGTGAAGCAACCAGAGTTCGTCCCACCCGCAAGCGGGAGGCTTGCCGTTTTGATTCCCGGTCTCGGAGCGGTCGCGACGACCATGATCGCCGGAGTGCTGCTCGCGCGGCGCGGGCTTGCCGAACCGATCGGATCGTTGACGCAGATGGGAACGATCCGGCTTGGAAAGCGGACGGATGCCACCTCGCCCCGCATCCGCGACTTTCTGCCGCTGGCTACTCTCGACGATCTCGTCTTCGGCGCCTGGGATATTTTCCCCGATAACGCATGGGAATCGGCAGTTCACGCGGAGGTGCTGACCGCGGCGCATCTCGACCCGATCCGTGAAGAGCTCGAAGCCATTGTCCCGATGCCGGGTGTCTTCTATCCGGAGTACGTCCGCCGCCTCAACGGTACCCACATCAAGCAGGGCGACTCGAAGGCAGAAATGGTCGAGCAGCTCCGCGAAGACATCCGTCGCTTTCTTCGAGAGAACGGCTGCAACCGCGCCGTCGCCGTCTGGTGCGCCAGCACCGAGATCTGGGTGTCGTCGAACGGCTGCCATCACACGGTCGAGACCTTCGAGAAGGCGCTCGCATCCAACGACCCGACCATCTCGAATTCACAGCTCTACGCGTGGGCCTGCATCAGCGAAGGGGTCCCTTTCGCCAACGGCGCGCCGAATCTCGCCGTCGACTTTCCCGCGGCGTGGGAACTCGCACGGCGCGAAGGGGTCCCCATCGCCGGCAAGGACTTCAAGACCGGCCAGACGATGATGAAGACCGTCATCGCCCCCGCCCTGAAGGCGAAGATGCTCGGTGTTCGCGGCTGGTTCTCGACCAACATCCTCGGCAATCGAGACGGCGAAGTCCTCGACGACCCCGACTCGTTCCGCTCCAAGGAGAACACGAAGCTCGGCGTACTCGACTACATACTCCAGCCCGACCTCTACAAGTCTTTGTACGGCGATCTCTTTCACAAAGTCCGAATCGAGTACTACCCTCCGCGCGGCGACTCGAAGGAAGGGTGGGACAACATCGACCTGTTCGGCTGGCTCGGCTATCCGATGCAGATGAAGATCGACTTCCTCTGCCGCGACTCGATTCTCGCCGCGCCGATCGTCCTCGACCTCGCACTGCTGCTCGACTTCGCAAAACGCGCCGGCTGGTCAGGCACTCAGGAGTGGCTCAGCTTCTACTTCAAGTGCCCCATGACCGCCCCCGAGCTCTATCCGGAACACGACCTCTTCATCCAACTCCTCAAGCTGAAGAACACGATGCGCTGGGCGATGCGGCACGATTCCATCACTCACCTCGGACACGAGTACTACGACTGAGGAGTTCCTCGGTTCCGCGGCTCCTCGGGGAGTTCCTCGGAGTTCCTCGGAGTTCCTCGGGTTTCCTGAACACCACGCTGTCATCCCGAGCCGCCGTAGCCCCAGGGGCGGGCGTGTGGGCGTGAGGGGCGGAGGACGGAGAGGGATCCCTGACTCGACGACCCTGCGCGCTGGAACGCCGGGCGTCCCTTGGCCTCGCGGCGACGCGCTGTGGTGGGTCGGCAAGGGATCCCTCGCCACCCGCCCGCCTCCCGCTCGGGATGACAGGCGGATGACAGGCAGGTGAGGTATCGAAGCCGATGGCCCCGAGGAACTCCGAGGAACCGAGGAACTCCGAGGAACTCCGTGGAACTCCGTGGAACCAAAAACCCTACCGCTGCTCGCGCCCCTCCATCCCCTTCGCGATGGCTGTCGCCTTGGCGGTCTTCACCTTCGTCGGCATCAACTTGTGCGCAACGCTCTGCAGTTTCTTGACCGGGCGCAGCAGCGGGTTGTCCCACATCGCGGCAACCGAATCCTTGCGTGCCTGCATCAGATCTCCCAGTTCGCGAAGCTGTTCGTCGCTGAAACGCTTGCGCGCTTCCTGGAACATCTCGCTTTCTTCCTCACGGATGTGATGCTCGATCAGTTCCTTCAGTACCTTCGCCTTTGCTTTGAACTCGTGCGACTTCGGGTTCGCGGTCTTGAGCGCCGGCAGCACCATATCGACGACGTGATGCTCCTCCGCCGCCTCGTAAAACATCTCTTCTGCTTCGTCGCCTTTCGTGATCGCCTTGAACGCGGGATAAAAGACTTCCTCTTCGATCTGAGTGTGAATCTTCAGCACCTGCTCGAGCTCGTTCACGAGCGACACGCGCTGCTTGACGGCCCGGTCAGAAGTCTCGGAGAGCTGGCGAAGCAGTCTCTTGATCGTTGTGTGATCTGCCTTCAACATCGTGACTGCGTTTGGCATCTGGGGTTCTCCTCCACCCGCGATAGATGCTTGATACGTGCCGCTCTTTCGGCTGTGAAATACTCACCATCTGCATGACCGAACGATCGATTCTTCACGAACGCGTCCGTACCGCACTCGACGAGAGCGGCATCGAATACGAGCCGCTCGAATGCGCCCCCGATCTCGCTGATACGGCCGAGTTCTGCCGCCACTACGGAATCCCCGCCGACGAAGCGTGCAATGCGATTCTCGTGGTCGTCAAAACGACTCCGCGCCGCTACCTCGCCTGCCTCGTACGGGCCGACACGAAGCTCGACGTCAATCGCAAGCTCGCCACGATCGCCGGCACGAAACGCCTTTCGTTCGCGTCAGGCGATGAAACCACCGAGGTGACCGGGATGCTGATCGGCGGCGTATCGATCGCCGGATTGCCGCCCGACGTGCCTCTCTACGTCGACGAAAGGATCATGGGGCAGAAAGCCGTCATCATCGGAGGGGGCAACCGTTCCAGCAAAGCGCGCCTCGCCCCCGACGAACTGCTAAAACTGCCCAACACAACAGTCGCTGATATCGCGATCGAGCGCTGAACGGGCAATCCATCGGATGAACCGGCCACATCTTCGGCTATCATCGTCGCTTACATCGAATGTCTGACGAACCTGGGTCCGTTCTCGTCGTCGATGACAATCCGGACGATCGAGCGCTCCTCGAGACGCATCTCTCCAGAGAGGGATACGAAGTCGAGTGCGCCGAGGACGGTGTCGAGGCGCTGCGTCTGCTCGAAACGGCGGGCGCTCATTTTGACGTCATCCTGTGCGACCGGATGATGCCGCGGATGGGCGGCGTCCCTCTCCTGCAGACTCTCAAGAGCCATCCCGATCTGAAATCCGTGCCGGTCATTCTCCAGACGGCCTCCGATTCACGCGCCGATCTGATCGAGGCGATGCGAGCCGGAGCCTTTTATTACCTCACCAAGCCGATCGATACGGAGATGCTGCTCAGCGTGGTCGAGACGGCCGTCCGGGACCGGCACAGCTATCGTGAACTCCAGACCATGGCGCGGCGCGTGGCGACCGCGAACCGTCTCCTGCGCGCCGCCCAGTTTTCGCTCAGTACGATTGAAGAGGCGAAAGATGTCGGCTCTCTCATCGCCGCCCTCTGCCCCGATCCCCAGAACGTCGTCATCGGCCTGACCGAACTGATCGTCAACGCGGTCGAGCATGGGAACCTCGGCGTGACGTACGACGAGAAGACCGAGCTGAATGAGTCCGGCCGCTGGGCCGAGGAGATCCAGCGTCGGCTGCAACTGCCGGAGAACCTGCTGAAGCGGGTCAGCGTTACCTTCGAGCGGGACGACCATGAGATCCGGATCACCGTCATCGACGAGGGCGCCGGCTTCGACTGGAACCGTTACGTCGATCCCGACCCGAGCCGCGCCTTCGACAACCATGGCCGCGGCATCGTGATCGCACGCCGTGTCAGCTTCGCCGAGCTCGAGTACCGCGGGAATGGCAACGAAGTCATCGGCCACATCCGCATCGGCCCCAAGACCAACGGCAACGGCGTCCCCGGCTTTCAGTCGAGGGTCACGAGGTAAGCCGCGATATCGCGAGCAGCCTCGGGGCGGTCGCCGAGGCCCGGCATCAGCGATCGGGGAGCCACCTTCTTCGGATACTGCAGATAGGTTTCGAGATTGTCACGCGTATTCTCGACCTGTTTCGCAACAATCCGATCGCGCCGCGCAAGCCCGGCGAGCGAACTGGGAACGCCTGGCCCTGGCTTACGGTCGATGCCGGGGATGATGTGACAGTCGTAGCACTCGTGCAGGACGGCGAGCTCCTTCCCGCGAGCCGCGTCGCCGCGACCCGGCTCGGGCTCGAGATACAGACGACCGCCTCCGCAGGCGGAAACAAGCACGAAGGAAACGAGCAACAGAAGCAATCTCATCAGCCGCACCAAACCGCGCTCTTCGTCGCGCTCATTCCTGCCTCCGAGAAGGTTCCGTCGAGATCGAGGTCAAGGGAATATCGTCACCGTGCAGGACCTTAAGCGCCCTTGACGGCGGGAGTTGCCTTCGGTATCTTCCGCCTCCCCTGCCATCGTGGCGCATTCGTCTAGGGGTCCAGGACGCCGCCCTCTCACGGCGGTAACACGGGTTCGAATCCCGTATGCGCTACCAACTCCTCGCAAGTGATCCTCCCGTAAAGCCTGATTTTCGCTCGACTTCCCCCGCGTCATGATTCGGGCGCGAGATGGCCATGAGTTGGGCACATTGGGGGCACGGAGTGGTGACGCTCGATCCGCTCAGTAGACCGTCACCCGCCGGGCGCGCATCAAGACGGACGCGCCAGTGACCAGATGCGAAGGATTTCGTGCCTGAGCCGAAGTTGCTGGGGGGATGGCTCTTCGATCGCAGTAATCCGAGGGGCGGAGCCTTGATCGCCGCTCGTCACGAAGCGAAGTCCCAGCTGCTGCAGCGTTCGGTCCAGTTTGATCGTGGTCGTTCCGTAGAGGTGCGACTCGAAAAACAAGCTCAGATCGCTCCCCACCAACCTCACCGCCGCGTCCACGACGTCTCGGGCCGTGAAGGGGACGCCGCCCAATCCGTGGGAGCGATACATCTCACGGAGAAGGTCGACGACTCCAGCCTTCCCTCCAGATTTCACGCGCATCTCCACATCGAGTGCGAGTGCCGTCACGAGACCTCCGCTGTAGATGAGATCGTAGTGCCTCCCCTTGTCCCGTCCGGCGTCCCGCAGCGATACGTCGCCGGCTGCCGCCTGGTATTTCGAATCGTGGTCCGCGACCCGATCCCAGAAGGTCTGCTCCGAAATCAGTCCGTTGCCGACCTGAATCAGATTCGTCAGGTAATCGGTTACTCCTTCGGTGAACCAGTCTTCCTGCTGGTCCCTCGGCGGGCTGATCGCGACGCCGATCCAGAGGTGCAGCAGCTCGTGAATCACAATGTGCGACCACTCCGGTCGGTTCTCGAGCGTCGGCGGGTCCTGGAACAGGAGACTGAGGCTGCGTGGAAACGCACCGCCACCCGTGAAGGCTTCCTCACGGTTCGCCGCGATCACGTATCGACCTTCCGGAGACCCCCCGAAGACGGCCGCGGCCTCGGGGAGCACCGAGCGAAGTGTCTCCTCGAAGAGCTCCGCTGCATTCGGAAGAGAGTGACCGACGGCCAGAACGACCTCGACACTGCCGATTTTCACCGTCCGTTCGTCGAATCGGCCGACCATGATGGCCGATTCGGTGAGCTCGACGGGACCCGCTACGACGAACTGCCGCGAGCCCCGAGACTCCCACGGGGTGACGAGCTGCCACTGCTCCGGAAGCGAGAAACGCACCTCGATGTCGCTCTGGTCGAAGGCCGTGATGAAGAGGGCTTTTCCGGTGAGAAAGATCGACTCCCCTTTGACGTACGCGGCCTCGTCCCAGCCAGAGGGCCAGCGTCCGGCATCGTGATGAATGAGAATCTCATAGCGGAACGTCAGCTCCTCTCCCCCCGGCCGAGGATTCCGCCACAGGTCGCGCCCGTTCGACTCCAGAGTGACCTCTCGACCCTCTCCGTCCGTCGCACTCATGTTTCGGATGAATGTCGCCCAACCAGCAGGAAGATGATTCGCCCCCTCGGGATACATCAGCAGAAACTCGTCCCGGCTCCTGATGCGAGCCTCCACAAACGCGAGCCGCCGGTCCTGCTCGTCGAACCGCACGACGTAGGAGGCCGATACTTCGCCGCGCACATCCGGCTGCGACGACAAGGCGTCCGTCAGGCCGCTACCGGGAGAGGCAAAGAGGAGACTGAGAGCGAGAACCGCGCAATGAAGTGCCATGCTTCTCATTGATCGAAACCTCCAGTGATGCGACTGCAGACCGTTCATTCGAGTTGATTGAACGTGGACGAGGTAGAGCAGGCTCGTAAAGCCCAATACGCTGTGACACTCTAAAAGTTAAGCCGGGCCCTATCGGCTCTCTCGCCGGACAGCTGCTGCCGCGCAAAATTCATCGCGGCGAAAGCGTCTGCCGGACGTCCTCAATCATCGAGTCGAGCACCGCCGCCGGAAACCGGCCAACTCTCCCTTCCATGCGCGATCGCGCGAAGGTCAATAGAGACGGGCGCGTTCCATGGCTTCGGCAATTCTGCGCAACTACCCAGATCCTGGAACGGGCTGGTGCGCTTGAACGTTGGCCGATCTCTCCCACGAGCACGTTCACGTCGCTCGCGCGGTGTGTTCAAATCGCGCGTCGAGCGTCTCGAAGGGTCTACCCACTAGCCGGTCACCACAGAGTGTCCATCCCGCGCTGCGAACGGCTGTCATGCAGCTTTACTGACCAGGTCGAATGGCGAAGCGATGACGAACAACTCGCCTTGCATCAGCGCGGACGGCGGCAGACCGAACATCTGCTGGAACGTCCGCGTGAGGTGTGCAGCGTCGGCGAAGTCGGACTCCTGTGCGGCGGCCATCAGCGTCCGTTGCCGCGCGATCGTGACCATCGCCCGCGTCACCTTGCGCCACAGGATGTACCGCCGGTAGGCAAGACCGACCTGCTGCTTGAATAGATGCTGAAACCGGCTCGGCGAGAGGAACACGCTCGCGGCGACTCGCTCGATGGGCAGCCGCAGATCTGCAGATGACGCGATCAGGTCGAGCACCTTCGTGATTCGAGGATCTGGACGCCGCGCGGGCGGAACCCCGGCGCTCAGTGATTCGACGATGTAACGAATCAGCGATCCGACGTCCAGGCTCTCCAGAGGGGACTCACAGAAGCTACGGAGAGCCGCGGCTGCCGGCAGGACTCGCGATTCGGGGACGATCGTGATTCTGTTCCCGATCGTAGACCGCAGCCAGATTCCCTCGATGGAATCGGGATCGACAAACAGCATCGCGCCGTACGAACCCTGTCCCGAATAACTGTGCACGAGGTTCGGCGGAACGATGATCCCACGGCCGGATTGCCACTGGCCCTCCTCATTGGCGATTCCCGCTTCGCCATGCATCGTGATGACGACCTGGATCGCGTGGTGGCTGTGCGACGGTACGACTCCGACGCTACCGGCGATGAGCAGGAACCCCCCTTCCCACAAGTACCACCGCGGTGGTGCAGTCCACGAAGGATCGGTCTTTCCGCCGTCTGCGGGGGTCACGAGGAAAAGGATAGCCGGTTTATTCAAGAACTCCGACCAGTCCGTTCAACCGTCCCTGCGAAACAGAGCCGATCTTGGGCACACATCGTCGGTCCACCAGCGAACCAGGCGAATTGAATTGTGGAGGAAGAAATGGCAAAGAACGGAAATCAGCGGTTGCGAATCGTCAGCACTCTCGCCGTAATGGCCCTCACCCTCGGCGGTCTCACCGCCTGCTCGAGTGTGATGACGATGATCCACGGTGGCGCGCAGAAACCGGCGTCGAGTGAATTCGGTCTCGGACCTCGCAACTCATCGGCGGGACTCTACACGGCGGTGCTTCAGCCGACTGAGTCGCTACGTCCGCGGAAGCTCCAGACGGTTCAAGTCACTCTGACGGACGCGAAGGGCCAGTCCGTCGACGGAGCCGTAATCACAATCGATGGAGGCATGCCTCAACACGGCCACGGGCTCCCGACTCAACCGCGGGTCACGAAAGCCCTCGGAAATGGCGAGTACGTGATCGAGGGCGTCCGTTTCAACATGGGTGGCTGGTGGGAGTTCAAGCTCGCCATCGCCGGCAAAGAAGGGGCTGATACGGTGACCTTCAATCTCGCGCTCTAAACAACCGCTGTTGCCGGAGGCAGAGCATGACTGCAAAGCGATTCCTGATCTTCCCCGCGCTCGTACTGCTGTCGACACTGATGTGCGCCGCACGTCGGACCGATTCCTGGAGCACAGAGCAGATCGACGAGCTCCGCACGCTCTCGATCAGTGGGCTCGACCGATTGGCTGCTGACCCGACGAATCGGGTTGCAGATGATCCGTCGGCCGCGAAGCTGGGCCACGAGCTTTTCTTCGATCAGCGACTGAGCTCCAACGGGAAGGTTTCGTGTGCGACATGTCATCAACCGGAGCGGGACTTTCAGGACGGATCGCCGCTTGCGCATGGAGTCGGGACGACGAACCGCCGGACCATGCCGGTCGCCGGGACTGCCTTCTCGCCGTTTCTCTTCTGGGATGGCCGGAAAGACAGCCAGTGGGCCCAGGCTCTCGGCCCGCTGGAGAGTCCCGTGGAACACGGCGGATCACGTGCTCAGTACGCACATGTGATCGCGAAGAACTATCAGACCTCGTACGAACGAGTTTTCGGTGCCCTTCCGGACTTGAGTCGAGTGCCAGCCGCTGCCGGACCGGTCGACGATCCGGCTTCGGCAGCGGCCTGGAATGAGATGCCGGAGAGCGATCGGGAAGCAGTCACGCGCGTTTTCGTAAACATCGGGAAAGCGATGGCTGCATACGAACGGCAGATCCAGTATGCACCCTCCCGCTTCGATCGCTACGTTGACGCACTGACGGCGACCGGCAGGCCGCCCGCGGACATCCTGAGTCACGACGAAGTCGCTGGCCTCCGCCTCTTTGTCGGAAAGGCAAACTGCACGCAATGCCACAACGGTCCATTGCTCACGAACAACGAATTTCACAACACCGGAGTACCGACGAACCCGTCGGTGCCACAGGACCGAGGACGTAGCGAGGGAGCGAAGAACGTTATGGCCGACGAGTTCAATTGCCGGAGCCGGTGGAGCGACGCATCCCCTGCGCAATGTTCCGAGCTCGAGTTTCTGAAGGCCGATGGCCACGAGCTGGAGCGTGCATTCAAAGTTCCATCACTCCGAGGCGTCGGAGAGCGCGCTCCCTACATGCACGCAGGCCAGTTCGCAACGCTCGGTGAAGTACTGAATCACTACAACCAGGCACCGGCTGCTCCGGGAGGTCACACGGAGCTCAGGTCGTTGAGATTGAGTGCGCAGGAGCTGAGGCAACTCGAGTCCTTCCTGCGTTCTTTGAGTGGTGGCATCGATGCGCCACCCGATTTTCGGCGAGCACCCGCTCGCCCGCCCCTGTAAGAACCCGCTACCCGCTGCGTTTGCAGTGATGAACAACCGCAAGACAGGAGAACGAACATGAAAGCTCACGATCATCACGGACATCATCCGGTGGCACCAGCAAACGCCGGCATGGCAGTGGAACAGCCCTCGAACGATCCCCGAACGGTTCGCATTGCACTCGAAGCTCGTGAAACGAACTGGGAAGCCGCGCCCGGTGTCACAATCGCAGGGTTCGGGTACAACGGCCAGGTTCCGGGACCCGCAATCGAGTTGACGCAGGGCGTGCCGGTCGAGATCGAGTTCACGAACCGGCTGTCGGAGCCGACGCTGATCCACTGGCACGGGCTGCGGATTCCAGCCGCGATGGACGGAACACAAGCGACGCAGCGACCGGTCGAGCCGGGGGAGACGTTCACGTACCGGTTCACGCCTCCCGACGCCGGGACGTTCTGGTATCACCCGCACGCGAATGAAACCGAACAGCTCGAGAAGGGACTGTATGGTGCGTTCATCGTCCGTGGGGCCGATGAGCCGGTAGTCGATCGTGAGCAGACGCTCATCTTCGACGACGTCAACGCCGACAAGCAGGGCCGGCTCGCGAAGTTCGGAGGATTCCGTGAGCGGCACGATGGTCGCGAAGGCGACATCCGTCTCATCAACGGAAAAGCGGAGCCCCAGCTGACGATCGCGGCTGGTCAGATTGAACGCTGGCGCATCATCAATGCGTCCAGTGCGCGGTACATCCGCTTTTCGCTCGGAGGCGCGACGTTCCGCATCATCGGAACGGACGGCGGTCTGATCGAAGCACCGGTCGACGTGACTGAGGTCCTCCTGCCGGCTGCCGATCGGGTTGAGATTCTCGTAGGGCCGTTCGAAGAAGGGCGGACGCTCCCGATCGATTCGCTGCGGTACATGCGTAGCACCTTCAAGAGGCGCGGGAACGAGTCATTCGGCAGCCTCGTAGTCGGACCGGCGAAACCGTCGCGTGCCACGATTCCTGCGCGGCTCCGGACGATCGCCCCACTCACTGATGCCGGCGCAAAGCCTAACCGGACGGTCACGTTCAAGGTCGGACCGAGTCTGCGCCGCGGTCTCGATTTCCTGGTCAATGGCGAGATGCACCACAACGATCGGCCGGTGAAGGTCGGCGAGCTTCAGGTGTGGGACGTCGTCAACGTGTCACTGATGGATCATCCTTTCCACCTGCATGGCTTCTTCTTTCAGGTTCTGTCGATCAACGGCGAAGCGCCGGCCTTCCGTTCGTGGGAAGACGTCGTCAACCTTCCGCCGCGCAGCACCGTGCGGATCGCATGGATGCCCGAGGATCGGCCGGGAAGCTGGATGTATCACTGCCACATCCTCGAGCACCACGAGGCGGGCATGATGGGCCACTTCGAAGTCGTACGCTGACAGGCTTCGAGCGGAGCATCGTCCGGCACCGGGCGATGATCCCTGTTGATGCACAAGATTCTGATGAACACGAGCGGTACACTCTCGCTCGAGATCTGGAGCTGACGACACGAACGCAGACTGGAAGAAACTGCGGGATACTGGTGATCGAATGGTTGAAAAGCGCGCGTTTACGCACGAGCGGTGTTCCACCGAGGCGACGCCTCCCCCGCGCGTCAGCGATCCGTCGAGGTGATGGATCACGCTCGGCTGCGTCAATCGTTCGTCAGCGGTCGCGTGGCACTCCAGTCAACAGGACCGGTGGTGAAGAGCGTTTGAAGATTCCGTAGGACGACGGCGTTTCCCTGCCGGAAAAATGATTGCATCTCATCCCAATTCTCTCCGCGTTTCCACGGAAGCATTGAAATCTCGACGCGGGTCGTCCCGTCGCCCATGTCCTCGAAAAGCATGACGGTCCAGACGGATTTCACAATATCCGAATGTGGAAAGCCGGCCGGCGTTTCTTTGATTCGGATCGACAACATTTTCCCGGGAAGGTAGCTCAGAACCTCGTTCTTGATGGTGCCCTCATCTCCGGGCTTTTTCCGGATGTCGTAACTCGACTCCCAAAGGCCTCCGACACGCAGATCCATGGAAACGACGGGTGCCGCAAAGCCTCTCAGTCCCGCATCCGTTGTGAATGCAGTGAACACTTCGTCGGAAGAGGCTCGCACGGTCACTTCCTGCCGGAGTACCTGTTCGCCGCTGGGTAACTGGTACGAAGTATCACGGACTTCGCCAACCGAGATCGTCGTGAGCGCCAGGAAAATCAGAAGGTTCATCTCGCCTCCGTTCAGTTGAACGCGCTAATGATCGTTCCCATGAGAGTGAATGCCACTACATGGTAGCCGGCGTCGATGAGCGTCAGGCGCGCGCTCCGCCGCTCGAAAAGAAACGTGATTCCCAACGACGTCGCTACCCATCCCAGGCCCACCGCTACACCTGCGGTTAATCCAAACGGCAGCCCATGATCCCCAATAAACAGGGCAAGGACAAACGCGGAAATGAGGGCGAGCAGGAATGCCCAAGCGAAGATGACCGCCTGGTTACCAGCTTGCAGCTGTTCGTCCGAGAGATTCGCTTCTCGTTGCCACATCTTCGCGAAGAGAAGTGGCGAGTACCACAGCCCACCGAGAACGAACGTCGAGAGGGCGCTGAGAAACACGGCGATCCAGTTCAGACTGGCGAGATTCTGCTCCATGCCCCGATAATGAAACGTTCCGCCGACGTCGGTATTGGAAAAAATTAACCCTCAGGGCACCATGTGGTTTTCGTCTGCGTCGCGTCGGCGTATGTAGTCTTCCGGCGTCGTTCCGCTCAGTCGCCTGAAGTCGTTGATCAGGTGAGACTGATCGAAATAGCCGCACGAGAGAGCGACGTCGGCCCAGTCCGGTGTGGTCTGGTTCGACACTGCGCGGATGACGTTCTGCAGCCGCGTGATCCTCGCGAACACCTTCGGTGTCACACCAACCGTCCGGCTGAAACGCGCGATCAGCGTCTTCTCGGTGGTCCCAAGCAGATCTGCGACTCGACCGGTTCTCACACGTCCGCCCGAACCGGTCAACATGGCCACGGCGCTTGCCGCGAGGGGATCCACGGCGACCGAGCCGATCTGCTCCAGAAGGGCCGCTTCGATCGCCTGCAACCGTTCTGCGGCAGAAGGCGCGCGACAAACGCGCTCGCGGAGTTTCTCGATGAGCGGCCCGAACAGTTCCCTCGCTTCAATCACCTGATCGGTGATCTCGGTGAGGGGCGCGCCGAGGAACGGTCGGCAGCCGCCGGGCCTGAAGCGGATGCCGACGAGATTGCTCTCTCGCACAGCTTGAATGGTCAGGGGCGCCTGCTGGATACCAGCGATCCAGCTCTCTGTGAACACCGTGGCCTGCGTGTTTTTCGGGTCGACGACCTTATGCGGAGAACCGAGATTGACAATCAGTTCGACCGCGCCGTTCGGGAGAACAGTCTCGCTGTCGTGGCTGGCGGTGCCCTCCAACATCCAGACGAGCTCGACGTACGGAGCGAGCGCCGGCGCGACGCGGTAGGGGGTGAATCGCACCCGTTCAAGGTACTACGGCGGCATGGCGGAGGCAACGGGACGCGCCTGGCGAATGCCGGCTACGTAGCGATCGAGGGAGAATGCGGCGGCACAGGCGGATACCCGTCGTCACTTCGAGGTTCTAACCGAAGGAACACGGAAGGACATTCAACTCGTCGCCGAGTCCGCGACAAGCTCGACCGAGCAGCCATCAGCATCGGCGAAAAGATCGGACTACTGCCGAGACTCAGGCGATGAATCAAGTTCTCACATGTAGAGATCGACCGATCGCATGCGCTCGCTCGAAGATGCCGTTGCCGATCTTCAATCACGCGTTGAACGTCTCGAAGGGTCCACTCACTAGCCGGTCAGCAGAGAAAGTAAGCCGTATCCGCGCGTGCGTCAGCGATCCGCCGAGCAGACGGCGCGCACGCATTCCCGCAGCCATCGGTGTACCGGGTCGGCGTGCAGCCGCGGATGCCACAGCATCGAAACCGTGACCTCGTCGGCGGGAAAGGGAAGCGTGAAGCTGTCCATCCCGTCGCAGAGCCTCGTGGTGTGCCGCTCGGGAACGGTGGCGATCAGGTCGGTACCGCGGGCGAGTGCGAGCGCGCTCGCAAAGCCTCCGACGATCGCGGAGATCTGTCGCTCCAGCCCGAGTGACTGGAGAGCCTCATCGACAGCCCCGCGCTGGAGACCCTGGCGCGAGACGAGAACGTGCCGCCCTGACGCGTAGCGTTCCGGCGTGAGTTCGCCGCCGGCCAGCGGATGCCCGGAACGGACGACGGCGATCAGCCGGTCCCGGAACAGCGCCTGCGCACGGATCTCGGGACCGGTGGTGCTCTCGACGACCCCGGTTTCGAGATCGACGATCCCATCGCGAAGCGGTGTGCTGTCCTTATCTACCTTCTGCAGGAAGCGGAGCCGCACGCCGGGGGCTTCGGCGGCGACGCGCGCAACCAGGTCCGGACCGAAGTTCTCCACGAAGCCGTCGCTCGTCCTTAGCGTGAACGTTCTCGCGAGCGTCCGTAGATCCGGCTCGCCAGCGGGACGCAACACCGATTCGCTGTCCTCCACGAGCTGTCGAACCTTCTCGCGCAGTTCCGCCGCGCGCGGCGTCGGCACCAGTCCTCGTCCGGCTCGAACCAGCAACTGGTCGCCCGTCGCCACGCGGAGTCGCGCCAGAGTGCGGCTCATCGCGGATGGACTGAGCCGCAGCCGTTGCGCGGCGCGCGTCACGTTGCCTTCCGCGAGCAGCACGTCGAGCGCGATTAGCAGGTTGAGATCGGGTTCCGGCACCGATCCATCACCATACCAGCGCGGGAGACAAGGCGCTACGTGCACAAATACAGTGCGCTTCGCGCTTCTTCCGCTTCGCCCGCGTCGTCCGTACATTCGATCGCATGACTACGTCGACCGTTCTCGATGCCTCGCCGGCCACCATCTCGAGGTCCCATTCGGCTCGCTGGACGCTGGCGACCCTTTCGCTGGCCATGCTGCTGTCGTCGCTGGGCACGAGCATCGCCAACGTGGCCCTGCCGGCTATGGCGCAGGCGTTCGCGGGTTCGTTCCAGCAGGTGCAGTGGGTCGTCCTCATCTATCTACTTACGACGACCACCGTGATCGTCAGCGCCGGCCGGCTGGGAGACGTCATCGGCCGCACACGGCTCCTCGTGGCGGGAATCTCCCTGTTCACCGTCGCGTCGCTGGCCTGCGGCCTCGCTCCGACATTGCCGCTTTTGATCGCGGCGCGGATGGCTCAGGGCCTCGGTGCCGCAGTCATGATGGCGCTTGCAATCGCGCTCGTCGGCGAAACGGTACCAAGCGAGAAAACCGGCAGCGCCATGGGCCTGCTCGGCACGATGTCGGCCGTGGGCACGGCACTCGGCCCTTCGCTGGGGGGAGTGCTGACCGCCAGATTCGGCTGGTCTTCCGTCTTCTTCGCGACCTTCGTACCGGGGCTTCTCACCCTCGTCCTCGCGCATCGCCATCTGCCGGCCGACCGACCCGCGGCCGTGGACGACCGGGCCCGCTTCGACCATGTCGGGACTCTGCTGCTCGCGGTCACCCTGTCCTCGTACGCGCTGGCAATGACCCTGGGCCGTGGCACGTTCGGCGCGATCAACGCTGCTTTCGCAGTCGCGGCCGTTCTGGGACTCGGACTATTCATACTCGCCGAGTCGAGAATCGCCTCCCCGTTGATCCGCCTCGACCTGATCCGTGATCCGGTTCTGCGTGGCGGGCTGGCGATGAGCACTCTCGTCACCACCGTGGTAATGGCCACGCTCGTGGTCGGTCCGTTCTACCTCTCCGGCGCTTTGGCCCTCGACGCAACGCGCGTCGGACTGGCGATGTCGTGCGGGCCGATCGTGGCCGCGCTCACAGGCGCACCGGCGGGCCGTATCGTCGATCGGATCGGCGCGTACCGCGTGACCATCTATGGCCTCGTCGCAATGGCCGCATCCTCTCTGATTCTTCCGGCGATGCCGGCGAAATTCGGCGTCGCGGGTTACGTCATCCCGCTTGCTGCGCTCACGGCCGGTTACGCGCTATTCCAGGCGGCAAACAACACCGCGGTAATGATTCACGTGCGGTCCGAGCAGCGGGGCGTGATCTCCGGATTGCTCACTCTGTCACGCAACATCGGACTGATCACCGGAGCCTCGGCGATGGGCGCTGTCTTCGCCACCGCAGCACGCGCGACGGACATGGCGTCGGCGGCGCCCATGGCGATCGCCGAAGGGATGAGGATGACCTTCTACGTTGCCGCGGGACTGATCGTCCTCGCACTGTTCATCGCGTACAGAAGCCGGCGTACGATGTCAGCCCAGTTACCTTAAGCTCACCAGTCTGTCATCCCGAGCGTAGCGAGGGATCTGGGTGGGCGGGCGGTGCGATGCACGTGTTTGGCACCACCCATCCGCCAGATCCCTCGCTACGCTCGGGATGACAGATTGAATGTCAACCTGCAGCGAACCCCGCGCAACGGACGTCGAAGCAGGCAGCCTGAGGAGCGTGTGATGAAAGCAGTGGTGTATCAACAGTACGGTGGACCCGATGTGCTTCGCTTCACCGAGGTGCCCACACCGGTGCCGAAGGATGATGAAGTGCTCATCCGAATCCACGCGACCACCGTCACAGCGGCCGACTGGCGCGTCCGAAGCCTCATTGTCCCGAGGGGGTTCGGTCTGATGTCGCGCCTTGCGCTTGGGGTGTCCGGTCCACGGCAACCGATCCTCGGGACAGAGCTCTCCGGCGTGATCACGGCTGTCGGCAAAGCGGTCACGAAGTTCAAGCCGGGCGATGCCGTGTTTGCGTTTTCCGGAATCCGGATGGGGTGCCATGCGGAGTTCAAGTGCATGTCCGAGGATGCGGCGGTGGCGCTCAAGCCGGCGAATCTCAGTCATGATCAGGCTGCGGCGCTCTCGTTCGGCGGCACGACCGCGCTCCATTTCCTTCGCGCAGCGAAACTGAGCGCGGGCGAGAAGGTGCTCATCAACGGCGCATCGGGAGCCGTCGGTACGGCAGCCGTGCAACTCGCAAAGCACTTCGGCGCGGAGGTGACGGCAGTCTGCAGCGCTGGCAACGCCGACCTGGTCAGATCCCTCGGCGCCGATCACGTCATCGACTACAAAACCGAGGACTTCACCCGGAACGGCCGCGTCTACGACGTGATCATGGATAACGCGGGGACGGCACCGTTCGCGCGAAGCAGCGGGTCGCTCCACGAGCGTGGACGGCTACTGGTCGTATTGGGTGGCCTTCGTGACCTGCTGAGTATTCCGTGGTTTGCACTCACGAACAGCCGCAAGGTGATCGGAGGTACCGCGAAGGAGAAGTCGTCGGACCTGCGTTTCCTCGCGGACCTCGCGGAACGTGGGGAGTTCACACCCGTCATCGATCGCCGCTATCGCTTCGACGAGATCGTGGAAGCCCACCGGTACGTCGACACCGGCCGCAAGAAGGGGAACGTCGTGATTGACTTGGAACACTGAGCCGCTGGACATCGCCTCCATCTGCTATCCTCGACACGTATGCGCCGAGAGGATTTGATCGCATTCGCGCGCCGCGATTGGACGAGCGTGGCCACCGAGAAGGATCGCTTCTGGGTTGAGCAGAAGCGTCAGATGACTGCCACCGAAGCACTGCAGTTCGCCGATGACTTGCGCTCCTCAGTGGTCAGGCGGCGAGGCGACTGGCCCTCCGCCGACGAGCGCCGTGTCGATCTGGAGACGCATGCCCGGGTGTCGGAGAGCCTGCGACGTGCCCGCGCTCGATGATGTCCTCGCCGCGGTCGCAGCCGCGATGCACGAAAGCGGGGCGCGATGGTATTTGTTTGGAGCCCAGGCTGCGACTCTGTGGGGCCGTCCTCGACTCACCGCCGATGTCGATATCACGGCCGAAATCAGGTTCGAGGATCTGGACAAGTTCCTCGAAGCGATGAAACGGCAGGGATTCACCTTGCGTTTCGACGATCGCGACTTCGTGAACCGTACCAGGGTCTACCCATTCCTTCACGACAGGACGGGACTTCCACTGGACGTCGTGCTGGCCGGGCCCGGCCTGGAAGAAGATTCTCGATCGCGCGATCAGCGTTCAGGTCGAAGGCACGACCGTGCCGGTCATCAGTCCCGAGGATCTCATCGTGACGAAGGTGCTGGCGGGGCGATCGAAGGACATCGAAGATATTCGTGGAGTACTGCTCCAGCGGGGCGCTTCTCTCGACCTCGGCCGCATTCGAGGGACGCTGCATCTTCTCGAAGAGGCTCTCGCTCAGAGTGATCTCATCATGGTCTTCGAGTCCGAGCTCGAAAGGCTGGGCTGATCGTTGGTGATGTTCGCGCCTGAGTATTGAGCGGCCGTCTGTCCCCAGACCGGTCTGTGCTACCGGCAGCCCCTCAATCCGGCCGGGTCCGAGGAGAGACTGCTCAGCCCTTCGCTTTGATGTAAGCCTTCATTTCAGCGACCACCGCTTTCTTCCCTTTCGCCTCGATCGCTTTTTTCCCAAAGCGCTGCTTCACGATCGTCTTCGGGATCTTGTGCATCAGGCCGAGGTACTCACCCTGCAGCCGCTGGATCTCCTGGCGCTCCGGCGAGAGCTTCGCCTTCGCTGCTTTCCCTGCCTGCTGCTTCCCTTCTGGCTTTGCCCGGCCCGCTCCGGATCGCTTCTTCGACACCGCCTGGCGCGCGGCGCGCGCGGCCAACGGCGCCACGACCGCAACGGCTACTCCAGCAACGGCAGGGGCTATGTGCCCGGCGAGCTCCCTGAGTCGGGCGAGTCGGGACTCGATCGAGCGGATCTCCTCGGTGTACCGGTTCCGGTATTCGGCCAGCGTTTGCTGGTCGATCCGGCCGTCGAGGGTCATCGCCTCGACGACGAAAAGCGCTTCGGCTGCTGAGATGGATAGTGTGGCGGCAGAACGGCGGCGGCGAATTCTCATAGGAAGAGAGTAGCACTGCGAGCACTAACTCGTGGACTCCTGTTTGAAACTGGACTCCGTGATTCGATCGACTCTTCGAATAGCTGCCATAATTGCACCTGCTTATGTAACAGCTTCTGCCGGGTCCGGGCTCGCGAACTTCACCGTCACTAACTCCCTCCATGATAGGCGATGTAGCCTCACTCGCTATGCCTAAGGGTTATGGCGTACGCAGCCTGCGAGGCCCCTCGCACCCCGCCCGGGGTGACATCTCAGTGGCTTCAGCTCAGGTCCGTTAGGCTGTCATCCTGAGCCAGGGACGGCGGGGACGC
This sequence comes from Thermoanaerobaculia bacterium, assembly GCA_036385045.1. GTDB lineage: Bacteria > Acidobacteriota > Thermoanaerobaculia > Gp7-AA8 > Gp7-AA8 > QHVT01. The sequence continues at coordinate 594 of DASVLC010000030.1, read as the reverse complement.
CGCGACTGAGGGAAAGAAACTGAGATTCGGCTCCTGGTGAGCCGCGTAGCGGCACCGGACCACTATCGTGTTACGCGCCGATGCATGTGTCTCGTCCGGTACCGCTACGCGGTACGCTGGCTGGGGCGCAGTAACCGGGGGTGCTCCGCTTCGCTTCGCACCCCCGGCTACCATCCGGCAGCCGCTACGCGGCGCTCAGAACCGCATAAACACTGGGGGTTTCTTGGAAGCGAAGCGACGGTGAGATGCCGCGACTGTGGGAAAGAAACTGAAGGGAGTCGAGGACGAAGGCGCACCATGGCCACCCTCTCCCCGCTGGAATCGCGGGGAGAGGGGCGACAGGTCTCATGTTCGGGGAGGCGTTATGTCGCGCAAACCGCCCATCCGCCAGATCCCTCGCTTCGCTTCCAAGAAACTCCCAGTGTCCATGCGGGTTTCCCGAGCTCGGGCGCGGGCTCGCGCCCGTGCCCGAGTCGCAATCCCGAAGAGCCGGGCCCGGGCTCGGGCGCGGGCTCGGGCCCGGGTTTCTTACCCTCGTCGCGGCGCCTCGCCGTCACTTGCTCGGGATGACACAAGCGCCTGTGCACTTGTGGG
>DASVLC010000029.1:0-4881 GCA_036385045.1 Thermoanaerobaculia bacterium | reverse complement strand
AGAGCTACTGCCGTGGTGACCTCGGCGATGTTGCGCACCTGCGCCGTCAGGTTACTGGCCATGGCGTTGACCGAGTCGGTCAGATCCGCCCACGTTCCGGCAACACCGGGCACTTCGGCCTGGCCGCCGAGACGACCCTCGCTGCCGACCTCGCGCGCCACGCGCGTAACCTCCGAAGCGAAGGCCGACAGCTGATCGACCATCGTGTTGATCGTTTCCTTGATCTGAAGGATCTCCCCGCTGACCTCGACCGTGATCTTGCGCGTCAAATCTCCGCCCGCGATCGCGGTTGCAACCCCCGACACGTCGCGTAGCTGGATCGTCAGATTCGAAGCCATCGCGTTGACCGAGTCGGTCAGATCGGCCCACGTTCCCGCGACGCCCGGCACCTCGGCCTGGCCACCGAGCTGTCCTTCGGTGCCGACCTCGCGCGCCACACGCGTGACCTCCGCGGCAAACGAGTTGAGCTGATCGACCATCGTGTTGATCGTGTTCTTCAGCTCGAGAATCTCGCCGCGTACTTCGACCGTAATCTTCTTCGACAGGTCGCCCATTGCGACGGCCGTCGTGACCTCGGCGATATTGCGCACCTGAGCCGTCAGGTTGCCGGCCATCGCGTTGACCGAGTCGGTCAGGTCTTTCCACGTACCGGCAACTCCCGGCACTTCGGCCTGGCCACCGAGCTGACCTTCCGTGCCGACCTCGCGCGCCACACGCGTGACCTCCGAGGCGAAGGCGCGGAGCTGATCGACCATCGTATTGATCGTGTTCTTCAGTTCGAGGATCTCGCCGAGCGCCTCGGCCGTGATCTTCTTGGAGAGGTCGCCCATTGCGACCGCGGTCGTGACCTCAGCGATGTTGCGGACCTGGCTCGTGAGGTTCGCCGCCATGTAGTTGACCGAGTCGGTCAGATCCTTCCATGTACCGCTGACACCCTTGACGTCGGCCTGGCCACCGAGTTTTCCTTCGGTGCCGACCTCACGCGCCACACGCGTGACTTCCGAGGCGAACGAGCGGAGCTGATCGACCATCGTGTTGATCGTGTCTTTCAGCTCGAGAATCTCGCCGCGCGCCTCGACGGTGATCTGCTTCGAGAGGTCGCCGTTCGCAACCGCGGTGGTGACCTGTGCGATGTTGCGGACCTGATTCGTCAGGTTCGCCGCCATGTAGTTGACCGAGTCGGTCAGATCGCGCCAGGTGCCGCTGACTCCCTGGACGTCTGCCTGGCCACCGAGTTTTCCTTCACTGCCGACCTCGCGCGCCACGCGTGTGACTTCCGACGCGAATGAGCGCAGCTGGTCGACCATCGTATTGATCGTGTTCTTGAGCTCGAGGATCTCGCCGCGCACCTCGACCGTGATCTTCTTGGAGAGATCGCCGTTTGCAACGGCGGTCGTGACCTCGGCAATGTTGCGAACCTGACCCGTCAGGTTCGACGCCATCATGTTGACCGACTCGGTCAGGTCTTTCCACGTGCCCGAAACACCTTTCACGGCCGCCTGGCCGCCGAGCTTTCCTTCGGTACCGACCTCGCGGGCGACTCGCGTGACCTCCGAGGCGAACGAGCCGAGCTGCGTGACCATCGTATTGACCGTCTTCGCGGTGCGGAGGAATTCGCCCTTGAGCGGACGGCCATCGAACTCCATCGCCATCGACATCGTCAGGTCGCCCTTGGCGACCGCGCCGATGACGCGAGCGATCTCGTTGGTCGGCTGGACGAGATCGGTGATGAGGTTGTTGACTGACTCGCAGATCACCCCCCACTCACCACCGCCGGCCGGAAGCTGAGCGCGCTGGTTGAGCTTCCCTTCCTTGCCGACGACGTTGGCGATCTTTTCGATCTCACGAGTCGTCCGCTCGTTCAGCTCGAGAATGTCGTTGAGAGTGTCAGCGATTTTCCCCTGGACTCCAGTGAACTCCACCGGCATCCGTACTTCGAAATCGCCCTTCTTCATCGAGGTGAGCGTCCGCAACAGCAGCCGCTCGAAATCCTTCGGCCCGATTTCGGTCGCCCGGTCGACGCCAATCGTGGTCATAGGCGCGTTCTCCCTCCCAGGAGTTACTTCGTCGTAGGTTTGATGAGTGCTCAGGCTGGGCGCCGCACCTGCGGCGGATCAGTCTTCTGCGGCGGGAATGCAAGCGGAACGCCACACGGATGAGGGCGTCTAGGAGGGGGGTGTTTTTACATCCTCCCCGGTGAAAAGGGCGGCGGGCGAGACGCCCGCTGCGGACGAGGACGTCCGCGGTACGGCAGGCGAGGACGCCTGCGCTACGAACAAGGGAACCCCCGAGGAACTCCGAGGAACCCCGAGGAACCCCGAGGAACTCCGAGGAACCCCGAGGAACTCCGAGGAACTCGCAACCTACCGCGCAACGAGGATCACATCGCGAGACTCCTCCGCAACGAAGGGGCTCCGGTCGTACCCGCCCCAACTCTCGACAAATCCGAACCCCGCGGTACGCAGAGCGGCTTCCAGCTCATGCCGTCGCCACCCTCGGATCTCGACGCGTCTCGAACTGACGACCTCGATTGGCGGCTCGGCTTCGCTCTTCATCTTCAGCATGGTCGGCATGAAGATCAGACGCCCGCCTTCCCGCAACTCCATCGCGCGGAGAAAGATGATCGTGGCCGCGGGATCGTCCGGGTCGCGAAGGAACGTGAGGGGAAGCGCCCGCTCCTTCTTTGCCTCGATCCGGTCATAGTTGAGCAGCTGGATCACGAGGGGGCCGCCCGGAACGATCACATCGCGCGCCGACGTGGCAAAGCGCCGGATCTCGTCATCGGAGAGCAGATGGGGAAGTGCGTTACCGAGGCAGAGAGCCGCCCCGAATCCGCGTCCGGCCGTCGGGGCCGCATCAGTCATGTCTCCGTCGATGAACTCGACCGACTCCTCCTTGGTCGACGCGCGGGCGCGCTCGATCATCGTCGACGAGGAATCGATGCCGACCACGCTGAACCCGTGTGATGCGAGGAAGCGGGCGTGCTCACCGGTTCCCGATCCCAGGTCGAGCAGTCGCGCGGGACTCACATCGCGCAGCACGCTGTCGAGAAACGGCCACTCACGCTCGAGCCGTGGTCCCCATGAGATCAATCGGCTGTAGTCGAAGCCTTCGTAACGGTCGCTCATGCTTTGGGGAGTCTACCGCCTGTCACCCTGAGCCACGGAACGCGAGGGGCTGCCGGTAATGCGCAGATGACATTCTTGAATCCGACATGGATCGTACGATGGGCGAGCAGCGCCGTAGGCGCGATTGACCTTAGCCCAGGACGCCAGTCCTGGGTAGATCGCAGATCGAAGTGGCAGTCCCGTAGGGACGATTGAGGATCGTCCTCAATCGTCCCTACGGGACTGTTGCTTACCTGCCAGTCCCAGGACTCCGTCCTGGGCTAAAGTCAATCGCGCCTACGGCGCTTCGCGACGTGTCACTAGAAGCCGCCGCAGCCCCGGGGGTGGGTGTGCGGGCGGGAGGGGCGGAGGACGGAGAGGGATCCTTGCCGCAGGGCCATGAATCGCGCATCGCCGGGCATACCACGGCCCCTCCCAGCCACTACCGGCCACAGCTACAATGCGCGAACAGGAGGATCGTCATGCGTCGCCTGGTTTTCGTGGCAGTTCTGCTCGTCTCTATCCCTCTCGTCGCACAGGACGCGCGCCGGAGCGGCGACTGGACCCCCTTTCCGGGAGTCCGCGAGTGCATTGGGGGTGCGGGATGCACTGAGCGGCGGCTGCGGGTCCCGCTCGAAGACCGTCCGGTCGTTGCTGTCCGCTTCACCGCTCACGACGACATCGGCTCGAAGGCGGATGGCGAGCTCCGGGTGAAGATCGACGGCAATACGATCCGCGACCGTATCGATATCCCCCGCCGCGGGGAAACGTTCACGCTCGATGTCGACGAGCTCCGCGGGCGCTACCTCGTGTTCGAGCCGGCGAGGAACGACGAAGTCGAGATCTCGAATATCGCCGTGCTCTACGCTCGCGAAACGATTCGCAGGCCCGGACCTCGCGGGCCGCAGAGCGGTGGTGGCTGGCGTGATTATCCTCGCGCTTCCGCCTGCATCGGCGGGGACGGCTGCCGGAAGAACGGCACCCGCATCACGATCGCTCTCGATCCTCTTCCTGTCCTTGGAATCCGCTTCTGGGCGCATGACGCCATCGGACAGCGTGCTGACGGTAAGGTGAACGTTCGCGTCGACGACCTGACGGTTGCGTCTTACGTCGACATTCGTCGCGAAGGACGGCGTCACGAGTTCGAGGTCGCGTCGGTCAGCGGCACACGACTGGTGATCGAAACGGCCAGCAATGACGAGGTCGAGGTGAGCGAGATCCAGGTGCTCTACGGTCGCCCCGTACGAGGTGGAGGATCGCGCGAGATCAGGAACGAGGGAGCCTGCATCGGAGGTGACCAGTGTGGCGGACGTCGCGCCAGAATCAGGATTGCTCTCGACGGACGCGCTGTGGAGTCGATCCGCTTCTACGCGCACGACGACATCGGAACGAAGGCCAGCGGCAAGCTTCAGATCCGGATCGACGATCAGTTCCTCGAGTACTCGCTCGACATCCCTCGGGAGGGGCGTACGTTTACGATTGCTGCAAAGGGAGCAGCCGGCGACTATCTCTATTTCGAACCGGCGGCGAACGACGAGATCGAGATCAAGGACATCAGAGTCCAGCTCGACGATTAGGCCCGGCGAACAGTCATCCCGGAATGGGCGGAATGCATCATTTCACTCTCGAATGCGAGGGCCTGCTGTGCTACTGTTCGACGGGTCCCCGACATGTTCAGACATGCTGTCCGCTGCGACCAATCTCGCGCGGTTCTGCCGTGGATGGCAGCTCTCATCCTGGTGGTGGCCGCAACAGCGTCGGCGTCCGAGCGCGG
>DASVLC010000028.1:0-1541 GCA_036385045.1 Thermoanaerobaculia bacterium | reverse complement strand
TCAATCGCGCTTCCGGCTCGATCGACGTCGGCCTCGATGCCGCGCAGAAACGAATGCCACGCCGCCACGTCGGACCAGGCCAGCGTGCGCGTCTCTTCCGGCCACGGCAGCAGCACGAGCCATCCCCCCTCGTCGCTCCATCCCTCCAGCAGCGCTGCTCCAGCACGGCAGGAGCGAAAAACGATCTCCCTCCCGTACCGCTCGCGCAGCGGGACGCGCACTCGATTCGCATTCACCTGCACCGCGCCATCGTAATGCTGCGGACGCGTCACCGCGACTGAGAGAAATTACAAGCGCTGTCATCCCGAGCCGCCGGAGCCCCGGGGGTGGCGGGCGGGTGTGAGGGGCGAAGGACGGAGAGGGATCCCTTGCCGACGACCCACAAACGCAACTCATCGTTTGTCATTGGAAGCGTAGCGCGGGATCTGGCAGATGGGTGGTGCCAGACACGAGCATCGCACCGCCCGCCCACCCAGATCCTCACGCTACGCCCAGGACCATGCAGATGTCACCCCGAGCGGGCGTGTGGGCGGGCATGCGAGGGGCCTGGCAGGCTACGTACTCCGTAACTCGCAGGGCATACGAGTGCGGCTATTTCGCCTTTCGTACTTCTCATCTAAGAGATCGTCGCGAGGCGAAGTGCGCCGGGAGACACCCTCAGAGGCCCGGGCCGCCGATGACCGGCAGGCGGTGTTCCAGCCCGGACGGAATCTCGAACAGCGACGGCTCGAGATCGCGTTCGTCGATTTCCAGCACCAGGAAACTCCGCTGTTCCCGGATGGCGGGCCCTCCGTCGATCGTCCTCGTGATCGTCACATCTTCCCGCAGTTCAGGTCCGGTCGCGAGGCGCCACGCTGCGATTCTCCGGTCGATTTCGAGTACCCGAGTCGTCAGTGGGATTTCACGAGGTGACGGAAGGTCCGGTGTCGTCCAGCGGATGATGGTGCATTCGACCCGTCCGGCCAGTGGTGTGCCTCCCAGCGTCGCTCTCAGTCGATACGAAAAACGAAGCTCGTGACGCGTCGTCGTCCGCCCCGCTATCTCATCGCCCGGAACCGGCGGCAGCTCTTCGACCACGAATCTGTCGGAAGACTGTTTGGGGCCGACCGGCAGTTGAAAGAGGGTGGAGTTGTTGCCCGGCCCGCTGGCCCCGCGCCCCTCCTCGTCACTACGGAAGAACGTACCGTTCTGTCTGTTTACTCTCGTCCAGATCGACCCTCCATCACGAGAGATCGCCAGGTCGTAGCTGCGCGGAGAGCCGTCCTCGAGCAGCAGTTCGACGCGCCGGCGATCACCTTCGATCCAGACCTGCGACTCTATATCGAGCGCCAGCGGACCATCGCTGCTGATCCGGTAGCGATAGAACGTGCCGGCCTGCAACTCGCTGCAGAGGAACAGGAGCGTGATGAGTGGCAGCAGCTTTTTCATGCGATTCTTCGCTCATGATAATGGGCGCGCCTGCGGAGGTCCATAACTCCGTTGCAGGATGACATTTGTATGGGCTCGAGTTAGAACCATGCAGATGTCACCCCGAGCGGGCG
>DASVLC010000027.1:0-3149 GCA_036385045.1 Thermoanaerobaculia bacterium | reverse complement strand
GGTGTCGTCGCTGGTGATTCTGTCAAGAAAGAGGGCTTCTGGCGCAGCATCCGGCGCAACGATCACTGCCACCGATCCGTAGGTCGACGGAATGAGGTATACGATCGGGTAGCCCGCGCACGCAGCAACATCGCGCACATGTTGCCATTCCAAGATCGGTCCGAATCGGGCGTCCGCGCCCCCCGCGCGAGTCACAGCCTGCCTCAACTTCGCCCGCGCGTCGTGAAGCTCCGCCGAGATTCGGCTGTACTCGGCGCTATGTTCGTCGTGGCCCGCCGCCGTCCCCTGCAGGATCCGCGTATGAAACATTTCAGGATCAACTTCGAAGAAAGCAGCCAATCTCCGACTCCCGCGGATCGCCTCTGCCATGTCCCCGCCGGACTCAAGGGTCGCGAGCTCGCTCTCAAGGCGTCGTACATGCGCACGTGCATCTGTCACCTCGGCACGCAGCGCAGTCGAAACGCTCGCCAACGCCGCCTCCTCCGCAGCGGCAGCATCAACTAACGTCCGCGAGCGACCACGCTCTGCATAGCGCACTGCGTCTTCTAAACGACCGAGACGGGCCGCCGCATGGGCGGCGATGAACGACAATTCGTTCGATGTTTCGATCTCGAGTTCGCGGCTCTCCACGCTGCCAGAAGCTGCGAACAGTTCGTCAGAGGCGTTGAGCGCGCCCGCGCTTCCGCGTAACGCGATGTCCCAGCTCGCGAATTCATGCCCCATAATTCCCATCCGCGAGAACAGTGCACGGCGCAGTCGAGGCTGGTCAGCAATCCCGTCGATGCCTATCGCATGATCGAAGCACGCCACCGCCTCCGCTAAGCATTCGGGTCGGACGCGGGCGAGCAAACCGAGCAGCCTACCGAGCGCGCCCATCCATTCGGCCCACCAAGAGGGCATTTGCTCACGCGGTATCGCCTCGAGGGCCTCCCGATGATGCGCGATCACACCCTCGAGCCAAGCGACGGGCGTGTCCGGGTGCATTCTGTCTACCCAGTCGAGATTCGCCTTGAGCATCGACGCCTCTCCTGCATATCTCGCCCACCCGACCATTCGACCAGCGACGCGCGGATCGTGGTGCTCGATCTCCTCTGCAGCCGCGCGAGCCGCGTCAGCGAGCCACTGGCCGTGCGTTCTCGTTTCCGCACCCATCCACGTTGGATACATGAGAGACAGGGCGCGCAGCGTCTTCACGCGACCGACGGGATCGGCCTCGACGGTCCTTACCGTTAACGCCTCCTGAAGAGCAGTGACTGCGAGATGAACGTTCTGTCCACGCAGCCCTCGCTGGCGCTCCCAGTAGATGCCGGCGAGCGTGTACTGGGCGCGTCCCCAACCGAGGGCGTTCCATTCCGCCGTGCCGCGCCCCTGCGCGAACACGTCCACGGCCTCGAGAGCATACGCGAGGGCTTGCTCGATGCGCCGTACCGGATCGCCGGCTGGCGCCACCCGGAGTGCCGTTGCACAATTGTTCAGAATGGATCCAAGCGCGCGGGTATCGCCACGAGATCGGACGAACTCCAACAGCTCCTCGAACAACACGAGCGCTTCGTTGAACTCCCTTTGGCCGGCTGACGGGTCCATGAACAGCGCGTTAGCGAGCCCGCTCGTCGCGGCCACCCAGATGTCGGGTGTTGAATCACGCGACGAGCGCATGCGGACATCGCTGTACAGATTCCGCGCTCGACGCTTGTTTGCCGACGGATCACCCTCGGGCGATTCAAGCAGATGACTGCCGAGAACTAGTTCGATCTCCATTCGCAGCGGCGAGCTGGTGTCGGCCGGAAGTGATGCGATGGCGTACTCACACTCCGCGATCGTGCGTGCATTCGCGTGGCTGGGAGGGATCGCCCGCAAAGCAGCGACTAGCTGATCAAAAGTCTGCATCTGTGTGTACAAGCGTATAACCGTAAAATAGTTTTGGCGTCAACGGATCTAGCAGACAGCTTCACAAGAGAATCGCCCCAACTAGGTTCAAGGAGGAGAGCGAGTGAAGGGTCAAGCGACCGCGCAACGGTGACCTCACCTCATCGGCGGTTGGCACCGCGCCACACCCCGCGTCGTGAGCCGCTGCACGCGTGCGCGCATCCCGCGTGGCCACGCGCCACCAATGCCCTCGACGGTCTCGTGGTGACGCCTCGTCCCCCCGACAATGACCCTGTCTCTGGCGGCATTCGCCCGCACCTTCACAACCGGAAATCGATCTGTCTCCGCGAGCGGTGTCACGGTGCCTCCCAGGCGCGTGATGCCGCGAGCGGAAGGACTCTCTCTCTTTCCAAGCGTCAGCGCTCCCGTGCGGGTGATCGCGCTCCGGCATCGGGGCCTCGGAGCCTCGTCGGTCGGCGGTGCCCCTCCAGCCGCTGCGTCCCTGCGCATCCCCACGGCAAGTTCCCCTGCCAGCGCCGGCCAGCCTCTCAGCGCCTCGGACCGCAACGAGCTCCACCCGATTCCTGTCCTGCGGTCGCCCGCCCGGGGGTGCTGCACGCACCCGGAAAGGAGAGACACGACATGCACACCATCACCACTGCCATCCACTCGCCGTCGCGCTTCAAAGCGGGGCGGGATCTGTAGGAGGGACGTTCATGCGCATCATCAGAATCCAGCAGCGCCCCTTCACCGTCATCAACGGCAAGGACTTCGCGGTCTACCGCTGGTTCGAGCCCGAACGCCATGGACCGTTGTTCCTCCAGGTCGCGGGCCGGACGACCCTCCAGCGAGAGGATCTGCCAACCGACGACTGGGTGGTCATCCCCGGCCGCGCCGGAAGTCACCGCATCGCGACCGCATGGCGAAAACCGTGGTTCGAGTACAAGCCGGACGCAACGCGTAAGCTCGCGTTTCTCGGCGGATCAACCGACGGCTCGCTCTACCTCGCACTCCGTTACATCGTGCGCCGCTTCGGCCTCGCCGCAGAGGAAACGGCGATCGCCGGCCGCAGCAGCGCGCTTCTCGCCAACGACCCACCGCTCCCGTCCTACCTCCAGCGCTCAACGGATCTCGGGCTCTCGGGGTCTGATCTTGTGACGCTCGACCTGCCGTCGCCCTTCGACCGCGACGACGCAGCGTCCCTGCTCGACGTCGCTTAACCAGAAACCCAGCTACCGACAGAACAGGAGGTTCCCATCGTGACCGCACTCGACGCGTCACCC
>DASVLC010000026.1:0-47355 GCA_036385045.1 Thermoanaerobaculia bacterium | reverse complement strand
CCCCCTCGGCTACGGCGCGAGCGACCTTTCCGCAGACGTCGACCGACACCACACCTCCAACTGTTGCGTTTGTTGCGCCGGTCAGCGGCGCCCAGCTGACCGGCAACGTCCAGATCGTCGTCGACGCTTCAGACGATCGAGGGTTGAACTTCGTCGAGGTGCAGTATCAGCCGAACATGGGTCAGCCACGGATCTGTTCGGCCGCAGGAGGTGGCGCGCTCACCTATCGTCTCAGCTGTACATGGAACACAAGCAATCTAGCACCTGGCTCGTACGAGCTGACGGCATACGCCTCCGACACGATCGGAAACTACAAGACGCAGACGATCAACGTGACGGTGGGAAGCACCGCAGCACCATCCGTCCGCGTTTCGGCAATCACTCTCTCCGCTTCAACGAGGAAAGTGCAGACGACGGTCAACGGGGTCGTCAAGGTCGTCAACCAGGCCGGCGCGGCGGTTCAAGGGGCCGGAGTTTCGGTAGTCTGGGCAACACCAACGGGCCCCATAAGCTCCTTTGCCAACACCGACCGAAAGGGTCTGGCCTCCTTCACGGTCCAGGGAGGAACCGGGACGTTCAGCCTGACGGTCGACAGCGTGGTCCTGACAGGCCACGTATTCGATGCCGAAAGGAGCGAGCTCTCTGCAACGATCGTGGTGCGTTGACGATCATTTGGACGAACGGGTCACTTCGGAACGCAGGGAGCTCACTTCGCGCTGAGCCGCCACGCGGAGTGTGCCTCCGATCATCGCGTCAGCCCCGCCGCGCAGCTTCGATCGTGGCGATGTCGATCTTCTGCATCGTCAGCATCACTTCGAACGCTCGCGCTGCTTCGTCGCCTCCGGCCGCGAGGGCATCGGTCAGCGCGCGCGGCGTGATCTGCCAGGAAAGACCCCACCGGTCCTTGCACCAGCCGCAGGCGCTTTCCTCGCCACCATTGCTCACGATCGCATTCCAGTAGCGATCCGTCTCTTCCTGATCGTCGGTCGCGACCTGGAACGAGAAAGCCTCGCTGTGGGGGAACGCGGGACCGCCGTTCAGACCGAGACACGGGATGCCGAGAACAGTGAACTCGACGGTCAGGACATCGCCCTTCTTCCCGCCCGGGAAGTCGGCGGGAGCCTCATGGACAGCGGTCACTTCACTTTCCGGGAAGGTGGCGGCGTAGAAGCGGGCAGCATCGAGCGCATCCTTGTCGTACCAGAGGCAGATCGTGTTCTTTGGCGTCATGCACGTCTTTTCCCTTCTCATCGGCCGTGCGCGCACCGCATGCGCTCCACCCTCTGAAGAGTGAACGACGTCAGACCGGTTCGCGCGCGCTGGGTCGCAGAGTGTAGCAATGTCGGCGGGAGAATCGAAGCATACTTAACGTCCCGATCGCCTAACGCGCCCGCCAGCGGAGCTGCGTCGGGGCAAGTGGAAAGGATCGCTCGCCCGAGAACAAGGTCTGCCCCCTGCGTCGACGCAGTCGGACGCCGGTTACGCATGCGGTCGGTATGGGTACCGGTGCCACAAAACACCGATCTTCGGGCAGTATCGAAGACGGAGGCGGTGAGAAAGCAACCTGTGACACGTCCCGTGCGAGCGGCGACCCTTTGCCGCCGATCGGTGAAACACGGGCAGCTTGTTTTCCGTTAGATCCCCCTATGACTCGTCCACAGTCCCGTGCGGCTGTCGCGGCCTTCCCCTGGTTTCGCCTCGCGCTTCTCTTCGCGGTGTGGGGCGGCCTCTTCGTCTACGCCGGACGGCCTCTCCTCGTCACCGCGCGGGTCGCCGGCATCGCGCCCACGCTCGCCTGGGCGTCACTCGCGGTGCTGTCGATCCTTCCAATGCTCCCGCTCCTCACTCGACAGCAGGGCTCCCTCCTCCAGCGCAACCTCCTGCACCGCCTCGGATACTTCACGCTCTCTCTGTTCGCGATGCTGCTCGTCGCGGTCGTTGCAACAGACCTCGTCCGCTTCGTGGTCGCGGTCGCAGGCCTGCTCATGACGGTGCCGCTGCCGTCGCTCAATGTCGCGCTTTTGAGCCTGGCAGCTCTCGGCGGTGCGGCATTCCTGACGGCGGTCGGCGCGGCGCAGGCGCACTGCCCCGCCACGCGCCGCGTGACCATCCACGTCGACGAGCTGCCGGCCGAGCTCGACGGCTACACGATCGTGCAATGGAGCGACGTGCACCTCGGCCCATCCATTCGCCGCCGCTTCATGCAGACGCTCGTCGATCGTACCAACGCTCTCGAGCCGGATGCCGTCGCGATTACCGGCGACTTCATCGACGCGAGCTTCGACGACGTTCGCGACCAGCTCGAGACCATGCGCGACCTCCGCACGCGGGATGGTGTCTTCTATGTGACGGGCAATCACGAGTACTACTGGAACGCGCCCGCCTGGGTCCATTCGCTCGAAGAGCTGGGCATCCGCCATCTTCAGAACGCGCATGACGTCGTGCTGCGCGGCGATGCGCGGCTCGTCTTCGCCGGCGTCACCGATCCGGTCGGACGCGGTACGCACCGGCAGAACGTACCTGGCGCGCTGCAGGACGCACCCGCGGATGCGATCAAGGTGCTGCTCTCGCACCGGCCGCAGATGGCGGAGGCGGCGAGCCGTCACGGCGTGCATCTCCAGCTCTCCGGCCACACGCACGGCGGCCAGTTCTTTCCGTTCAACCTCGTCATCCGCTGGTTTCAGCCGATCGTCGCCGGATTGCATCGTATCGGCAGGACGTGGCTCTACGTGAGCCGCGGGACCGGCTTCTGGGGCCCTCCATCGCGACTCGGCGTCGGCGCGGAGCTGACGGTGCTCGAGCTGCGACGGTGACGGCGCCGAAGACTCTCCACCCCAATGTTGATGCAATCCTCAGCGCCGCGTAGCGGCACCGGATCACAACGACGCCGACGGCAGCACATTGGCAAAACTAGCCTGTCATCCTGAGCCGCCGAAACCCCGGGGGTGGGTGTGCTGGGCGGAAGGGGTGGAGGACGGTCGAAGGACCCCCTGATCGAGTGCCGTTGGGGTGCAGCCGTCCATAAGCGGAGAGGTCGCCGGTCCGTAGTTCTGGATGACCTTCCGGCGCCCTTACCAGGGCGCACATGGATGCGGCTCTGCAACCGGTGGCGTCGCGTTCCGCTCCACCACCGGCTACCATCAGCGCGCCTTCCGGCGCGTCAAACCCGCACAAGACAGTGGAAGTTTTCCAGCAGCCGTGTCTGGCGCAGCGGATACCAGCAGTATCCGTCACTCGCGCGCCGTGACGGATACTGGCCCGATCGGCATTGCAACCCGGCGGGTCAGCAGGTCGTCTCGATCGGCGGCGTGCCGGCCGCCTCAGAGCGCCGTTCGCGCGACGGATCGGCGCGGCGAGACGATGCGTCGCGTTCCGTGCTGCACAGGGGATCCGCAACTTCAGCTGGCAACCGGATCACGCGGAGGGCGGCGCGGAGTGAGGGCTGGCGCGCCAATGAACCACAGTGCCACGAGGCGGCGCGGAAGCGGTGAGGCGTTCGGCCCCGACCCGTGCGCCAGGTGCGGATGGAAGACGACCGCGTCGCCGGGATCGAGCGGGATCAGCGTTCGCCGGCTCTCGTCGAACACGCCTGCATTTGTGTCGGCCGTGTCGTAATCGAAGTCGACCGCGCCGTTGACGTGGGTGCCGGAGAGCACCTCGAACCCGCCGTTCCCGTCATCCGCGCGATCGAGGGCGATCACCAGATTCGCCCCGCCGAATTTCGCGATCGCGTCACGCTGCTGCCAGGCAACGAACGCCGTGTCCTGATGCCAGGGAAAGCCGGTCCCAACCCGCGGCGCCTTCAGGTTGATCTGGTCGACGATCCAGCGCGGCGAGGTCACGCCGACCGACTCCACGAGCTTCAGGACTCGCCGGTCGTTGCGGAGAAGCCCCACTTCCGCGCTGCCGGACGACGCAAACGTGATCTTCGCAGCACACCGGGAGCGATCGCCGTCTCCCCGCGACGGCCGCTCGCACTCTGCACCTGATAGCGCGCGCGATCGATCTCGGCATCCGCAGTGAGGTGCGCCCCCTTCCGCGCCAGATCGTCGGACGCCCTGCGAAGCGCTTGCCGCTTCCTGTTAGGGCGCGCAAGGCTTGGCATCCAAGACCGCCGACGCTCCGGAACGAGGACGGCGAAGGAGCCCCTGCCCGAGCCGGCACCATGAGGCATCGCCGACGGATACTTCGCCGTCTTCGGCTCTGTGGTCTGGGCCCGTGCGGCCAGCCGGCATCAGCGGCTCACCGACGTGCTCGTCCGGCCACGTCCTGACCCTCCTTCCCAGAGATCCGAAGAGTAACGAAAGGCCACCCAGCTGCGGCAACAATCGCAACAAGTCTCACGTCGCCCGAAGACGCTCGGCAAGGGCACCGGCGAGCGCCACCCCCGCCGCAAGCAGCGCGTCGACGAGGGCTCCGTACTGCGCACGCAACTCTCGCGACTCCAGGATGACGGTCCTCTGCTTTGACCAGATGCTGTTCAGCGCATGCGCCGTCCGCTCGCCGTAGTCACCGGCTAGCTTCGCCGGATCGATGCCGTTTTGCCCCGAGGCGAACCGCGTGAGCCATGCGACAACGTCGCTCGGCGCGAAGTTGGGGGCGAATCGCTCAAGCAGCAGCAGGAGTTTCGAGAACCCTCGCTCAGCCGGCGCTACCGCGTTCGTCCAATCAGCAATGACGGGTGCGAATTCGGCCGCGCACGTCCACGTTGGCTTAAACAACGGCGAGCCGTAACGCATGAAGATGATGAGTGAGACCATGTCCTCGACCTCGCGTGAGACGTAGGACTGATCGCGGTACTCGGCAACATGGGCTGTTTGTAGCAGCCACCGCACGTACGCCGCCCACCTCCGGCACGCGAGCTCAGGTATCTGTTGATCGAAGTGCGCCCACATGTATGACTGGAGGTACTCCGGAACGATCGGCAGTGGTTCTGTGGCGGCATCCTCCATCGCCGCGCGGATGACGCGGTCGTAGGACTCGTCGTCTGCGACGCCTGCTAGCCGCGCCAGCCAACCGCTAAACACCCCGTCCCACTCGTCGGGGAAAGTTCGCACGTACTGATCGCGAGCGCTCGCGGCGCGTTCCATCCCGACTGTCCACGCGATAAGATCCTCGGTGAGCGTGATAAGCGGAGTTCGCGCGTCTGCGTCACTCCACAGCAAGTCGATCGGTATACCTTGCGCAAGGTACAGGAAGCCGTAGGCGAAGAACTCATCGTTGTCCACCGTGACGCGCGGGAGCGTTGATAGCGTTCCTTGTTCGAGCGCAGCGATGTGGGGGGCGAGCAACGCCGCGTCTCGGTCCGGATCGCGCTCGTAGCTGTAGCCGTGATACGGGCTGGTGAGATTCGACTCAATGCCGAGCGCGATGATCTCCCATGCCAGTGCGCGATCGGCAGTCCAGAGGGGACGAAGCATCGCAGCAACTACGGCTACGACGCGCAGGCGACGGTCAATCGACAGCCGAAGGAGTCCGGTTCTGATCCGCTCGTCCTGCACGCCTGCTCCGATGAGCGCTGCGAAGCCGCGTACGGCGTAGTCGTGCGGGTCGTTCGGGATGATCGCTGTCGCGACATGGCCGTCGAGCGCCGAGCCCGAGGCGCGGGACGCGGCGTCCAGCACATCGATGCACCACTCGATCCGTTCGTGCCTGCGGAGCCAGTCTGGTGCGGTAATCGCAGCCGCCGCCGCGACAGCAGCAACCGCGCGACCGCCGCGTCCCTCCGTAAAGTCATCGTCTTCCTCGATCGGCTGGCGCAGCGCCTCCGCGCCTCCGAACTCCGATGCCGCCTGCACCGCGTCGTCGACAGTCCACGAAGCCTCCACGGCCCGTGCCTTGATCGTCTTCTCTGCCCAGAGGAGGAGTCCCATGCGTCGGCTAAGGGCGGTGTGCCGCTCCATGTCGGCCGCGTCTCGTTCGACAAGGTACTGTGGTTTCTCGAAGTAGATGATCGTTTGTCCGTCCTGTTCGGTGCGACGGTAGTTCTCGACCTTTCCGAACTCCATCTCGCGCTCCATCGCGACGCGCATCTCATCGAGGTACGCATCGTCGTCCCGCTGTTCTTCGAAGAAAATCGGAGGGTGCTCAGCGAATGCCGCGACGGCGGCGGTGAAGCGCTCGGTGAGGTCATCGTCGGGGCTACAGAGGTACCTGATCGCCAAGTCGCGAATACTCTGTCTGCGCTGCGGTCGCTTGTCGCGGTCCTCGTTCAGTGTTCGGGCAATATCGTCACCGGGCAGCAAGATCCCGAATGAACCTGTGGAATCGGAACTCATGCGGGCCACGTCGAGCAGCCAGAAGTGCGGCACCGCCACAATCGGGAGTGCTGCGGTCAGGCACTTTTCGGGATACGCGAGAGCGATCCCGAGGCATAGCCCGGGCACCGCGAGACAGCGGCTCCCCGCGAGAACCGTTTCGAAGAGCCCGACCGGATCACGGCCGCGTTCAACCTCTTGCTCCATCCAGAATTCAAGCGCCATGAGGGCGGAGACAACAGAGGGCGGTGCCATCCCGTCCGACCGAAACCACATGTACTCGCGGCCAGTGCCAAAAAACTCCTGCGGGCCGTTCGCGAGTTGCAGAACGATCGCCGCCGGCGTTGGGTCTTCCTCTTCTCGCCACCGGTCGAGCGCCGTGTTCGCGAGTGTGTGAATGAGGCGGAGCCCTTCGGCCTCCGCGCTCTTGAGCAGGTGGATGAAGGGGCCCTTCGCGTACGAGGCGGGATAGAACGGTCGATCATCGAAGTCGAGGTCGTCGATCAAACGGTGACGCTCGCGATCGCGCTCGCGGATCACCATCGTGAGGATCGCGTCGACGTAGTCGGACGGTATGTGCTTTGACAGTGCGGCGCCTGCCTCGACGAGTTGCCGCCGCGCTCCGTCGTGGCGGTGCTCTGCGATGCCTCGCACAATCTCCTTCACGGGGTCCGGCCGGACATCGGCTGAAGCGAAGATGATCTTTCGCAACGTCGTGAAGTAGCGCCGCTGCGCATCTTCGGACATCTGACCGAGATCCGCGTGGTCCGTGAACCACCGCAGCGCTGTGTCGGCGACCTCACCGCGGAGGATGGAACCTTCCGGCGCGTGCGCTTGCCAAAGTTCGAGGACGCGTGCAGCATCACGGCGAAGCGGTCCCGGGATTGCGTCCGCGTGTGCAGTCAGCCATGTCACGAGCGGAATCCATATCGCCCACCGTGGCGTCGGCTCATGCATGAACAGCGCGGCGAGTTCCGGCCGCGCAGGGAGCGCGCGCAGCATGGAGCCCCAAAACACGTTTGGTCCGACGTCCAACGTCACCGTGGCCGTGAGGAGCGCGCGGGTGCGCTCCGCAGCTCCTTCGAGCAGGAGGGGCTGAATCTCGTCGAGGAGTGCTGTTGCCCGTGCCGACAGCAGCGGGGACGAGACGAACGTTTGCTGCCAGCGCTCCTTCAACGCGGCATCTCCCTCGATCCCGACGAGTAGTTGCCTCCAACGCTCGGTGTGGCCGTCTTGCAGGAGCAGCGCACCGAGCAGGCGCACACCGCGCTGCAGCCGGAACGGCGCAGACACGGTTGCGAGAAACGCCGGAAGCTGCGCGCCCTTCTGCCCAAGGAGCCGCGCCAGCACCCAATCCTCGAACAGGTCGTGCGTGAACCGCACGACGCCAAAATTGTCACGCGAGACTATTCGATCCGATTCAAGGCTATGCAGCGCCGCTGCGTCGTACGGGCCATTCGTGCGTTCCTCGCGCAGGAGGTCGGCGGCGAGATCGACCAGCAGCGCTTGCCGCGCAAGACCATCGCCGCCGCCTGCGCCCACGACGTGCGTCCACCAGACGCTCGCGAGGTCGAGTTCGGTCTGAACGCCCTGCGTCGGCAGCGTCGCCGCGACGCGCGGGTCGGTGAGCCGACTGACCATGAAGAGATTGCGCGTGATGGGGCGAAGCCGCTCGTCCCCATCGAGCAGCGCGAGCGACGGCTGCTGCGCCGCAGTCACCTCGAACTCCTCATCTGTGAGCGTCGCGACCTCGATCGTCTGCGCAGCCTGGTTGGCAGGAAGCGCGACCCAGCTCATGACATGGGGGAGATTCTGAGTGCGCGACGTAAAGACGACCATCCACGACCGCGCATCGGTGACGCTCACCTCAGCGATCGCGCGGAGCAAGTCGTTGACGATGCGTTGGTCCCGCGCTGTCGTGACACGATCGAGCCCATCGATGAACACGCATGGTGCGGCGCTCGTCGCGATCGCGCGCAGGAGGTCATGAAGACTCGATGTCAGACCGAGGTGCTGCGCGAAGGTGGGCCAGTCGGTCCCGTCCAGGCGATCGCCCGATAGGAGAAGCGCCGATGACTCGGCGCGCGCTTGGTCAATCAGCAGGCGCAGCACGCCCGACTTGCCAGTCCCCGGTTCGCCACTAAGCGCCACGACTCGGCCCTGCGCGATTTCCGCCGCGGCCCGCTGGACGTGCTGCGTGCGTGGGAGCGCAACGCCACCAGCCGTCGTTCCGATGTCATTCAAGATGAAGCGGCCGTACTCGCGGAGCCGCTGGAGGTCGGCGACCACCTGCCGCGCGGGTCGGAGCGCGAACTGTTCGGTCGCGAGCGTTTCGCGCAACGTGACCGTCGAGTGCGTTCCGGCGCTCAACTTCATTGTCGACGCGAACTCGAACAGCTTCAGCTCGAGGTCGCGCGCCCTTTGCGCGGCGTCAATGTTAAGCGCATTTTGAAGGATCGAGCGAAGTTGCGCGGCGTCTCGCGAGCCCTCGGACTGCAGGTCGAAATGGAGCAGCACGAATGAGCGACAAAATCGCCACAGTTCATCATCCGTGATCGCCCTGCCCGCGGCACGGTCGAGCAGCGTTCGTACAAGCGCGAGGAACGTCCGTTGCGTCTGACTCGCGAGCCGCAGTGCCGCAACCCGCACTAGGAAATCGGCGGCCGTCGTCGCGTTTCGTGCCCACGTCAGGACCGTCGTGTAGTGCTCGTCGATCTTTTTGCTGTAGAGGCCGAGCGCGACGCCACAGCGATCGACGTCTTCATGGAACGCGCTCGCCGTGAACGTCTCCCACGCGCGCCGCATGACATCCTGAACTTCCTCGTTCTCTTCGCCAAACGTGAGATCCCGCTTCACTTGCAGCGCAAGTTGGGCTTCACCGTCGCCGCGGTTTGCGCGAACAAGGATGTCGTCCAAGGGCGTGCCCTGGTAGAGCGCCTGCGAGCTGACGGAGGAAGCCGTCGCGTCCGGAAGCCCTCGCGGAATCGCCTGCGTCAGAACGCACCCGAGGTAATAGGCCAGGACGCGCGTCTCAAAGTCGCCTCCGCCCCCTCCCGTGCTGTACGGTGATGCTAGCTCACTCACGTCAAGAGTGTACGAGGTACTCGCAGACATGACCAAGCGCAACCGGCGCGGACGTTCTTGCCCCTAAGCGCGTGCTCCGGCGCAGGATAGAACAAACTGACGTTGCGATGCACCTGATGTGCGCGCAACGACTCCATCCACCGGTCTCGGCCTCATCAAACTCTTGCGCCGTACTTGGACTCTGAGACCGCATCGCGGAGTCTCCGCGATCGGGCGGACTCATTGAGCGGATGGCGCCCTGCGCACACGCACGTAAACGCGTCAGGCTCTTCCTTTACCATAGCAGAACATCAGGGTTGCCTTGAAAGTCTAGGTCACGGAGTGTCTAGGTGATAGATAAAGACATCGACACGATCACAAAAGAAGATATCGATGCGTTGGTCTCAGCTGGACGTATGGAAGATCGGACGATCGACTACAAGGCTACGCCGCCGTCGAGCAGTGACAGGGACAAGGCCGACTTCCTCGGTGACATTGCTTCTTTTGCGAACACCTTTGGCGGTGACATCCTGTTTGGCGTCGCCGAGGACAGTGGGAAGCCGGCCTCCGCCGACGGCATAGCTATAGCTGATTTCGACGCGCTACGGCTTCAGTGGCAAAACAGCATCATGACGGGGATAGCGCCGCGAATCCCAGCATTCACGATTCACGAAGTCACAGGTTTCCCGCGAGGAAGTGTCATCATCCTACGAGTGAACCAAAGCTGGAACGCTCCGCACATGGTCACGTTTGGTGGACGCTCGCGATTCTACAGTCGTGCTGCCGGGCAGAAGCGAGAGATGGACGTTCACGAAATCCGGGCCGCATTCGTCGGGTCAGAGGCTCTAGCGGACCGCATCCGCAGCTTCCGCGACGCGAGACTGGGCAAGGTCCTGGCCGGCGATACACCTGTTCCGACCTGGCAGTTTCCGGCAACCGTTGTTCATGTTGTTCCGATCGGCTCTGAGTTCGCCGCGGCAGATTTGGACTTACGAAACGTGCGTAACGCTTGGCCGCTGACGAATGCGGCCGACTATCGCGGCGTGCAGGCCGTCTACAATCCGAATGTCCGACCGAACGTCGACGGCTTCGTGGTCTACTCAGCGTCGTACGACGAGCGCTTTCGCAAGTCTCCTTCATACGTTCAGGTATTCCGCAACGGGGCGGTCGAATTAGTTGACTCCCAGTACAAGATTGATGACCGGCCCGAACCTCCCGAAGCGACTTACGGCAATGAGGTTGAGATCACCGTCACTACCGCCGTGAGGAATGCCGTGACATTTCGGCGCGCGATTGGCCGTACTGGTCCTGTTCTCCTGAGCGTCGCTTTACTCCGATTTCATGACATCAAGTTTGTCCGCGGGCACGGGCTCGGAATAAATACGCGCACGATTGACCGTGAAACGGTAGTTTTGCCCGATCTACTCATCGAGGATCCTACGTCGTTGGAAGCTCATATTCGTCCGGTGTTGGATTTGATTTGGCAATCGGCAGGCTTCGACTCGAGTCCGAACTTCGACACCACTGGACGATGGATTCCGCCTTCGCGGTAGACGTCCATCGCGGCGCGAGCGCGCTCGATTACTGCGGAGAGGCGGGCCGCGCCTAAGGGTTTCAGCACGGGAACACCGCAACGCTTAATGCTACAGTTTCTCGTGGACGGTCCGCGACTGCGTAGGCATGAAAGGTAGGCGCTGCGCAAGCGCGGCTCTGGAGCGCGGCGAGCCGCCGCACTCGCGCCCCGGCTGATTCAGCGATTCACGGTGCCACGTCGGAATAGCGATCGCCGGATGCCACGCCGATCGGCGTCACTTCATCGATCCGTCGCAGGTCGCTTTCCGTCAGTCCGATCTGCGAGGCGTCCAAGTTCTCTTCCAGATAGCGTACGTGCTTCGTCTCGGGGATCGGGACGATGTCTTCCCCCTGGGCGAGCAGCCACGCGAGCGCCAGTTGCGAAGCCGTACCGCCCCTCTCGCGCGATCTTCTTCACGACCTCGAGGTTTTCGCTGAAAGTTGTCGCCGCGGAACCTTGGACTGTTCCAGCGATAGTCGTCTGGCTCGAGGTCGCCCACGAGCGGAACCTGCCGGACAGAAACCCAAGGCCCAACGGACTGTAGGCGACGAACCCGATGCCCAGCTCCCGCGCCCGTCGAGTGGCTCGCTCGCCTTCGGTATTCGTGTGGGTCGGCCGCGCTCAGGCGACCTGCTGCGTTCAAGAGACATCGAGCCTGAGCGACCGAGGGACGAAAGTGTCACCCTTCCGCCCGCGGCTCCGCTGGGCGTGTCGTGACAAGACCGATGACCTGCGTGCACTCAACCAGCTACGGGGACTCCCAGGCTTCTCAAGTATGCGAACGTCGAATCGTAGAACTCGGGAGTACGGGTCGGATCGTGATCGGTTCCCGGCGGGACGAAGATGACCATCCCCTGGCGCGCGCGCGTGAGCAGCACTCGATAGGCGTTCCTCAGATACCGCTGATTAACGACGCTGTTCACGTTCATCCATCGACTGCCACGGAAGTCGTGGTAGCTCCACCCGCGGGAGTTCAGGCGCAGGTCCGCATCCCACGTCACACATGTCCAGTCGAGCTCCAGGCCCTGGACCTGAAACTCGGTGGCCGCATCTTCGAGGTAGTAACTCGAGCGGATGTCGTCTTTCGGATTGAGGAACCAGCTCACCGGATCGACCTCGACCCGCACATCGATGGCGTGCGGCTTGAGCCGGTAGGCCTTCGATGAGGTGACCATTCCGTACCGCTCCGAACCGCGCGCGTGCTCGCGCACCCACGCCTTTGCCGCGTCGAGATCGCGCGTCACGGCGATCGGGTATCGCCCCGCCATCGATTCGAGCGCCGCGGCCGCAGCCCGATGCTCATGGTCGAGCACCGCTTTAACGAAGTGCGAGACGTTCTCCGCACGGAACGACCGCATCGATACGTCGAGGTGCAGGCATTCGTCGAGTGTCGTGTTCGGACGATCCCGCACCCGATCGAGTGCGTGTCCGGCGGCGTACTCGCTGTCGGTCAGCCGCGACGAGATGTGCATCCGCCAGTCGGGAAAAACCGAGGCCGTGACATTGAGCCACTCGTCGATCCCCGCCTCACCGGTATTGATCTCCTGCCCGCCGCCGACGAGACAGACGACCACCGACCAGTCCTCGTGACGATCCATTGAAGAGAGGAGGAACTCCGGCTCTGACCAGCCGAACGCCACCTTCTTCTTCATGCGCATCCAGGTCTCGGCCTTCTCCCGATTCCAGGCGCGCTGCGCCTCGTCGAAGATCGCGACGTGCTCGGGCGGCGCGCCGGAATCGCGCAGCATGTCGTCACGAAAGTGATGGACGTTCTGAATGAAGGTCTCGACGCGGGCGCGGATCTGCCCCTTACGTGGCTTCTGTCCTTCCTCTCGAAGGCGGTCGTACTCATCGCGCGTGAGCGCCTCACGCAGCACGGCGACGAGCGGACCGTTCCCCGACAGGTACACCGCCGGCGAGGTGGGATCGTCGTCGGTGCGCCGCGTCGCGATATTCAGCCCCACCAGCGTCTTCCCTGCGCCAGGCACGCCCGTTACGAAACAGACCACTTTCTGCCGTTCGCGCTTTGCCTCGGCGACGAGGTCCTCGATGTGCTGCGAAGTCACCCGCAGGTTCTCGGCTCCGGCATCGTGTCGCGCAATGTCCTCGACACTGTGCTGCGCATAGAGCGCCCGCGCCGCCTCGATGATCGTCGGTGTGGGGCGATAGGAGCCGCTTAGCCATGCATCGGAGTCGATCGGCGCAGCGCGGAACAGGGAGATGACCGCGCTGACGGCATCCGAGAACGTGTGCCGGTTCACACAGATCGGCCGGATGACTCCATCGGCGTCGCGTCTCGGCCGCACAGGAACGTCCGGCGCTTCCGTCGCCACGAGAAGAGGGATGATCGTCAGGTCGTGACTCGCCTGATGAAAGTTCTTCAGATCGAGCGCGTAGTCCCATACCTGATCGACCGCTGCCTGCCGATAAGAGGCCTCGCCGACCTTGAATTCGATCGCGAGGACGATCCCTTCGGTCAGGACGACGACATCGATCCGCCGGCCCATGCGCGGGATGCTGAACTCGAAGAGGATTGACCCTTCGAAGCGACGAAGCCGCTCACCCAGAAACTCCACCTGCTGCAGCCACGCCTCTTTCTGTTGCAGAACGTCGTCGAAACCGCTGTTGCGCGCCAGCGTTCCGAGGATCTGTTCGGTGCTGACGACGCGGAAGTCGGCCAGAGAGGCGGCATACCACGCCCGCAGGTGGCCGGCAGTCATGCAAACGATGATGACAGGATCGGCAGCGCGATCCAATGAGGGATCGTCAGTGGTCGATCGGATCGGGCACGATCAGCGGTTCGATCGTATCGATGATGTCCTGGAGCCGGGAGTACTCGTCATTGCTCCAGGGCAGGCGGTTGTCATCGGAGAACTCGTCGCGCGCGAACCGAAGCGCGTCCAGAACAAGGTCGTAATCTTCAGGCGGGATCGTGATGCCTGGTGTAGGACGTGTTTCACTCATCTCTGTCTCCTGCTCTCCCTCAGCGGACAGGTATGCCTGTCATCCTGAGCCGCCGGAACCCCGTGGGTGGGGGCGTGGGCGGGAGGGGTGGAGGACGGCGAAGGATCCCTTATCGAGCGCAAGGGTGGGTGGTGGGGACATGCCGGGCTCTCGATGAGGGGGTCCTTCATCGTCCTTTGCCCCTCACGACCTCACGCCCACCCCCGGGGCGTCGGCGATTCAGGATGACAGCGAGGGGCGGCTCAAGTGAAGGCCATTGCGATGTCACCCCGAGGTTCGAGTTCGTTCTTCTGGTGAAGGATCCGCCCGGAGTTCCGCACATCAGCTTCAATGCAGTTCGCGGAACCGACGTCGAGGTGCTCTGGCTGGTCCCGATCACGGCGGGAAGTTCGCCGAGGAGAACGGCAGCGCCGAGCTGATGACCCGCTTGTGGCGCTCAGGTGCGAGTGGCGTGTTTCACGATCGCGGCGATGTCGTCAAACCCGGGTTGCTCAGCTTCTTCAAGAGGAGATGAGACGGTGACGTCGACCTGCTCATCTTGGCGGATGACCTGCCAACCCGCCTGCCCGATTGCGGAACACACCATCCTCTTCCTCGCTAATCCAACAGTTTGAATCAATGCCTCGATGAGGACGACTCTCTGACCAGGGGAAGCGGAACGACATTTGCCGTTCCCGCGATCGGGTCGGGAATCAGCACTCCTGCCACGGCGCCGTCGTCATCGAAGGCAGGGGCACCGGGCACCTCTCTCCAGTCGATCGGTCCGCCGTCCGCGACGACTTCGTAGCTGGTTCCAGCGTTGCGAACGCGAACGGTGGCGATCTTTGGATCGCACCGGTCTCCCGATCCTGAGCAGGCCACGATGTAGAAGCGCTCACCAATCACTGCGGGCGTCGATCGTGGCTTCAGTTGATGCAGGCGCGCGACGAGGTCCTCTGGCGCCGGATCGACGACCTGCACTAGCGGAAGCGGCCACTGCACCTTCTCGGCGAGAACCGTCACATCCCGGTCGAACAGCCAGCCGACTGGCCTCCTGTGCGGTACGTTTGCAGTCTCCCGGCTCAAACCGGTGGCGAGCAGCGGACCTGTCGCAGTCGAGACGAGAAATGCATTCATCGTCTCCACTGTCCCATCGTCGAAATCGACTCGAACGGGAGCGACGACCCGGGGAAGGTCTTTCTCCCACGGTCCCGCCTTCCCGGCGATGAACCTTGCCGCGAACGTCTCGACAGGTTTGCGCGTAGCCCAGCTCTTTGCGGCTTCAAATTCATTCCGGTTCTGCCACGCGCCGTCGCTCGTGCCGAACTCCAGCAGCGGTGTCCCGAACAGGAACCGGGCGGTCTGGCGATCACGCTCCACCCGATAGGCGGCAGCGGCATAACGGTGCGCGATCCAGCTGGACTTCGGATACAGACGCAGAAAATCCTCAAAGCCCTTCTTCATGCGCTGCCAATCGGGCGCCGGACGTGGCGCGGCCCCCGCGACGTGAAGCACCCCGAACTGCCACGACGCGTGACGCATCGCGTAGATCGCATCACCGACAGTGTCGCGCGTCGCGGCCGCATAGCTATCCACGAAGCGGTCATACTCTCCGGGACGGCCTCCCCAGTTCTCGGTGAGGTAATACGACGCGGGCTCGAATACCTCCCAGTAGCCCGGATCGATCGCGTGCAGTTTCTGCAGAGGCTTGCTCCATCCGCCGAGGTGGGCGGTGAGAATCTGAAGGTGGTAGCAGGCCGTGTCGCAGACTCCCTCCGAGTCGGCGCTGACGAGCAGTTCCATCGCGGAGTTCGTAAGAGCAGCGTGGCGCTCGGCATCGGCGTCGAGCAGCGTGTCGTAAAAGCCTACCCCGCGAATGAGCTGCGCCCACGTCGAGTAGTAGGACGCGAGGGCGATCCTGCTTGTTGGGCTGCCCGTCGCGCTGCGCCACTCTTCGAGCAGCTTTCGATGGTCTTCTTCGCCGAGCGCATGGAGTGAAGCATGGCGTCCGGCTGCTTTGTAGAGTGCCATCAACTTCGAGTGACCTGAGGCCAGCCTCGATCGCTTTTCACGCGCGTGCGCTGCGGTTGCATCGAGCTGCACGAACCGGCGGTCGCGGAGCAGTCGCGCGACCTGGTCCGCAAACAGCGCCGCCTCGTCCGGGGATCCGGTCGCTATCACCTCGGTCTTCGCCGCAGCATCGTTGGGGGTCCACCGGCAGAGGTCTTCCCACTTCGACGCTCCCTTGCTACGGGATAAAACCACGGCTCTCGTGACCGGTGTGGTGTCACGGCGGGTGAGCGACCCACGGCCCGCCACAGCCAGCGAGACGCGCTCCCGCGAGCGGATGGCGCGCGTTGCGCTGCAGGTACTGGATGCCGAGCGGATACGACCCGCCAGCAATCCGGCTCCCGAGCGCGTTGCGAAGAGAAGATCGCCATCCTCTGTCGCGAGGAGGGGCGAAGCCATCTCTCCCAATGGCCCCTCGTCCACGCCGGCCCTGCCGGCCGTCATCTCACTCTTGACGTTGCCATCCGCATCGACTCTTACCAGCCACGTGTCCGAGTCGCCTGCACCCGCCGACGCCGTCGTACCGATTGCCGCAAACCCTTCCTTGCCGACGGCGGTGATCGCGTAGAGGGCGTCCTCACTGGTTCCGCCGAGGGCCTTCTGCCAGCGCAGTTCCCCAGTCGCCGAGACACGCACCAGCCAGCCGTCGCGATCCTGTGTGGCTGTTGTCCGCATCCGTCCCACGGCGAGGAACCCTCCGTCGGGCAGTTCCACCGCTCCGAAGAGTCCGAATCCGGCATCAGCGTTTCCAAGCAGCACGTCCCAGACGACCGTTCCCCTTGCGTCGATTCGTGTCAGAGCTCCGAATCGCCCGAGCGCTCCGGTAAGAGCCAGAACACCGCCATCGGACGTCGCGGTCAATCCTCGGATGACCTCCCGATCCGTTCGGTCGACGAGACGCCCCCACCGAGCTTCACCGGCGGGTGAGAACCGGACCAGCAGCATGCCGTCCCCCGCCCTCGTCAGGACCACGATATCGAGGTCAGCCGCCTCGACGGCCAGCGTCATGCCGGTAATCCAACTCGCGTCGATCGCTCTCGCCCACTGAACGTCGCCGTTCGCCTCGAGCCGGGCCACCATGGGATGGCGCGATGATCCGTCCTCGGCGATGAAAACGCCGGTGGCAACCAAACCGTCGGCGGCGGGCACGACCCGTTCGATCTGCACGCGGCCCTCGGCGGCTTCATACTCGTTCGCAGAGCGAAGCGTCCCGTCTGACGCGAATTCCAAGGCGCTGTCGTGCGCGAAGACCAGCACCCGGTCCCCGAGGGTGCTAATGCCCATCGGATGCCCGAATCCGCCCGAAATCAACCAGTCCGCGCCGGCGCTCGTCGCGCTGGCGGCGAATACGAGAGTGGCGATGATTACAGGCCCGAGTCGCACTGTACTGGTGAGTCTAATCCCATACTTCGCGGGCAGGATTGCCTTGAATCGGTGACACGCTTGCTCAAGCATGCTTCTTCATCGTGGGCAGGTAGTGGGCGTGCATTCTGCACGGTCGTCGAGGGGTCCTTCGACCGTCCTCAACCCCTCCCGCCCGTCCACCCTCAGGGGTTGCGGCGGCTCAGGATGACAGGCTTGCGTTTCGCGGCGGTTGGTTTCGGGCGGCTCTGGACTCAAAGATCATCATGAGGTGAGCATGGCTGCGAGTGCGGAGGCGGGATCGAGCACTGGAACGGGGGACTCTTTGAAGTCGCGGGGGTTGCGCGTGGCGATCAGGTCACATCCGGCAGACATGGCTGCCGCTGCGGTCACAGCATCTTCGAAGTCGCTCCAGCCGAGATCGAGTGCAGCCGACAGCACGCTGCCGTCGACCGGCGCGACGTGAAAGACATCGAGGATCGCCGTTATAACGCGTCTCGCAACGCGGGCATCACGGTCCTTCTTCACGAGATAGTGGATCGTCGTGAGCGCGTGGGCCGCGACAAATCCCGAGGCGTGGCCCTCTTCGACCGCAGCCCACAACCCCGACGACACGGACGCGTGCGGGTCGCGGTCGAGAAGCACATCGAGGATCACGTTCGTGTCGAGAAGGAGCTTCATCGGTGCTTGCTGTCGAGATGGCGCCGGAACGCGTCGCGATCGCCCGAGCGAAGTACACCGCGCACCGATCGCAACCCGCGTGGCAGAGACGAATCGGCGGGACGGGATACGAAGTCGAGATACCGTTCGACGAGCTCCGATACCGACATACCCTGCTCGGCGGCGAACTCCTTTGCTCGCGCGATGACCTCTTCCTCCACACTCAGTGTGAGCTTCGCCATGTACGTATGATCTCTCGCCGGTGATACGTATGCAAGAACCGTCTCAAAACATCCGGGTCTGCGGCAATGTGACGAGACTCACGCCGAGCCAGGGCTCGTGCCGGTCCAGCGTTTGAAGGCTCGGGAGAAGGCACTGCGATCGGAGAATCCGAGAAGCTCGGCGGTCTCGGCGATCGAGCGTCCGTCGCGCAGCAGCCTGGTGGCGAGGTCGCTCCGCACGCTCTCGGCGATCTTCTCGAACGTGGTGCCCTCCGCGCGCAGCGCGCGGTAGAGCGTCGCTCTGCTCATCCCGAGGTCCCGCGCCACGGCAGTCATCGTCCTGGCCTCGGAGGTGATCCGATCCGCGACCATCTCCGCGGCGGAGCGCGGGCCGCGCGCGTTGGGGTTCAGCTCCGCCAGGAGCCGCTCCGCGTGCGCTTCGAGAACGGTATGAGCGTAGGGGGACGCCGACGGCAGTTCGAGCGAGAACCAGTCCGGATCCATCAGCATGGCGTTCCGCTGCTGGCCGAACATCACCGGCGCGCCGAACACCCGCTCGTACTCGTCGCGAGCGGAAGGTTCGCTGCGCCGCAGATGGACGAGGCGAACGAACCGGCGCTCGCTCAACTGGCGAGTTCCGGTGATGAGGCGCGCGAAGCTCGTCTCGGTGAGCTGCGGTGCATCGCCCGGATAGAGAGATGCGTCGATCAGCCACGTTCCTTCGACGGAGTGCTCCACCTGAAAGGGGTCGCCGCCATCGAACGTCTCGACGTCGATCGCCAGGCGACCGTATCGATTGATGACGTCGAGTGCATCGCGCATCGTCGCCGATCCGCTTCCCACGTGACACACCAGTAGATCCATGCCGTCGAGGCACTCGCCGAGGCGAAGCGCGAATGCGGTGTCAGCCAGGAACCGCTCAGCGGCGGCGTAGAGCGCGACGTATCGAGCGAACGGAATGCGCGAGTCCTCCTCGGCGAGTGATTCGGGCGGCAAGTTGGCGGCAGCGAACAGGGCCGCGGCGTTCGCACCTCGCGCCGTCGCAACCTCGACGAGGTTCCTCGCCAGACCGGCCGAGACCGTGTGACTCGCTGCCTCTCCACCGTTGATTCCAACGGTCACATCTTTGATCGCCGGAGTCATGGACGCACTCGAGTCTACGCCATACCTTGCCGGCAGCAGGCGCACAAGCCGTGACGACATCCACTGCCGGTTCCGGCCTGAAGCGCGACTCGAGGAGAAATCGGGAGGAGTCTCGATGACGGCGATTCTCTCGGTTCATGTCATCGCGGGTGTGGTCAGCCTGGCGGCCGGATTCGTGGCGCTCTTCGCGAGCAAGGGAGCGCCGATCCATCGCCGCTTCGGGTCGGCGTTCGTGTACGCCATGCTCACGATGGGTCTGAGCGGCGCGCTGATCGCTGCCATCACCGGCGTCGAAACATCGGTGATCATGGGATCCCTCGTCGCGTATCTCGTCTTCACAGGGCTCACCGCGGTCGCGCCACGGCGCAGCGCCCCTCGCTGGATCGGCTTCGCCGGAGCGGGAGTTGCGCTTGCGCTGTGGCTTGCGCTCTGGGAAGTCGGTGTGCGCGGTGCACGAAGTGCCGGCGGTGCGGTCGAAGGTCTCCCGGCGCCGATGGCGTTCTTCTTCGGAGCCATCGCGCTGGCTGCGGGTCTGTCCGACATCCGTGTCGCCCGGAGCATGGCGCCGGCTGGAGCGGCGCGGCTGGCGAGGCACTTCTGGAGGATGTGCCTGGCGTTGTTCATCGCGTCGGCGTCGTTCTTTTTCGGGCAGACGCAGGTGCTCCCGATGCAGCTCAGAGCTCCGTGGGTTCTCGCCCCACCTGTTCTCGCTCCCCTGCTCGTAATGGGCTACTGGTTCTGGCGCACACGCGTCCGGCGGACAGTAGTGCGAGTGATGACATCGCGAGAAGCGGTGTGATGCCGCATTCGGTTCGGCGGCGGTACGCTCGCCTTGCCGGCTTCGCCTTCCTGTTCTACATAGCCGCCGGGCTTGCCGAGACAGTCCTCTTCAGTGACGCGGTCGGCGGCGGAACCGCCTCGGCAAAGCTGACGAACGTCCTGCTGCACGAGACTCAGTTGCGACTGACAGTCGTGCTGACGCTCGCGACGGTGCTGAGCGCGCTGGCGCTTGCCGTTTCGCTGTTTGTCGTGACGCGCGACTTCGATCCCGGCCTGGCGCTGATCGGCCTGACCGGACGCGTCGCCGAGGGGGTGCTCGGAGCCGTCTACGCTCTACCGGGCCTCGGACTTCTCTCCGTTGCGCGGGCGCTCGATGGACAGCAATCGGACCACGAGGCCGAGGTCCTGGTCGCATTGCTGGTGGACGCCCGCCACAACTTGATGATGCTCAGCGCCGTCTGTTTCGCTGCGGGCAGTCTCGCCTTCTCGTGGCTCCTGCTCACGGGACGCGCCGTTCCGAAAGCGGTCGCATGGTGGGGCGTGCTCGCGTCGGCCTTATTGCTACTGGCGCTTCCGGTCCAGATCGCAGTCAACGCGCGTGGGGTTCTCAGCATGCTGGTCTGGATTCCGATGCTCCTCTTCGAGATCGTACTTGCGGTGTGGCTGATGGTCCGAGGGGTTGCGCCTAACGGGGGAGCAACGCCCGGCGCGCTCTCTTGAAGCCGGGCGATACGATTCGGTCATCGGCATATCCCTTCATCGTGGGCCCCGGTGGGTGAGCGATGCATTCTGCCCGGTCGTCGATGAGGGGGTCCTTCGACCGTCCTTCACCCCTCCCGCCCACGCCCCCACCCTCGGGGTTTCGGCGGCTCAGGATGACAGGCTTGCCTTTCGCGGCGGTTGGTTTCGCGCGGCTTTGGATGGCAGCGCGTCCCCGGCGCGTCCCCTCAGATTCCCTCGACGACGACCATGGTCAATCTGGCGCACTCGTCACGAACCTTCTTCGCTTCCGCATATTCGGGCGAGAAGCGCCATCCCTTCGCCTGGTCGATCGAGTCGAATTGAAGGACGACCAGTCGCCGCGGAGTCCAATCACCGTCGAGGACTTCCGATAGTCCTCCTCGCACGAGGTACCGTCCTCGATGCGCTGCGATCGACGCCGAGGCGAGCCGCTTGTAGTCCTCGTAACGGACTGGATCGGTGACTTCGATGTCGACGATGATGAGTGCGCTCATGGGGCTGATGATACTCGCGCGAGCAATGGCCGATGGCGCTCCTCCCCGAGGAACTCCGAGGAACTCCGAGGAACAGGTCACCGCGAAACGCTGGCCGACCGGACGACGTTGAGCGTCCGCATCGACTCGGCGCCAGCGGACCGCTCGATCATGATGAAGTGCTGGTCGTCGGGAGTGATGTCCCAGCCGCGGCTGATGTCCCGAAAAGTGAGAGGGAAGTCGAAGAGGGGCACGAGTGCACCGGCGGCAAGGGCGGGCTCGGTAGTGATCTGCGCTGCGATGATCGTGTCGCCGTTACGGTAGAAGATCTCGCGGCCACTGTTGGCCCATAGTGGCTCGGAGCCGCCGTCGCGGAGACGCGGATCCGGCGTCCGTCGCCGCTCACGGCGCGCACGTACTCTGATGACGGAGGAGTATCTCGAGGCGCACGCGGCAGTCGCCGCAGGTCCAGGGGCTCTCGCAGAAGTTCCCGACATCAAACCGGAAGGTAATTCACCGGCAGCTCCCTTCATCGAGGCAGGTTTGGTAGCGCTCAGATTCTGCCCGGGAAGCGTCCCACGGGCGCATAGAATGATCGGTCTGATGAGACTCCTCACGATCATCTGGTGCGCGATCGGCCTCTCGATGAGCGCTGCTCCGATGTTTCGGAATCCTCATCCCATTCCGATCCCCACGGACAGCGTCAGCGTGATGTTGACTGCCGACTTCAACGGTGACGATCACCCGGATGTCCTGCTCGTCGATCCAGCGCGCTCGCTGGCGGTCTTTCTCAGCAACGGCACTGGCCCGTTTTCAGCTCCGGTCATCACGCCAATTACCCAAGCCACCGGCCACCCCGGCGTCGGCGATGTGAATCGCGACGGTCAT
The DNA here is from genome assembly GCA_036385045.1 of Thermoanaerobaculia bacterium. Taxonomy (GTDB): domain Bacteria; phylum Acidobacteriota; class Thermoanaerobaculia; order Gp7-AA8; family Gp7-AA8; genus QHVT01. The sequence goes on along the minus strand of DASVLC010000026.1, from coordinate 25,181 downwards.
CTCGACATCGTCGTTACCGACGCAATGTCTCAAACGGCTACCGTCCTGCTCGGCAATGGGGACGGCTCCTTCACGCTGGGGACGACGCTAAGCACCGGTCCGCTCCCCGGCCCCGCCGCTGTGGGAGACTTCAACGGCGACTCCTTCGCTGACATCGCTATCGGCTCTGCGAACTGGTGGGGCAGCGAGAACCCGGTCCGTGTTTATTTCGGCGACGGTACGGGTCATTTCGCGAGCGCGATCACTTCCCCGTTCGACCTCCAGGCCATGACACTCGTCGTCGCGGATCTGAACGGTGACGGCAGGTCCGATCTGCTCATTGATGGGTGGGTTTTCGTAGTCGCCATCTCCAACGGCGACGGCACATTCACGCGGTCAGCGGGCTTTGAAAGCGGCGGCATCGCCGTGGCCGACTTCAACCACGACGATATTCCTGACGTGGCCATTGCTGCCGGCTGGTACATCGACGTGCGCATGGGAAATGGTGACGGCACACTCGGTCCGGCAACGCGCTACGTCTCCGGGTATGAGGCCAGCTCGATCGCGGTGGCCGATGTCGACTCGGACGGTCACCTCGATCTCCTCGCCGCCGGTACCGTGGGCAGTACGGTCTCGCTCCTTCGCGGCAGCGCGAATGGCACCTTCCACGCTCCGGAGCTCTTTCTGTCGGGCCCGAGCGCCTGGCAAGTCGTCGCCGGCGACTTCGATCGCGACGGCGTGATCGATTTCGTCACACTCGACTATAACTCCGAGATCTGGTCGCTGTCCTTCGTGCGTGGCAACGCCAATGCGGCGTTCCAGTCCTACCGCGCGTTCCACACGAACGAGACGGTGACTGTGTTATGGCCGGGACTCAAGTCGAGCGACATGACGGCCGCGGACATGAACGACGATGGCCATGTGGACGTCGTCGTGATCCAACGGCGTCCGGGCAGTCAGCTGGTCGATCTCGCAGTTCTATTGGGCGACGGCACCGGGCGTCTGTCCGCGCCAATCATCACGCAGACGACAATGAGGGACTCTGGCGGGCTTCCGAGGATCGCTGTCGGCGACGTGAATAAAGACGGAAGGAACGATGTCGTGGTGATCAGCAACGTAGGCTCCCCGCCAGAAGGTGAAACCTACCTCGGCGTCGGTACCGGACACTTCGCGCCGGCCATTCCGATCACTCTCGCCGGCGCGCCGATCACGCTGGCCGACTTCGATGGCGACTCGAATCTCGATATCCTCGTCGCTGGCGGCTCCTTTGTGGTTCTTCATCGCGGCCATGGCGATGGAACCTTCGCCGCCGGGATCATGACAGGCACGAGCGGGACGATGTATGACCTTTTCGTCGGCGATCTCAATGGCAACGGGCGGGCGGACTTCGTTTCGTCGACGACGGCGTACCTCAGCGACGGCGCTGGCCAGTTCACAGCCGTCCCGTTCATACCCGACTGGAGTGCGAGTATCAAGGTTGCCGCGCTGGCCGACTTCAACGGCGACGACGAGCTCGATCTTCTTTTCACGACGTCCAGCGGAACGCAGATGCGCTTCGGCAACGGCGATGGAACTTTCGGCTCGCCGGTCGTCTTCACGGTCGTGCCGGTGCCCAACTACCCGCTTGGAGGACCGGTGGCGACGGCCGATGTCGATGGTGACGGGAAGCTCGACGTGGCCTTCGGCAGCACGGTCTATCTTGGCAATGGCGACGGGACGTTTCGCTCCAGTGCGCGCTTCCGCACAAACGGAATCACGAGCGTCGCCTTTGCCGACATGGATGAGAACGGATCGCCTGACCTGATCCTGCACAAGAGCTCAGCCGATGACATCGACATCCTGACGACCTACACCACGGAGGATCCGACGGGATTTTCCTCGCTCACGCTGACCGCTAGCACGAACACCCCGCGGTACGCGCAAGCTGTGACTTTCACGGCCTACGTCAAAGGCACTGCGCTCCCGGTGACCGGCGGGGTCACGTTCAAGATCGACGGCACTCCGCTCGGAATCATCGCAGTCGACAAGGATGGCAAAGCTTCGATTTCCCACGCATTCACCGTCGGCGCGCATGAGGTTGTCGCCGTCTACGCCGGCGACGATAACTACCTGCCATCCTCGGCGACGCAGCATCTGGATGTGGCGAAGGGCGTGACCTCGCTGCATATCACTGGAAGTCCGAATCCGCAGGCGCTGCGCCGTGCCGTCTCCGTGCAGGTTCTTCTCATCGCAAACAGTTTCGACGGCATCGCTCTGGAAACCGCGAAGATTACCTTGCGCGACGGCGACACGCCGCTGGACGTGACGCTCGTCGAGGGGCGAGCCACGCTGACGACGCTCGACGTCGGAACCCACATCATCCACGCGGACTATCCCGGCTCCGAAAATTACGAACCTTCGACTGTGAGCTACACGCAGACGATCACGAAGCCCATCCCGACTCTGCTTTTCAGTACCGATCCCTCGTCGACCACTCCACTCGCAGGAACACCGGTTCGGTTTCACGTGTATTTTGCGAACTCGAGCACGATCACAGGTTCGATATCGTTCTATGAGAACGACATCCTGCTCGGAACCGTGCCGCTGATCCAGAACATGGCAGATTTTCAAGTCACGCCTTCTGCGGGACCACACACGATCTCGATCCGGTACTCCGGCGACGACGTGTGGAGCCCGACGCAACGGGAGCACTCATTTTATGTCCTCCTCGGATGGGGACCGCCGGCGGTCGACGCCTCCGGATACGCCGGTTGGATCGGCGTGACGTGGATACGCGTCGACGGCGCGGCCAGCTACACTCTTTGGCGTAAGACGTCGCTGGCGAACGAGTGGGAAGTCGCCGGGACCTACCCCGGAACCAGCAGCAATGCGTGGGTTTCGGCGGCGAACGACACGTCCCTGCTCTTCGCCATGACCGCGACGGATGGCAGCGGCAATGTTTCCTCCATGAGCACTCCCGATCTCGCGACGACGTTCTCGCCTCAGGACTCGATCGTGACTGTCATCAGGGCCCAGCACTTTCTCGATCTGAGGGCCATGATCCAGTGCGTCCGCGCGTTCGCCGCCCTCCCTCCCTTCGCGTATACGAATGCAATTCAGGCAGGGCAGCCGGTGCGTGCGATCGACATGCGCGAGTTGCGCGTGGCGCTAGTCGATGCGCGGGACACGATTGGTCTGCCAACCCTCACCTTCACCGAAAGCGTCCTCACGCCGACCGCGTCGGTCATCCGCTCCGCACACATCATGGAACTCCGCGCCGGTGCAAACTAGTCTCTAAGGGACGAGTCCTGTTGTGCGCAAAGGCGCGCAAGACAATCTGGCCCCGGCTCGGCCGGGGGAAAATGGCCAGCGTGAGACCTGCGGCCGCGAAGGCGGCCGCGTGCAACCTCCCTGTGGTGACCGCCTCCGCGGTCACGAGTCCGGGGGCCAACCACTTTCCCCCGGGCAAAGCCGTCGGCAAAGACGGGGGCCAGATTGTGGAGTGCGCCTTCGCGCACAACGGACTCACGTTTCTTTTCCTCACACGCGCCGCGGACCGGCGTCCTTTGCTCGCGATGACAGGCGCGTTCTTGTCTCCTTCTCAGTCGCTGCGTCACTCCGTCGCCTGGCTGCTACGAAACTCCCGATGTTGATGCGGTTCTGCGCGCCGCGTAGCGGCAGCCGGATGGTAGCCGGGGGTGCGGTGCGAAGCGGAGCGGAGCACCCCCGGTTTTTGCGCATCAACCAGTGTGCCGCGTAGCGGTACCGGACAACACACGTGCACTGCCGTAGGGATGGTTGTGGTCCGGTGCCGCGACGCGGCACACTGTCTTGCGAAGTTGACCGGGGTCTGAGCGCTTCCGCGCTCAGACCCCCGGCTACCATCCGACGGCGCGACGCGGCTGTAAGCCGCATCGCAGCTCGAGTTTCTTTCCCTCAGTCGCTGCGTAGCACGCCCAAGACTGGCGCAGGATGACAGGCTCGTCAGTTGGCTGCTCTTCGTCGCCGCGTTGCGATCTGTTCTAATCGACCGCGGAGGTGGCCGTGGATAGTCGCGAACTGATCGCTGCCGTGCGCGAACCGCTGCGCGAGCTGGCTGCCTGGCTCGGCGAACATCAGGGAGATCTGCTGGGCGCGGCCGCACTCATCGTCGGAGGCTGGCTGCTGGCGGTCCTGCTGCGGTCCGTCGTCCGGCGTCTGTTCCTTGCTCTGGGCCGCCTCGTCCCGGAGCGCTTCCTGCGACAAGGTCCTGTGCGCCCCGGCCTCGAGCAGAAGCTGGCGCCCATCGCCGGACACATCGTTTTCTGGATTGTCATCCTCATCTTCTTCGCCGCCGCCGCACAGATTCTCGGGTTGCCCTTGCTGAGCGCAACGCTGGGGAGCATCAAAGCGTATGTGCCACGCCTGATCGGCACCGCGCTGATCATCGCGGCCGGGCTGGTCATCGCAAACCTCGGACGTGAAGCCGCGACGGCCGCCGCAGCATCGGCCGGGTCGTCGTACGCGGCCGTCATCGGCCAGATCGTTCGCGCCGCCGTCCTTCTGACGACGGGACTCCTCGCGGTCGCCGAGCTCGGCATCGACATCACTCTGCTCACCGCCCTTCTGTCGATCACTCTTCTCGCGGTGCTTGGCGCCTTTTCCCTCGCCTTCGGCCTCGGCGCGAGAGACGCGGTGAGGGACATCATCGGCCTGCACTACATCCGTCAGACGTTCGCGATCGGACAGCGCATACGGATCGGCGAGCGCGAAGGGACGATCACCGCGTTCAGCGCGACGTCCGTGATCATCGACTCACCCGGAGGGCAACTCGTAATTCCCGCCACGTTGTTCACGGAAACGATCGCGATCCGAGTCATGCCGGGAGGTGACGAATGAACATTGCGATGAAACTGGCCCGGACGTTTCTCGAGGATCATCCGCGTGAGGCGGCGCTCGCTCTCGAGCGGATGCCTGCACCCGAGCGCGCCGCCGCGGTCCGCGCCGCCGGTGCCGAAGCCGGCACCGCACTCGGAGAGATGGTCGCCCCGGCCGCAGCCGAGTGCCTGTCCTTGCTCGCGCCGGCCGAAGCGGCAACCACGCTCGAACACCTCGAGCCGGAGGTTGCGATCGCTCTGTTGCGCCGTCTGCCCAAGACCGCCGGCAAACTCATCGCCGAGCTTCCCGCGGCGAAACAGGATCCGATGCGACGGATACTGCGCTATCCGGAAGACACCGCCGGTGCGCTGATGGACCCGTTCGTCCTGCCAATTCCGAATGACGTGTCTGTCGCCGAGGCGCGCGTCCGGCTCCGGCGTGAGCCGCACGGTCTCCTCTATTACGTTTACATCGTCGATCGCAGCGGAATGCTCGCCGGTGTTCTCGATATCCCGGAGCTGATGCGCGCGCGGGCACGCGACCCGATCGTCAGCATCATGAATACCCCCGTCGAGCACATACCTGCATGGACGCCGGCGCCGGCCGTTGCCGCTCATCCCGCGTGGGGCGCCTATCACGCCCTGCCGGTCACCGACGAAACGGGACGCTTCGCAGGCGCAATCCGTTATCAGACTCTCCGCCGGCTGGAGTCCGAAGCGGGCCAGCGCTCGACGGCACCGACCGGAGCGACTGTCGGAGCTCTCGGCGAGCTGTTCCATCTCGGCCTCGCCGGATTCGTCGAGGGCGTTGCCGGTGCAGCGGCGGCTCGCGAACCAGTTCTACCAGTCACGCCGGCAAGCGGCGATTCGGACTCGGGAGAGCGGGAATGACGGCCGCGAACCCCGGAGTGGACCGCCTGGCGCGCGTCTACTTGCGAAACTTTCCAGCCGAGGCTGCGAGGCACCTCGAATCGGCCCGGGTCAATGAAGTGGTCGCGCTGCTCGCGAGCGAGCCGGCGCGGCATGCCGCCGCGGTGACCGAGCGCCTCGCTTCGAACATCGCCGCCGACATTCTGCAGGCCTCCCCGCCGCAGGTCGCGGCGCGAATACTCGCTGCGATGGATCCAGTGCGTGCGGCGGCGACGCTCGCCTGGCTCAACGAACAGCAGCAGAGCGCGATGCTCTCCGCCCTGCCCGACGATGCGGCCGCCGAACTGCGCGCCATGGCCGAGTACCCTCCCGAGAGTGCCGGACGCCTGATGGATCCGCGCGCGATGGCGTTCCGCCAGGGGACCACTGTCGAGCAGGCGCTCGAGCGCCTGCGAGAAGTGCGTAGCCGAGCCATCTCCGATGTCTTCGTTACCGACGACGAGAACCGGCTGATGGGACGCGTAGCGCTCCAGGAACTCGCGGTGGGACAACCTCGCGAAACTCTCGACGTCCTCGCGGTGCCAGCGATTTCGGTGGGAGGCGTGGCGAGCGTCGACGAGGTCGTCGAACAGTTGACGGCGTACGGGCTGACCAGTCTTCCGGTCGTCGACTTCGAGCAGCGCCTGATTGGCGTCATCCGTCAGGACGTGCTGGTGAAAGCGGCACGCCAGGAAGTCGCAGGCGACATGCAGGCGATGGTCGGTGCAAGCCGCGACGAGCGCGCTCTCTCGCGCGTCGGGTTCGCCGTGCGTGCGCGGCTGCCCTGGCTCGAGATCAATCTCGTTACGGCGTTTCTGGCTGCGTCGGTGGTTGGACTCTTCGAATCGACGATCGCAACATTCACAGCGCTGGCGGTGCTGCTGCCGGTCGTTGCCGGCCAGTCGGGCAACACAGGCGCGCAGGCACTGGCAGTGACGATGCGAGGGCTGGCGATGCGCGAGATCCGCGTGTCGCAGTGGCGGCGCGTGGTCCGGAAGGAGATGCTGGTCGCTTTCGTCAACGGATGGGCTGTGGCACTCACCACCGCGCTCGGCGTCTTCGTCTGGAGCCGCTCAACCGGACTGTCTCTCGTGATCGGCTCCTCAATGGTGATCTCGATGGTAGTCGCCGGGATCGCCGGTGCGACGATTCCCATCCTCCTGACCGCCGTCGGACGCGACCCCGCCCAGTCGTCGTCGATCATCCTGACGACGGTCACCGACGTCGTCGGCTTCTTCAGCTTCCTCGGAATCGCCACGCTGTTGTCCGGCATGCTGTCGGCCAGCTGAACGACAGTCTCCGCTGCTATAGTTTCGGAAACCTCGAGGGGAGCGCAGCTTGACCCGGATCGGAAGTCTCGTAGGACATTTCCGCGTGCTGAGTGTGCTCGGCCGCGGCGGAATGGGCGAAGTCTTCGAAGGCTTCGACGAAACGCTGCAGCGACGTGTCGCGCTCAAGTCGATCCGGGCCGACCGAAAGCCGGACATCTCGGCGCGAAACCGCTTTCTGCGCGAGGCGCGAATGCTCTCGCAGCTCGATCATCCCAACATCTGTCGCATCTACGACTACGTCGAGGGAGACGAAGCGGATTTACTGGTGCTCGAGCTGATCGAGGGGAAGACGTTGCAACAGGCAATCGGCGAGCGACTCGACTTCCGCGAGAAACTCCGCATCGCATCGGCGATCGCCGGCGCACTCGCGGCGGCTCACCGGCTCGGGATCATCCATCGCGATCTGAAGCCGGACAACGTGATGCTCACGACTGACGGGACGGTGAAGGTTCTCGATTTCGGCCTCGCGCGGTCGACACAATCGTTCCAGAGCGCACCGGCCGGCGAAGATCTTCCGGAACCGGCGGGGAAAGACCTCTCGGAGCTCGGGGAACTCGACGATGCGGAGAGTCACGACACGATCATCCGCGTGCCGGGCTCGGGTGTCCACGCGCCGCAGCTCGACTCGGGCAGCGACACGCGCGCCGGTGAGATGGTGGGCACGCCCGCCTACATGAGTCCCGAGCAGGCAAGGGGCGCGACCCTGACGACCGCGAGTGACATGTACTCGTTCGGTCTCGTACTGCAGGCGCTCTTCAGCGAGCGGCCGCCTCTCCACGAGGTGGCGCATCCGGCACTGGCTCTCGAGCTGGCGGCGCGCGGTGAGTCCCCTCCGCCCACAGGAGCCGACCGTGACGTCGCAGCACTGATCCATGAGTTGAAGGTCGTGGCACCGAGCGACCGGCCGACGGCCGTCGATGTGATGCAGCGGCTCGACTGGATTGCGAACCGGTCGCGCCGGCGGCTGCGGCGCTTCGCCGTTGCGGCCGCCGTGATCCTCGCGATTCTCGCAACGTCGAAATACATCGCCGACGTGCGGACGGAGAGAAACGCCGCGGTGAGTGCGCGTGCCGAGGCGGATCTGCGACGCGGACAGGCGGACGCGCTGATCGGCTTCATGGTCGGCGACCTGCGGAAGAAGCTCGAACCGGTGGGCCGCCTCGACGTCCTCGACGACGTCGGCGCCCATGCGCTGAAGTACTTCGACTCGCTGCCCGCCGACCGGATCACCCCGGCCGAGCTCCGAAGGAATGCAAAGACGCTCAGTCAGATCGGCGAGGTGAGGATGACGCAGGGCAATCTGGCCGGTGCCGAGGAAGTTCTGCGCTCTTCCGTGAGGCTCGCATCGGCAGCGGCCGAACGCGAACCGGGAGAAAGCCTCAATCAGATCGAGCTCGGAGCGAGCCATTTCTGGCTCGGAACGCTGTTCCGGCAGCAGGGAAATCTCGACGGCGCTCTCGACGAGTACCGCACCTACCTCCGCATCAGCGAGAAACTCGCGGCGACCGATCCGGACAATCCCGAATTCCAGATCGAAGTGAGCTACGGACACAGCAACGTAGGAACGATTCTCGAGCAGAAGGGGGAGCTCGAAGAGGCGCTCGAACACTACCGCGGTGCCGTGGCGATGAAGGAGCGGCGTCTCCGTACCGAGCCGCAACGCGCCGACTGGAAGCTCGACCTGGCGACGACCGTGAACAAGGTCGGCGTCGTGCTTCTCTCTCTCGGGCGCTATGCCGGTGCGGCGGACGCGTTGAAGCGTGAGCGCGACCTCCTCCAGGCCGCCATCGACGCGGACCCGAAGGACATGCGGCCGCGCTACCGTTATGCGGTGAATCTCAGCTATCTCGGCGCGCTCGAGGAACAGACGGGCGACGAGGCAGCGGCGCTGAAGACATTCGAGAGTGAGAACGTGCTGCTGAACCGACTCGTCGAGCACGATCTCGAAAACACGACGTGGCAACGGGCGCTCTCGGTGTCGGAGCTGAACATGGGCAGACTCCTGCGTGAGCACGGAGAGATTTCAGCGGCGGATGCAGCGTACGACCGGGCGCTGGCGCGGCTGGGGCCGTTGCTGAAGAAGGATCCCGGCCGGGTGGTCTGGAAGCGCGATGTCGTCCAACTCCACGAGGCAAAGGCTCTGACGATGCTCGATCGAGGGCGCGTCGATGGCGCAGTGCGCGAGATCAAGGCGGCGCGGGCGCTGATGGCGACGATGCCATCCGAGGAGGCCGAGTGGCGGCGCCTCGAATGGCGGCTCGCAATCACTGCCGGAATCATCGCTTCACGGATGGGAAACGAAAAGGAAGCGCAGCGGGAGTGGAGCTCAGTCGTCAACGCGCTCGGTCCCGAACGCGATCGTCTGCGTGACGTGCGCGAGCGCGATGTACTCGCACGGGCGCTGCTTCACCTCGGGCGTCCCAACGAGGCAGCTCCCCTCGTAGCGAAGCTCGAGTCGAGTGGTTATCGCCGGCGTCCACTCAGGATGCTCTGGGGGTCGCGGTAGACACAGTCCTATACGTCGTCCGGCGGTGCGCAGGCCCTCACCATGTCCTTCATGATACCTCGGCACCACGCGCTTGACGGCTCGCCAGTCAACGCTCGAAAGGCGCCCAAGCCCGCCCGGCGAATGCGAAACTCTTCCTCTCCTCGCTCTTCACGATCCTTCTGTCAGATCCATCTGCTTCTCGGCGATCTCCTTCAGGCGGGACAGAGCCTCTGTCCACATCTTGTCGAAGTTCTCCTTCTGTTCCCCCTCGATGTCCATCTCGACCGACAACTCGGTGCCACCGTCGGTGTCGGTGAGAAGGTAGTTCTCGTACGCGGGCGCCCACTTCTTCGCCTCTGCGCTTTCGGTGTCCTCGATCCCGTCGCGCACGATGCCGAGGTGCTCGATGGAGATGAACTCGTGCTGCCGGTTCTCTCGAATACGGCTGACCATTCCTCCCTCACCTGACCCGTCCGGGTGCGGCCCGAGAAAGAGAATCTTCGAGCCCTCGCTCCAGTCGCCCTTGTAGTACGAGCCGGGAGAGAACGCGCTCGTCCAGTCGCGATAGGTGTCGTCAGCGAGCATGACGTCCCAGACGCGCGCACGCGGTGCGTTGATGAAGATCTTCCGGTGCAGTTTTTCCATCGGGAAATTGTCGCATGGAGAACCGTGGAACTGAACGGCGTCACGGCTCTTCTCAACGTTGGTGCCATGCTAGACTGACAGTGCTCCCTGCCCGGTATGAAACGTCTAGTCGTAGCCGCCATCGCACTGTTCGTCTGCGCCGAAGCGGGCGCTGCGTCCGCGGTCACCGGCCATGTCGCCTTCGTCACGAAGCGAGGCCAGCGTCCAGTCGTGACCGAGACGCTCGTATGGCTCGACCCGCTGGACCGTCCGGCTCCAAAATCGGCCGGCACCTTCACGATGAGCACCCGGGGAAAGATGCTCCAGCCTCACATCCTGGCAGTCCCAGCGGGATCGACCGTGAACTTTCCCAACGAAGACCCGATCGCCCACAACCTGTTTTCATTGACCTCCGGCTATGCGTTCGATCTCGGTCTCTACCGCCGCGGCGCGGGCAAGCAGCAGAAGTTCGAGAAACCGGGCATCGTGAACGTGTACTGCAACGTACATCCGAAAATGTCGGCGGTGGTCCACGTCATGTCGACCCCCTATTTCGGGTTTGCAGGAGTGGAAGGGAACTATTCGATCGAGGTGCCGCCGGGACGCTACAGGCTCAGCGCGTGGAACGAGCAGGGAGGGGCGGTCTCGACCGAGATCGTCGTACGCGCCGACGGTACCGTGGCGGGCCAGACGCGACTGACGATCGACGGGCGCGCATTCCGCGCAGTCCCGCATCTCAACAAAGACGGCAAACCATACCGCGCCAGGGAGTATTGACGTGACGGGCCCGAAGGAGCCGGCGCCGCTCGCACGCGGACGCGCTGCGGCCGACACCGACGGACCCTCGTCCCGGGCCTACACCGTGGAGCGGCCGCGCGTCCCGTTGGTACTGAAGCTTTTCGGGCTGACCGCACTGCTGATCGTGGCAGTCGTCGCGGTCGCTGTCGGCATTACGGTCAATCGCTCCAATCGAGTCGCAAACGAAACGATTCGCGCTTCCATCACCGGAGCCGCGAAGCTCTTCGAGGAGCTCGGCCGGCAGCGCCTCGCGCGCCTCGAGATCGTCACGCAGGTGCTCGGGAACGATCCCAGTTTCGTCGCCTACATCGAGTCCGCTCTCATGGGAGTCGATCCGCTGTCTGAAGAGAGTGTCACTGGAGAGAACGCCCCCGAAGAACCCGGAGACGAACCGGCTCCGGCGGCGATCGACTTCGTGAGCATCAATGACAATCTGCTGCAGCGCCGGGAGCAACTCGGCAGCGATCTGATGATTCTGCTCAATGACCAGGGAATCGTCGTTGCGCGCACCGATCAGCCAATGGTCGCGTCAACTACCGGCGACGATTTTTATGACAAGACCGCACTCGTGCGGAAGATCGTTGACGACGCCGACGAAGAGACTACTTCCGGAGTGCTGGCGCTGGACGGGAAACTCTTTCACGCCGCCGTCGCCCCGGTTGCGACCGGCGCGCGGAACATCCGCATCGGGTATCTCATCAATGCCTATGCAATCGACGATCAGTTCGCGAACGGGATCGCGGAGTCAACGAACAGTGATGTCGTGTTCTCCGCCAGGGGCACTTCGACGGTCGTTCGTTCTTCGAATGCACCCAACGTGACGATGCTCGAGGCGACCGAGGGACAGATCTCCACGGCCACCCTGGATCGGAGTCGGTACATCCTCACCACCCAGCCGCTGATGTCTGGTGCTGATGTCGTCGGAGGCGCGATGTTCCTCCGATCACTCGACCGGGAGCTCGCCCCTTTCCACGAGATCGAGAGAACGATGATGATCGGCGGTGGGCTCGCGCTGCTGCTCGCTTTCGGGCTTTCATGGCTGATCGCGAAGCGGATCACCCGTCCGATCGAGCAGCTTGCGGGCCTCGCGCAGGCGGTCACGGCGGGGGATTACAGCGTCTCACCCGATTCGGAGAGGAACGACGAGGTCGGCATACTCGGGCGCTCTTTCGGGAAGATGATTCAATCCCTGCGCGATCAAGTGGAGCTGGAGCGGTTGTACGCCGAGATGGCCGACAAAGCTGGTTCGACGGCACGACCCTCGGAGACGGCGAAACGGGGCGAGGGGACGATTCTCGTGACCGACTTGCGTGGGCTTCCGGGCACGGTGGCGGAAGGCGACGCGGCGCCGGTCATTGCAACTCTCGAACGGGCGATGCGACTTCAGGAGCGTGAGGTCTCGCGCCAGGATGGCGAGGTGCGTCAGATCGACGGTCATCGTCTGGTCGCGATCTTCCGCGGGGATCGCGGAGTGACGCATGCCGTTCGGGCTGCACGCGCGATCAACGAGGAGCTCGCCTCTCACATGAAGTCCGGAACGTCGATGTCGATCGGCGCAGGGATCGCGAGCGGCGACTTCGTGACCGGATCGGTCGCCGGCAGCGAGGAAGGATCGACCCTCGGTGGCACCGCGATCATCGGCGATGCGCCGCTGCTCGCCCTTCTCTTCGCATGGCATGCGCCGAGCGGTCACGCCTACGTCTCGGCAGACGTCGCGCAGTCGGCTGAAGGGGAACTGTTCAGAACCGCCGCGCGCGAGGAGGTCCTGCTCAAGTGGCTTCCGCGGCCGGTACCGGTCGCGTCGCTGCCGCTGGTCGACATGACAACGGCTGCGTTCCGCGCCTCGACCAGCACCGCCAGAACGATGCGGCTCGACAATTCTTCGCCCGCCGTGGCGGCAGGGGCGCGGCACGAGCTGGCGAAGGGACAGGTGTTCGCAGGCCGGTACCGCATCGAGCAGCTTCTCGGAAGCGGAGGAATGGGGGTCGTCTACCGGGCGACTGACCTGCAGCTCAACGAGGTAGTGGCAATCAAGACGCTCGCCGGTGAAGTGATGACGCGCTCGCCCGAGGACCTCGAGCGGTTCAGGCGTGAGATCCGTCTCGCGCGGAGGATCACCCACCGGAATGTCCTCCGTACGTTCGACTATGGCGAGGCGGAGGGCGTGTACTTCATCAGCATGGAGTTCGTGCGCGGATTCATGTTGTCCGAAATGCTCGAAAAGGCGCCGTCGGGACAGATCACGATCCGGGCCGCGGTCGGCATCGGACGCCAGATCTGTCGGGGCCTCAATGCGGCGCACGAGCAGGGGATCATTCATCGCGACATCAAGCCTCACAACATCCTGATCGACGCCACGGGTGAGGTAAAGCTCATGGATTTCGGCATCGCGAGAATGACCGGGGCTACCGAGGGGATGACGCAGGCAGGCATGGTGGTAGGGACACCGCACTACATGAGTCCCGAACAGGTGCGCGGATCGCAGCTCGATGCGCGGAGCGATGTCTACTCCATGGGGATTCTGATGTACGAAATGCTGGCGGGACGCGTGCCATTCGCGTCGCCGGCGTTGACAGGAGTGCTCACCGCCCACCTCACGGAGATCCCGCGCCCGGTGATTGAGCTGCGCCCGGATGTCGGAATCGAGCTGAACTCGATCGTGATGCGTTGTCTCGGGAAGGAAGCGACGACGCGATTCGCCGACGCCGGCGTGTTGCTCGCCGATCTCGAGAAAGTCGAGATCAGAAAGTAGAATCGCGCCCATGCCGTTAACCCGTACGCTGTTGGTGATCGCTGTAGTGGTGTGTAGTCCGCTCTCGGCTCAGGAGAACGACGGCTGGTTCTGGGGGCATCGGACCGAGATCCGCGGAAACTACCGCTGGTCGAAGGAGGAGCGCATCGCCAGGCCGTTCCCGCCGGGAGCCGCCCTGGCGACTCCGGACCCGGGTGGACACATCGAGTTGAACGTAGCCGATCTACAACTCGACCTCGGCTATGGCAAATGGCTGGCTGCTCGCGCGAAGGTGCATGTCGAGGCGAAGCACAGACGCAATCCAACGACGACCGATCGCCAGGTCGATGCCGACGAGCTCTGGGTCCGGCTCGGTCCCAACCCCGAGTTTCTGAGCAGGCCCGCGGGAACATCGTTGTTTCTGCAAGCCGGAAAGTTTCCGAAGATGGAGCGTCAGCCAGTGCGTCTACTGGAAAGTTACGGCCTTGCCGCGACGGCGTTCAACCGGTTCGAAGACGTGCAGCTTCTCCTCGGTGGTACGGTCGGTCGAAACCTTTACTGGCGTGTACAGGCGTCGAACGGCAATCCGCTGTTCATGCGTGATCCCAACGCGCTCGCGGGTGACAACGGCGTCCCGGCGATCTTCCGCGGAGAGAAGCCGAAGCTCGAGTCGGGCTTTCCCATCCTTTACAACGCCGAGACCGAGGATCTCGCGTTCAACACCAGCAACGTGCAACTCGGAGAGGCGCTCGGCTATCGTTGGCAAAGCGACGACGAGTCGAGGGGCTTCGACCTGATCGTTTTTCATTACCGGCGCGATCTCGCCGATACAGTGAAACTGACGGGAACCGGGTACGGTGGCGATCTCGATCTGCTCGTCGTGAAGGGATCGGAGGTCGGCCTGACGTTCGACGTTGGCCTGCCGATCACGACGGATACGAAGGAGGAATACGGCACGCGGCTCTATGGAGAGTGGGGCAATGCTACGGTCGTAGCTCAGATGACCTGGCAGAACGTGGCCGGGCTCGAGAGGGAAGGATGGGAACTCGAGATGGGGTACCGTTTCCACACTCCGTGGGGACCGTTCGAATCAGTCCAGCCCGCGGTCCGCGCCAGCAATCTCGACAATCACTTCGTCGCGCATCCGCAGTACCCCGCCTCGAGTCTCCACTGGGACTGGAGGAAGTACGACGCGGGAGTGCGCGTCGGCCTGACGCGTGGGTTCGACGTCACGCTGGAGTACGCAACCCACGAAGTCTTCAATGCGGCCGGCCGCATTCCGATCGACCTGGCCGAGGCACTGGTCACCCTGCGCTGGAGGAGGTGAGGGAGGTACGCGACTCGTCCAGTCACGACGCTTACGGTTTCCCTCCCTTCCACTTTCTCAGGAGTGCGACCTCATCGGAAAGCTGGCCCCAGATGCGGTCGGCTTTGCGTCTGAGTCGCACGTTGTGACGTAGCTCGTTGGCTTCGGCTTCGCGTTCGAGCTTGTGGTAGTGGTCGAGCCGCTCCGCCATCAGGACGTCGTCGCCTGCAGCGGCCAGGACCGCACATCCCGGCTCGCCGGCGTGGCGACAATCACGAAAGCGGCATTGCTCCGACAACTCGGCGATGTCGTCGAACACCTCGGTGAGTCCATCATCATCGAGCAGTTGTAACTCTCTCATGCCGGGAGTATCGAGAACGACGCCGCCGTCCGGGAGGACGATGAGCTGACGATGCGTCGTCGTGTGACGTCCGCGACCGTCGCTCGCGCGCACTGTGGCGGTGGTCAGGAGATCGTCCCCGAGGAGTGCGTTGATGAGGCTCGACTTTCCGGTGCCGGAGGAGCCTACGAATGCGACCGTCATTCCCTCCTGGATCAGGGCCCGCAGTGCAGCGATCCCTTCTCCGCTCAAGGCGCTGGTGACCACGATCGGAACGTTTCGGCAGTGGCTTTCGACCTCGATGGTCGCAGCCCTGGTGTCGTCACAGAGGTCAGATTTGTTCAGGATCACCGCCGGATCGGCTCCGCTCGCATAGACACGCGCGAGATAGCGCTCGAGGCGGCGGACGTTGT
Organism: Thermoanaerobaculia bacterium; assembly: GCA_036385045.1. Classification (GTDB taxonomy): domain Bacteria; phylum Acidobacteriota; class Thermoanaerobaculia; order Gp7-AA8; family Gp7-AA8; genus QHVT01. The sequence continues at coordinate 9,427 of DASVLC010000026.1, read as the reverse complement.
AGTCGGCGTCGAGTCCGGTGACGGCGAAAACGAGATCGACGTTGGCGGCGACGACTTGCGTACGCGCATCGCGCCCGGCAGCACCGCGGGTGAAGAGCGTACGACGCTCGAAAAGCCGCTCGACGATTGCCGGATGATCCGACGCCGGCGCGTCACGCAGGATCACCCAGTCGCCGACTCCGGGCGCATGGCTGTTATGCCGGTGGAACCGGCCGGCGATTCGGGCCGGCCAGACGCCGGTCACGCTCCACACTTCACAGGCGCCGCGATGCTCGGCCGCGACGCGGGCGATACGCCGCTCATCGATCGAGTCATCGAGCTGCTGTTCGAAGAACGGAGAGAATCCGAGAGAAGAGAGTGTTGGCAATGTCGTCATCTCCATGGACGTGCGCCTCACGCAATGCAGGCAATGCAGAGCGTCAAGGCGGCTCAGCGTGTAAGAGGTCGGGGCGAGCTCTTACACAAGGTCCAGGTGGAGAACGGCGAACATAAGGCGAGACGATTGTAGACCAGGTCGGGGCGGCCCGGACATGCGCGGGCCCGCACCGATTCGTTGGTTCACTGGGGCGTGGAGGCGAGCGTCTTCGCCTTGACCTGATCAAGCGTCGTGGCGCTCTTCACTCGTTTCATCTCTCCTTCGATGATCTCCATCGCGGGATCTCTTCCGTCGCGATACTCGTCCCACGTGCTCATGACCGGCAGGTCGGGACCGAGGTCGGGCGCGTCAAGGTCGAGGCAGGCGACGCCGGAGGGGCAGGGCTCGGTGGAGTAACTGTGGTATCCGTTCGCGAAGTGCGCATACAGTCCGGAGTTCGGCAGCACGATGTTGCCCCCCTCGGACCAGAAGTCGAGAGCGTCTCCAACCGGTTCACCCACGAGGGTGACATCGCCCGCTTTCCGCCAGGCGGCGGCGGACGAGATTCCGGCGGAGAAGGTGGCCCGGCCGGTGATCACAAAGCGTCGCATGCCGGCGCTGCGCCTCAACAGCTCTTCCATCAGCGGGGCCGCGAGCTCGAAGTTGCCTCCCGTGTTGTAGCGGAGATCGACGACGAGCCCTTTCACCGGATGCGATTCGAGTGCAGCCAGCAGACGCTCACCGAATTCTTTCGTCGACTCGCCTGACTCCTCGGCGGATCGGTTGTACTGGAAGTAGAGGAGTCCCGACTCCGGCAGGAACTCGAACCAGTAGTGCCGCTCCGGACGGCGCAGAACGAGCGGGATCTCCTTCAGACTTTCGAGAACATGACTCCAGGTGCGGTCCTCGTCCTGATGACGCGGTGACAGGTCCCACCACGATTCGACTGCGCCCGTCTTCTTCAGCAGCGGAAGTGGCTCGAGCGAGATGGCACCTGCGGCTTCGCATCCCGAAACGGTGAAGGGAACAGGGCCCTCGTCCGGAATCAGATTGAAGCCGCGCAATGCCTCCGGACTGGTGAGAAAGTACGTGCTCTTGTAGTCCTTCCACGAGGGGTTCCCCGCGAACGCCACCGACACCACGTCGCGCGCATGCCGCGCTTCGGTTTTTCCGATCAGGTCGACACGGCATCCGTTGAGGTTTGCGTACTCCGGTGTTGCGCGCACGATGTACAGCCCGTCGCGGAACCACCAGAGCCTGACGGGCAGTCGTCGCAGCTCGGTGCGGTTGCGGACGAGGTAGAGCCGCGTGTGCGCGTTGTCGGAGAGCGAGACGGCCGAAGCCAGCGCCATTATCACTTGGTCGTCCGTCATTCGACCGAGCCGCTCTCGCACTCCCTGCAGCGCTTCGCGGAACAGCGCGCGCTGCGCGTGCGAGAAACTACGCTCGAATTTCAGGAATCGTCCCTCGAGTGCGTCGAGATCCTGCGACCATGCCTCCACCCGGTTCGCGGGCGTCGGCAGATCGTCGACGCGCTGGAAGGTGAACGGAAACCTCGCGCTTCCCTGGCGCGCCTCACCCTCGAACTGCTTTCCCCGCACGCTGCCTTCGAGAATGAGCGCACCTGCGCCCGCGCCGATCTCTATCCGCAATGCCGGTCCGTTCACGACCACCTTCGAGAATGGATGAGTAACGCCGAGGACCGCGACGCGACCGGAGAGATCGTCGGAGTCGCCGATGAGGTGGAGGATCATGAAGATGGGCCACGGTTCCCTGCGCAGCTCTCCTTCCCACGTTCCCGGCAGCACGACTGGTGTGGCGGCAATGGCGAATGATGCAGGGAGCAGCGCCAGCAGCAGAGTGATGGTCATGATGAGCGTGCGCATGAGTAAAATCTCCTTTGGGGTCGGAACAGACGAGGAGCCTCCTGCAGACAGGCTGCAGTGAGGTCCCTCACTTTGGCTTGGTTGTCGTTCGCGGTTCGCGGTGTGGGTCAGTCGGTGGCGCCGGCCGAGAGGAGCAGCCTCTCTACCTCGTCATGGCCGGCGCGCCGGGCCAACCGCAGCGCCGTACGGATCTCTTCCTCTCCCGTTGCGGTCCGCGCAACCACGCGGGTGGTGACGTCAGCTCCGCGTGCGATGAGCAAGCGGACGACGTCAGCATGACCTCTGGAGCTTGCCGTGATCAATGCGTTCTCGTCGCCAGGGACGATCCGTTCGACATCGGCTCCACGATCGAGCAGCAACCGGACGATGTCGACGTGTCCTCTCGCAGCGGCCATGATCAGCGGATTGCCGTCTCCAGGAACGGCGTGATTCACGCTCGCGCCTTTGGCGAGCAGATGCTCGACGGCGTCCCGGCGTCCGTTGCGAGCGGCGACGATCAGAGGACTTCCGTCGCCCGCGACGCTCGTGTCGGGACTGACGCCGATGCTCAGGAGCCGATCGATGACGTCGAGATCTCCCGCGGCCGCCGCTTCGATGATAGCCATTTCGAGCAGAGTCGATTGCGGAGCTGCGCCGCCCTGCACCTCGGCGGGCATCGTCGACGCAGGGCCGTTGACAGCCTGGAGCGGAGCGACCACCAGCAGCAGAACGAGCGTGGCGGCGGCGCCTGCCGCCGCCCGCATCACGTTCAGCGGATCGCGGGGCTGGCGCCCGTCGAGGATCGAGTGGATTCGGGATCCGAGAAGGCTTCTGCGCGCCATGGCCAGTGCGGCGTTCTCTCCAGGGACGCTCATGCGTCGCGCCAGCACCACGAGCTGCTCGGCATAACGGTCTGCGATCGGGGCGACGCGCAGGACTGCGTCATCGCAGGAGCGCTCCGCCTCGAGCGACAGCCGTCGCGCAGCGACCCACGCGAGCGGATGGAACCAGTAGAACGCACAGACGAGGCGGGAGAGGAGTTGCACGCCCCAGTCGCCCCGCCGGATGTGCTCGACCTCGTGGATCAGCGCGCGCTGAAGGTCGCCCGGCTCCCAGTCCTGCGCATCTGCCGGAAGGAGAATCGCCGGACGGAGCACGCCGCAGGTCACCGGCGACGTGGACTGCTCGGAGAGGATCAGATCGATCGGCCGGCGCACTCCCGCGTGCGCTGCGATCTCCGCGAGCTGCGGGTACCGCGCGATCCAGAGATCGCCGGAGCGGCGAATTCTCTGCAGGCGGATCACCGCGGCGACCATCGGCAGCAGCACGATCAGCAGACCGGTCAGGTAGATGGTGAGCAGCACGCTGCTGCGGTCGAATCGAGGAGTGGGAGCGACGTTCGACGGTGCTGCTTCCTGCGTTCGTGAGACGACGGAGGGAGTGGCTGTGGCGACGCGATCCGCCTCGGCGCGAACGGCCTGCGTGGCCGCTGCCGGCACCTCGATCCGCAGTGGCGGCGCGAGCAGCGCGGCGGCAGGAAGCAGCAGCAGGAAGACGAACAGCAGCGCGAGGAGAGCGTGCCGCGTCGCGGCGGTCGCCCGGCGCAGGAGCATGACTGCGGTCAGAGCGAGCGCCGTCACCACCGTGGCTTTGACCAGCAGTAGAGTCAGAGGGGAGGCGTCGGCGATCAGATACGTGATCATGCTCTACCTCCTTCGTTCCGCACGCGCTGAATCTCGTTCATCATTTCGTCGAGCTCTTCCGGGCTCCAGGTTTCCTCGCGCAGCAGCGCCGTCACGGCGGCACTCGACGAGCCTCCAAAAAAGACGCTGACCATCCGCTGCAGTGCAGAGCGCCGGGCCGCCTTTTGAGCCAGCACCGGCGCGTAGACATACCGCAGTCCCTGCTCCCGGTGCTTCACGACGTTCTTCGCCTCCATCCTTGCGAGAAGCGCCCGCACGGCGGAGTAGCTCGGGGGATCGACCAGCTTCTCGCGTACCTCTTCTGCCGACGCCTCGCCACCGAGCGCAAACAGGACCTCGAGGATCTCCCGCTCACGTCTGGGCAACTTCTCGTTGAGTCCCTTGGCCATGCCGTCTCCCTTGTATGCTACGAGTGCAGCATAGTGCTACGTTTGCAGCACGTCAAGGTTTCAGGGAGACTGCTTCGTCCGCGCCCGAGCCTGGTTCATCCCCGTGACGCTACTTCATCCCGGCGAGCTTCTTCGCCATGACTTCATGGAGCGCCGCAGCGGGGATCGAGCCCTGGACCGAGATCGAGTCCGACCTGCGGTCGACATCGAAACGGCGCAGCACCGGGACCATCTCCGGCGCCTTCTCGTTCGCCACCATACGAAGTGCGGCGAGTGCGCCGCGAAGCGCGTCTTCGAGAAGGTGGAGGGTCTCGGTGTCATTCGACAGGCCGGTCGCCGCGAGTTGCAACGTGGCGCCGGTGTCCTTCGCCCAGATGGCTACAGTGGATACAGACTTCAATGCGACCTGCAGAGCGGCACCCGGTTGCCCGCTCCCGGTGTCAATCGTGCCGCCCTTCGTCAGTCGTGCTGCGCGCGGGACATCGACGAGTGCCCACGCCGTAGCCGTGCGATCGATGCGACCGAGGTCCATCGCGAGAGCACCGCGGCTCGTGAAGCCGGTGCCTCCGCCAGCGCGTGCGGCGAGTGCATTGATTACCGAGCGCTCATTGCCTGCAATGGCGAGAGAGGACGAGAGGAACGCCACCGCGCCGGTTTCGCCATCACTGCCGCGCGTCGTCTCCGGGAAGAGAAGGTAGGCACCCTTCTGCACTGCGCCGCGGGAGACGAGCGCTGCCGCGAGGCGCTCCGGCTGAAAGCGCCCCTCGGCGACAACCAGTACGTCGGCTTCGCCGCCGAGAGCCGTGCGCGGTGAGGTAGCAACGACGATGACGTCAACATCACGGAGTGGATGGAGGCCCGCCTCGTGAAGAAACGTCTCCGCCTCTCCGCCGGTGCTCATCTTGTCGACATGCCGGAAGAGCAACGAGGAGAGTGGACTGGTGCGCATTTCGGCGAGGCGAGCCATGCCGACGGTGGCGGCATTGGCCGGCACGAGCGAGAGCGCGTCGTCCTGAGCCGTCGCGGAGAACGCGAGCGTCACGGCAATGATGAGAACTGCGAGGTTGCGGGAGAGTCGTTTCATGGTCAGGAGTCCTTTCGTGTCGCGTACTTTACTACGCAAAGTGCTTGCCCGCAAGAGATGCTGCTTCGCAACTGCTCGTGCAGGCCCCTCACCCGCAACGTCGTGCTTGGTGAACACGGGAGGACAGGAGTTCAGCCCGCAGGACCGACATCCTGCTCGCGCTCAGTTGACTCGGACGGGCGCAGCGGAGCCCAGTCTCTGAGCGAGCGCTTTCCATCGCGGATGATCGCGAAGAGAACGGTGATCGGGAAAGTAGATCCGCGCCCAGACGAGCGCGTTGCGCTCCTCGCGTGCCTGCTCGAGCGCATCGATGGCAGCCTCCGAATCGCCAAGGGGCGTGAGTACCGTGGCGATATCAAGGGAGGCAACGAACTTGTTCTGCCGGCGACGCTCCAGCAGTTCGACGACAATCTGTTCGGCTTTCGAGCGCTCACCGGCCGCCGCGAGCGATCCGCCGAGCAATCCGATGTAGAACGACGAGAGCCGCTGGGAGCTGTCCACCAGACGTTCGAAGATTGCGATCGACTCGCTGTGTTTACCGAGAAAACGGAGAGCGATGCCGCGTGTCCATTGGGCGTACGCTGCATTCGGGTCGAGCTCGAGAGCCTTCGCCAGAACCCGTTCGGCGGACTCGTAATCGGACTGCATCAGGAACGCCCAGGCCGATGATGTACGGACGTTGGCGTGGTACGGCTCGAGCTCGATCCCCTGGGACGTTGCCTCGAGCGCCTCGCTGCTTCGGCCCTGCAGACCGAGGCAGAGCCCGAGCCAGTTCCACCCCTCGGCCGACTTTGGATTCCGTTCGATGGCCTTCCGGCAGAACGCCTCTTCGCGCGCTGTGTTCCAGCCGTAGTAGTGCTCGAGAATTGCCCGGGAGAGAGGAATCCCCGGGGATTCGGGAGCAATGCGCTCGGCCTCATTGACTGCCGCCCCGGCGCGCGCCCACGCTTCCCACGTCGGGACGCCGCCGTAGAAACCGCGAATGGCCCAGCCGTCGGCGAGCGCTGCGTGGGCGTCGACGAAATCGGCATCGCGCTCGATGGCCGACTGGAACTCGGCGATCGCCTCGCCGGCACGCCGCATGGTCAGCAGATAGCGGCCTTTCAGATACCGGTCGTAAGCCTCCACGTTCTGCGTCTTGCCAGCGGCGGTGTTGCCGTCCGGTTCGTTCAGGCCGAGCTTGAAGGTCGACGCAATTGCCTGGGCGATCTCGTCCTGGACTGCGAAGACATCGGCAATCTCACGATCCCACCGCTCGGACCACACCTGAAACCCGCTTTCGACGTTGATCAGCTGCGCAGAAACGCGGAGACGCGAGCCCACCTGACGGACGCTTCCCTCCATGACCATCGCTACGCCGAGCTCGCGGCCGATTTTCCGAACGTCATCCTGGCGGCCCTTGAACGCAAACGATGACGTGCGAGCCGCAACGTGCAATGTCGCGATGTTGGAGATTGAGTTGATGATCTCCTCGGTCATTCCGTCGGTGAAGTACTCCGTCTCCACATCAGATCCGATGTTCCGGAAAGGAAGCACGGCGATGGAGCTCTCGGCCACCCGCGGTGAATCCGCGGGTGGAGGCGTTGGACGCGGAGTCGCGTCGGCGCCGGATGCCGAACTGCCGCGAATCGTCATGCGCAAGGCGAAGGCAAGATCGCCGGCCGAACGGAATCGCTCCTCGCAATCCTTCTCCAGGCAATGCGCCAGGATTTCTTCGACTTCCGCCGGAACGGCTCTGCCACATTCCACCAGCGGCTTCGGTTCCTCGCGGAGGATCGCAACGATCGACTCCGCGGGCGTCTTCCGTGCGAAGGGACGCTGGCCGGTAAGCATCTCGTAAAGCACTACGCCGAAGGCGAAGATGTCGGAGCGATGATCGGCAGTCTCGCCGCGGGCCTGCTCTGGCGAGAGGTAGCCGACCGTTCCAACGATTGCCCCCGGTGAGGTCTGCGCCAGCGTGCTCTCATCCAGACTCCTGCTGGCGTCTGCGCTGTCGAGGCGGGCAAGGCCGAAGTCGAGAATCTTCACCAGGCCGTCACGGGTGACGAAGATGTTCTCTGGCTTGAGGTCGCGGTGGATGATTCCGCGCTGGTGCGCAGCCGCGAGCCCCTGTGCAATCTGGAGCGCCCACTCGAGCGCCCGGTTCAGTGAAAGGTCGGATTGATGAAGACGCTCCCGCAGCGTGGCGCCTTCGAGCAGTTCCATCACGGCAAACAGAACGCCGCCTTCGTTGCCGAAATCATGAATTGCAAGAATGTTCGGGTGAGAGAGCGCGGCGACGGCCCGCGCTTCGCGCTCGAAGCGCGCCAGGGCAGCCGGCGTCCCCGCCGTCACTTCAGGGAGGACTTTGATCGCGACGTCGCGCTGAAGACGCTGATCGCGCGCGCGCCATACCTCTCCCATGCCGCCGGCACCGATCGGAGCGACGATCTCGTAGGGACCGAGACGCGTTCCGATCGCCACCATTGACACGGATTGTAGCGTCATAAGGATTTCGTGTAACCGCCCTCCGGGTTAACGCGCCTTCCGGACTGATGCGTTTCCCCCTCCTCATGCGCGATACTCTACGAACACTCATTTCAGCAATCATTGTCCGGCCGGAGCCGGAAGGGAGCCCTTTACATGTGCAAAACCGTTCTCGCCGTGACACTCGTTGCAGCGTTCGCCGTCCCGTATGCCAGTGCGCAATCCATGAGTGACTGCCATTCGACGAAAGACCCGAAGATCGCTCATCCCGCGTGTGAGAAGGTGATCGGAGACGCGTCTCACGACGCGCGCACGCATGCGATCGCCTATGGCGTACGCGGCAAGTTGTTCCATCGCGCCCAGAACTACGACGAGGCGATCGCCGTGCTGACGAAGGGGATCGAGGTCGACCCGACGTACGCGATTCTTTTTTCGAGTCGCGGGATGAGCTACTACTCAAAGAACGAGCTCGAGCTGGCAAAGAGCGACTTCGACGAGGCGATCCGGCTCAACCCCAAAGACCTCGAACCGCTCGCTAACCGTGCGATTCTTCGCTACAGCACCAGCGATTACGCAGGCGCCGCCGAGGATTTCAGCGCGGCCATCCACCTCTCGCCGAAGATGCCGGTCCTCTACAGTTACCGTGGGAAGAGCTGGCTTTCCGCAGGCGAGGCAGAGAAGGCTGCGGCCGACTTCCGCAAGGTTCTCGAGCTCGACCCGGCAAATGAGGAAGCGCGCGGGATGCTGCGCGATCTCGGGATGGAGCCGAAATAGCCATGCGCCGGATTCTCGTCGCGTTCCTGTTCGTCGCTCTGGCGGGAATCACACCCGAGCTGACGGCCGGCCCAGGCGACGCGCAGTTCGGCCTGGGAAGAGCGACGTACCGGGCCGGCAATGTCGAACGCGCGCGCGAGTATTTCGAGCAGGCGGCAGCCGCAGGCCACGTCGAAGCGTCGTACATCCTCGGCCTGATGCACATCGAAGCGAAAGTCGCGAATGCCGATCCGGCGAAGGCAGCCGAATGGTTCCGCAGCGCCGCCGAAAAGGGGCATCTCGATGCGATGAATCACTACGGCAATCTCCTTCAAGAAGGAAAGGGGGTCGCGAAGAACGAGGCCGAGGCGGTCGTCTGGTTCCGGAAGTCCGCCGAAGGAGGCGATGCGCGCGGGATGCGCAACTTTGCTGTGGTCACCTATCAGGGAGTCGGTACGCCGGCTGATCGCGCGAAAGCGGCGATGTGGTACGGGAAGTCGGCCGCACAGGGTAACGTCGACGCGATGGTCGACTACGGCTTCCTGCTCTCTAACGGCGACGGGATTCCTCAGGACAACGCGGCGGCGCTCGACTGGTACCTGAAAGCGGCCCGCGCCGGAAACGGCAGCGGGGCGTTCAACGTCGCCGAGTACTACCGCACCGGAAAGGGCGGGGCGAAGAACGAGGCAGCCGCTCGGCTCTGGTACCTCCGTGCCGCGATTCTCGGGCATGCGGACGCCGAGAAGGAGTTCGCCGCCCGCGTCGGCTTCGGAATCGCTTCACCCGAAGGGGAGAAGTTGTGGGACGAGGCG
>DASVLC010000025.1:0-4442 GCA_036385045.1 Thermoanaerobaculia bacterium | reverse complement strand
CGCCTACCGGCGCTGGTCAACGACCAGATGATCGGCTGAGAGGCACCGTGAGGGCCATCACCCCAATGCGGGCTAGAATCGCGCCATGCCCCGGCCGCCGGTCACCGCTGTGATCCATACGCTCAACGAGATCGAGCAGATCGAAGATTGCATCCGGTCGGTGCTGTGGGCTGACGAGATTTACCTGATCGATTCGTTCTCGACCGACGGAACGGTCGAACGCGTGCACAAGGGGTTTCCGCAGGTTCGCGTTGAACAGCGGGAGTATCTCGGCGCCGCCGCTACGAAGAACTACGCCATCGACCGCGCGACACATGACTGGATCTTCGTGCTCGATGCCGACGAAAGGGTGACTCCCGAGCTGCACGCGGAAATTGTGAAGACTCTCGAGGGACCACTCGACTACTGGGCCTACTCGGTCGGCCGGCAGAACTTCATGCTCGGCAGGAAGGTCAGATTCAGCGGTCTCCAGCGCGACCGTGTCACGCGGCTTTTCCACCGCGGTCATGCCCGCTATCCCAACAAGAGAGTGCATGCCGATCTGCTGGTCGACGGCCCGGCCTTCGCTCTGCGAAACCGGTTACTCCATTTCTACGTTCGATCCTTCGATCACATGATCGCGAAGATGACGCGATATGCGAACTGGGGCGCCGCGCAGATGTTCATCGAGGGAAAGTCGACCAGCCTCGTCGGAATCCTCGGCCATACCCTCGGTCGTTTTCTGCGCGACTACATCCTCAATCTCGGCTTCCTCGATGGCGCGCGCGGCGTAATCTCCGTCGGGATGCACGTCTACTACACCTTCTGGAAGTACGCGAAGCTCTGGGAGCTCACCCAGCTCAAGCGGCTCGGCAAACCCGTTCCACTTCCCCCACTGGACCAGGAAGATGAACGATGGGAACTGCCGTGGGAGAAAGCGAAAAAGTCCTAGCCGCTTACCTGTTATCTGATCGACAAGGTTGTGAGTCAAGAACCGGGCTCGGGCTCGGGCTCGGGCTCGGGCCCGGGCTCGGGATGGCAATGGCAAAGTGTTGGGCCATGTGGACGATCCTTCGAAGGCACCGCGAACACCTCATCAGGGTCGAACACCAATCAGGCTATGTTCGTTCTGGTTGTCGCAGTCACGCTCGCATCAAGTTCAACGCGCAAACTCCCGCCTCTCCCGGGCCCGCGCCCGAGCCCGGTCTTTGACTCTCAAGTTTCAAATGTTTGGTTAATCCTGGCGCGCGGCTTCTCCGGCAGACGGACGCCGCTTCTCCACATCCCACGGTGTGAGGCCCAGTCCGCGCCGTCCAGCGATGTCGGACGGCAGGTAGAGCGTCAACTCCGTCGTGCGGTCCGCCGTAGCCCCGAAGCTGGTGATCACATGGTTGATCACTGCCGCAAGCTCGACATCGGGCATATGTCCCATGGGTGGCATCGGAGCACGCCACCGTCTGCTGGTCAGCCCGTACAGATGGAGATCGACGAGATGCTCACGGCCTCCCTCGGCAGTCAGCAGCGACGACGCGCGATGAAGTGGCGGGTACTGGTCCCACCCTTCACCATCCCGCCCGTGACAGTTACTGCAGTTGCGGAGATACGAGCTCGCACCGAGCTCCTGCCATTCGAATTCGTTTCCGGCCACAGGAGCGTAATGCGCCACGATCGTCTGTTCGTCGCTGAGGGTCACCTGGGCGGCTCGCATCCAGCCGAAAAGCGCCGCGCCGACGAGCAGCATCGTGGCGATGGTGTAAGTGGCTATGTTGGCGATCACGTGGCGCATCGTATTCCTCAGGCGAGGTTGAACTTCTCCATCTGAATCAACCTCTCGGGGACTCCATGTTCGAGTGCTGCCGCGTGCACAGCTGCCATCATCGGCGGCGGACCGCAGATGAGAAACATCCGAGAGAAGCCCTCATCCGGGAGGTGCCGTTCGAGCATTTCGGCCGATATGAACCCCGTCTCGCCGGTCCAGCCATCCGGGGGTTCATCGAGCACGTGGACGACCTCGAGCGCGAGTTTCCCGGCAAGTTCATCGAGGTCCTCCCGGAACGAAATGTCGTCCCACGTCTTCGAGCCGTAGAAAAGAAGGACCGGCCGCGGGTCGCGACGGTCAGCCATCGTCCGAAGGATCGACATGTATGGCGTGATGCCGATCCCGCCCGCCACCAGCACGTAGCCTGGTGCCGGGTAGCGATCGATACTGAACGCCCCATGGGGACCGTCGAGAAATGCTCTCGTCCCCGGCGCGAGGTCCGACAGGCTGCCGCTGAAGTCACCGAGCGCCTTGATTCCGAACTCGATCCGATCTCGCCGCACGGCACTCGACGACATGCTGAAGGGGTGCTCCTCGAGGGTGAAAGGACTCCGCGCCAGCTTGATCCACGCGAACTGACCTGGCAGAAACTCCAGGCCTTCATGCCCTACCGCCTCGAGAGCGAGGCTGATGGTTTCTCCGCGCTCGGAGCGCACCTCGGCGACTCTCCACCGATAGTTCTTCTGCCACATCGGCTTCAATAAACGGAGATAGACGACGAGCCCGACCATCATGATGGCGATGACGATCCAGATCGCCTGCTTCCACGCGGTGTTCGTGTAGAGGCCCGCGAGCGAGACGTGCAACTGGGCGAAGACGATGGCCAGTACTCCCAGCACGAGGTGCGAGAAGCGCCACCGCTCGTAGTTCAGCTTCAGCCGTTCGCGAAAAACCGAGGAGACGACGATCGCCAGCAGCGCCGCGACACTCAGCCAGGCAAAACGACTCGCCCAGTTCCCGCCCAATGGATTCAGCAGCTTGAGCCTCGACGGGTTATCGATCACGATGATCAGCGGATGGGCGAGCAGTCCCGCCACCGCAAGCATCGCGATCTGCCGGTGGTACTGGAGAATTACGTCGATGCCATAGGGAGCGGTCACGCTCTTGAAGCGGGCGATCAGCAGGAACTGCAGCGCAATCTGCGTCAGACCGGCGAATCCGAGAGCAACTGAGAACTCGAGCCAGAAACCGCGACCCGAAGGGACGGGCGGCACCAGCATCAAAAATACAGGCACCAGAACGATCAGCAGGTAGATGCTGACCCAGAAGAATCCGGTGATCGTACGGTTCACGAATGCGGGTGAAGCAAGGTCAGGGCCGGTTCGAGCGTGCCAAGCGATAGTCGCCGAAAGCTGTCATCCTGAGCCGCCGGAACCCCGAGGGTGGCGGGCCGAGTGGGAGGGGTGGAGGACGGTCGAAAGCTTCGCCAAACATGAGATCTGTCGCCCCCCTCCCCGCGATTCTAGCGGGGAGAGGGTGGCCCTGAGCGAAGCCGAAGGGCCGGGTGAGGGGCCGAGCAATTGGTCACACACGAGCAAGATGCAAGTGCAAGGCGGTTGTTCGACCACCCTCATCTGCCTTCGGCACCTTCTCCCCCCGCAACAAGCGCGAGGGGAGAAGGGCAACGGTGGCAGGGGTAAGGACACTCCGACAAGACAGCCTAACTTACCCTCACGCCGTCGAAGGCCTCTCGCTCGCTTCCGCACCATCCACCGGATCGACAAAGACGCGCAGACCTTCGACGGTCCGGACCCTGACTCGCGCACCCGAGGCGACAGGGGAAGCGGCGGTCGCGTTCCAGAGCTCTCCGTGAACGAAGACTTTGCCGTCCGGTTCGAGCATGGTCTGCGCAACGCCTATCTCGCCGACCATCGCTTCGGTTCCGGTCGTGACCTGGTACTTGCGAGCCCGAATCACCAGCGTCATCAGAAAGATTGCGATCACCCCGATTGGGACGCTGACGATCAGCGCGGTGAGCAGATGCACGCGCATCTCCGGGATCGGGCCGTCGACGAGCAGCAGCGCACCGAAAATCAGACAGAGCACGCCGCCACCGCCGAAGATGCCGTAGGAGGTGAACTTCGCCTCCGCGGCGAAGAGAAGAAAGGCCACGAGAATCAACCCGATCGCGGCATAACGGGTGGGCAGAAGATTGAGTGCGAACACCGCAAGCACGATGGCGATCAGGCCGACGACTCCAGGCAGAATCGCACCCGGATTGTTGAACTCCGCCCAGATCGCCAGCATCCCGAGCGACATCAGGATGAATGCGATGTTGGGATTCATGATCCACGACAGGAGGCGTTGCCTCAGAGACATGTCGAAATCGGTGACCGGCATCCCGGCAACATTCAGCACGGTCGTCGTCCCATCGAAGCGGCGTACTTCGCGGCCATCGGCCCATTTCAGCAGCGTCTGAACATCCGATGCGACGACGTCGATGAGCCGCAGCTTCAGAGCCTCTTCCTCGGTGAACGACTTCGCCTCTCGGACTCCACTCTCCGCCGCCTCGACGTTACGTCCGCGGCGCTGTGCGATGCTTCGCATGAAGGCCGCAGCGTCCTCCTGCATCTTGGTCTTCATGACGTCGTCAACTTTGTCGCCGAGGGCGACGGGATGCGCTGCGCCGGTGTTGGTTCCGGGA
>DASVLC010000024.1:0-28407 GCA_036385045.1 Thermoanaerobaculia bacterium | reverse complement strand
GTTCGGTACCAACTGGATGAGCCGCATCAGCATCTTCAATCCGCATCTCAACTACACGCTCACCGTGAGCATGACCTACCTGCCGACGGGAGGGAGTCCGGGGATCGAGAAGCTGATCGACATTCCGGCAAACTCAACGTTCTGGTCGGACAATGTCCTATGGGATGTTTTCCGGGTTTCGCAACGCGGCGGCTCGCTGCTGCTCGCGACGTTCCCCGACGACAATCCTGGCGTTCCGGACAACGTGATCTCGCGATCGTTCCTCGTCACTTCGGATACGTTCAACAACGTCCCGAGTGGAACGTACGGGCAGACGATCCCCGGCACCTTTACGGGTCTCATGGATATCGACACCGACGGGATCAGTTCGATCTCTCACGGAATCACGAACAGCACCCAGTTTCGCTGGCGCACCAACGTCGGCGCGGTGAACATCGGCCGATGTGAAGTCACGCTGCGTGTCTCGGTATATGACGACGAAGGACGTACTGTCCTGAACGCCGCGCCGTTCGGCGTTCCGCCGCTTGGACATATTCAGCACCTGCTTCCGGTGCAGGTCAACTCGGGAACCGTCGAATTCTGGGTCGAGGACCCCTGCGCAACGCATCCTGTCGATTACGCCGTCGTCTTCCCCTACACATCGACCATCGACGAACTCTCCGGCGATCCTCGCTACCAGTCTCCGACGCTCCTGGCGAGCGCCGGCTCGCTCTACAACGCAAAGACAGCGAAGATCGACCCGCACTCCATCGGAAAGAAGATCGACGTCAGCTACGCGCGAGGGATCCGGGAACAGGCCGAGAGGCGAGGAAAGGCCCAGCTCGTCCGCACCCCGACCGGCTGGCAGGTCATCGACTGATCTTGTAGGCGCCGCAGGCGTCGTCCCAGGGACGGCGCCTGCCCTCTTTCGAAATCGCCCGCCGTCGCGTCGCGCGAAGCGCTTGGGAGTGCGGCGGCCGCAGACGCCGCTTTCGAAAGTGAACGAGTTATCCGAAGAGACCTCGAGCGCCCGCCTGGGAGGACGCGTGTCCTACGGTGGAGTACACGCGCTTCAAAGCGGCGGCTGAGGCCGCCGCACTCCAAAGCGCTTCGCGCGACGATGGTTTCTCGGGGCAAATGCGCGAACAAAGCGGGCTAGAATGCCGCGCCATGAACCCGGCAGTGATTTCGACCGACCTCCCCTTTCCTCTCGCGCGGCGTGGCAAGGTCCGAGACGTCTATGACCTCGGCGACCGGTACCTGTTCGTCGCAACCGATCGCATCTCGGCCTTCGATGTCGTGCTCTCGCCGGGCATCCCGGACAAGGGCGCGATCCTCACTCAGCTCTCCAACTTCTGGTTCCGCAAGTTCACCACGATCGAGAACCATCTGCTCGAGACTGATTTCGAACAGTTTCCCGAGGAGATCCGCCGCCACTCCGAGCTTCGCGGCCGCAGTGTGCTGGTGAAGAAGTGCACGGTGATTCCGGTCGAGTGCGTGGCACGCGGATATCTCGTCGGGTCGGGTCTCAAGGAGTACCAGGAGAGCGGCTCGGTCTGCGGTATCCGCCTTCCGGAAGGTCTGACGACGGCAAGCCGCCTGCCGACCCCAATCTTCACGCCGGCAACGAAAGAAGAAAGCGGCCACGACATCAACATCCCGTTCGAGCGGATGGCGGAGATCGTCGGCGAGGATCTCGCGGCGACGCTTCGCGAGCTCACACTCTCGATCTACCAGCAGGCAGCAGAGATTGCGGCAGCACGCGGCATCATCATCGCAGACACCAAGTTCGAGTTCGGAACGATCGACGGCCGGCTCGTCTGGATCGACGAGGCGCTCACACCCGATTCATCACGCTTCTGGCCGGCGGACCAGTACACCATCGGCAGGAATCCACCGTCGTATGACAAGCAGTTCGTGCGAGACTGGCTCGAAACGACGAGCTGGGACAAGAATCCTCCGGCTCCGGAATTGCCGGCGGATGTCGTTTCGAAGACGCGCGACAAGTACCTGGAGGCTTACAGACAGCTCACAGGCGAGAATCTGGCGCTATGAAGAGGGAGGGGCGGGGACCAGGCGGAACCGCTTGGACGCTTCCTTGAACCTTACGAGTAGGCGCGCAGCCTAGCACAGCTCTCATTTAAGTTCCACATTGTGGATGCAACACCATGCAACGTCGGACAATCTACCTGGCCCTGGGCATCACCCTGCTGCTGCTCGCGTTCATCGCGGGAACGGCAGTCCTCGTGTGGCGTGTCGCCAGCCGGACGGTCGAAGACGTCCTGCTCACTCCTCAGGAGAAGGTGGTCGATCTCTCCGCTCTCGTCACCCAGGTGCGGGAGCTTTCTCGGCTCGAGACCGCGGCCATGCGTGTCGTTCATGTCGGCCGGGTCACCCAGTCCTACAAGATGGTTCCGGACGCCATATCCGGGGACGAGATCACCTTCCTGGCGACGGGCGACGTCATCGCCGGCATCGACCTCTCGCGGCTGACGGTGGAAGACGTCTGGCGCTCGCCTGACGGCACGCTTCACGTCCGAC
Organism: Thermoanaerobaculia bacterium; assembly: GCA_036385045.1. Taxonomy (GTDB): domain Bacteria; phylum Acidobacteriota; class Thermoanaerobaculia; order Gp7-AA8; family Gp7-AA8; genus QHVT01. Next base: position 25,887 of record DASVLC010000024.1, on the reverse strand, counting down.
TCCCGCCACCTCACATTCTGGTGTCGAGGGTCGACAACAAAGAGTCGCGTGTCATGAGTCGGAAGACAGGAATGCTGCGCAGAGCGGACATCAACCTCGAGTCGCGTGCCCGCCAGCACGCCGAGGAGAACATCCGGGCCGAGGCCCTACGCAAGGGAATCCTTCCCCTCGCAGCAAAGAATGCAGAGGCAAAGATGGGCGACCTTCTGCACACCTTCGGCTTTGAGCGGGTCATCTTCGAGCAGTCGAGGCGAACGCCACCGCCGATGCGGTAGGGACGGGCGGACCTTCGCGCCTCCTACAACTGTTCGTTCACCAGAAACGCCGAAAAATCCTTCAGCTTGTGCAGAATCGGGCGCCCCGACCACTCGTCGAACTGACGTTCCCTCGCATTGACCACATCCTCTGCGAAGGTCGCCTCCAGCTGCTGAGCGATCTGCTCGTCCCACACCACCAGCGACACCTCTTCGTTGATCTCGAAGGAGCGGTCGTCGAAATTCGTCGAACCGATCGAAGCCCAGGCTCCATCGATCACAAAGACTTTCTGATGCAGGAGCGTCTGTTCGTAGTCGAAGATCCGGACGCCACCCTTGAGCAATGTGCCGTAGTGATGATGACTCGCGTGCGATACCAGCTTTGCATCGGTAGCCTCAGTTGACGGGATCATCACCCGAACCTCGACGCCCCGCTTGACCGCCGCGACCAGAGCGTCCCTCGCGTCCGGATCAGGCAGAAAGTACGGATTCTGAATCGTGATCGACCTCTTCGCCTCGTTGATTGCGACGTAGTGCAGGACCTTCAACAGTGAAGGCCCTCCACTTGGAGAGCCGAAGACGACGAGCGCCTCCGAAGACCCCGCGTCGACAGCCTTCGGAAAGAACTGCTCGCCCGCGAAGACCTCTCCGGTCTCCTCGACCCAGTTCTCGCTGAACGCCGACTGCAGCTGATTGACCACCGCTCCTTCAACGCGTGCCGTGATGTCGCGAAAGTGCTTTCGATCCTCGGCATCGCCAAGCCACGAGTCGACCAGACAGTGCCCACCGACGTAGCCGATTCTTCCGTCGATGATCACGATCTTGCGGTGCGTACGTTGATTGAAGCGCCCGAGGTTACTGATCACGAACGGGTGAAACATCCGGACCGCGCAACCTGCGTTGCGCAGCCGCTCGAGGTCGTCGTCGCCGTAGTTCTTGCTGCCCGAACCGTCGAGCAGCACCCGGACCTCGACGCCACTCTTCCGTTTGCGCAGGAGCGCCTCGGTCAGTCTGCGAGTCACCTCTCCTTCCTTGCAGAGGAACGTCTCGATGTTGATCGTCGCTGCCGCCTTCTCGATGTCGGCGAAGAGCGAGTCGAAGAACGTGCCGTTCTGCAGGAGCTCGATCCTGTTGCCTCCGACGACTGTCGTATGCCCGAGACCTGCGACTGTCTCTTTAGGCGATACGCCAGCGCCCGAGGTTTCCGTCAGTTTCGGGCTCCTGCGCCGCTTCACCGACCAGACGATCAGGGCAAGCGCGATGATCGCAAGGACTACGAGGATTACGAGCCAGATCGTGCCGGCGACGGTTCCTGTCATCGCTTTTCGAGCTCCAGTTCGACCTCGAGCGGCCAGTGATCCGACGGACCGCGGCGCAGAACCTCGCTTCGCACTACACGCCATCGGGGATCACAGAAGACGTAGTCGAGACGCTGCCGAGTCAGCCGAAAGGTTGCGTTCCGTCCCGGATCGGTCGCCATCAGGTTTGCTCGCGACATCAGTGCGCGAATTTCCTCGGCGTGCGGCGAGACGTTGAAGTCGCCCGCCAGGACATGAGGCAGAGCCGCGTCATCGATCACTTCGGCCACCTTCGCGATCTGCTCGAGCCTCTCGCGCCGGCGCAGCCTCCCCCACGCCGACAGATGCGTCACGAAAACGGAGAACGACGTTCCGTCGAGCGTCACGTCGCTGCGCATCAGCGACCGCGGCTCACCCGTTCCAGGCAATGCACAAACGTTGCGCTCCGTGACCTCGCCTCGCGTGAGAATCGCGTTCCCATAATCGCCCCCATCCATGGCACAGCTCCGACCGAATGACAGATTGAGCCCGGTCAACTGCGCCAACTCCTCCCCCTGATCGACCGTCGCCCTTCGCGTCCTGCAGTGAACTTCCTGCAGGCAGACCACGTCAGAACCAGCCTCGACGATCACCTCGGCGATCCGATCGAGGTGATCGGTGCGCCGAGAGGCCGCCTCTCCCTGGATGTTGTACGTCATCAACCTCAGCGTGAACACTCGCGTCAAACCAGTGACGAAGCGAGAACGGTGCCTTCCGCTGCTCGTTAGACACCAGCCTGCAGACGCAAGTGGGACGTTTGCGAGTCAACACCGCACCAGAATTACTCGCTCTTGCCGGGCACGACGCTGATCGGGACGGGATTCGGAATCTCCACCACCTGCTTCTCGGTGCGGTTCGCACGAGCTCTCTCGAACCACGCCTCATCCCTGCTGGCACCACCCGACTCCATCACCTGACGGCCGAGCTTCGTGCCGACTTCATTGGTGACGCGGATCGAGCCGTGACTCACCGCCTTGCCAACTGAGTCGGGTGCATTCGTCCCGTGGATCGAGTTGGGCAGCTGGTACACCAGCTGCACGCGCCCGAGCGGATTGTCCGGGTCGCCCGGCTGCTTCGGCTCTTCATCCTCGGCCCAGCTCTCATTCGGCGGTATCCACTCGGGATTCCACACCACCTGGCTGATCGTCCACTCCCCCGTCGGCGTCGGCCACTCCTTCGACCCGACTGCCACCTTGTGCGTATCGATTCGTTCGCCGCTGCGATAGACGTACAACTCCCGCTGGGCGAGGTTCACCTCGAGCCTCAGATCGGGTGGCTGCTGCTGCGGTACGGTCTGCGTAGCGGTCGCGGTCGGGGGCTGAGTCGACGGGAGGCCTCCTGTGTCCACCACCGTCGTCGATCCATCCGTCGAGATGTCCGTACGCTCGGCACGGCATCCCCCGAGAAGCATGCCGAGTAGAAACATCATTCCGATCGAGTAGAGAGTCTGCTGTCGCGACATGAACTACCTCCAGTCGGACTCCTGCCGAGCAAGGCGCGTGCGCGATCGGGGCGGACGTGGTCACGCAGACACATGGCCACTGCGCTCGAGCTCGTCGCGCGATGGCCGTCGAGACTGACCGACACACCGCGTGATCAGGCGCCGAGCACAGCCGGCCGCACGAGCGTGACTGTTCGCTTTGCGCCGTCGCGAGCGGCCGTAGCATCACGCTTCTGGTAGAAACTCGAGGGCGTAAGATCCTCGGCGCCGTAGAACGCCAGCTCGCGATCCCTGCGGAGCTCTCGCGAAATCGCCGCGAGCTCGTCGGCTGAGTCGCGAAGATCCTCCGGAAGCCGTTCCCTCTCCGCGAGAAGCAGCTCAGAGACGTCGTGCACGCGGGGAGGAGTCACGCCGCACGAGCGAAGGAGTCCCTTGAGCGCGAGCTCGACGATCTCCTGCGACTCTCGGACTACATCAGCCCAGCTCTTCTCGCGATAGAGAACCTCGAGAGCCTTGAGGCGGATCTCGGCGCGACGGACATAGTCTCGCGCAAGCTCGAGGTTCCGCATATCACGCCGCCTCTACCCAGTAAGGCTGCCCGTGAATCGTACGTCGAACGATTCGCCCGGCCGCGATCAGTTCCCGAATGGCGACGAGTTGCCGGGAGATAGCGAACTCCCGCTCGAAGAGCACGATCCCCCCGACGGCAACTTCCGCCCATACGCTGCTCACCGCCGAGCCAGAAGCTGGCAGATGGACGAAATGCGGCTCGACCGGATGCCCCTCCCATGTCAATGGCTGCTCGTCCCACATTCGATAGAGATCGCGATCGATCGGCCGCGTTTCATCGAGGACGATCAGCAGGTCGACGTCCGAGCTCTCCGCCAGACTGCCGCGCGTCCACGAGCCGAACGCCGCGACGCCAGCCAGCGCCCCGCTGGCAACCCGTGCCGCGTTGGCAATCGCCTCTGGCGCCGCTCCACTCACGTTGCCCCCCGGGGTCGCGAGCTTCCGCGCCACATACTCGTTGAGCGAGAGGCTCGCCGCAGCCGCTGCTGTTCGCAGCGCCGCATGCAACTCGGCATCGATGCGCAGCACGAACCGACCCGACGGCTCAGTCTCCAAGCGGGGCATAGTATCAACCGAATATTACCATGATACTGACCTGCTCCTCCCGGCTGTTACCACTACCTTGGTTCGTACCGGTCACGCCACGCATCTTGACATCAACGTCAGGTGGCATCACGATGCTTCCGTGCGAACGACGCTCACAATCGACGACGATCTTCTCGAGGAACTCCAGAAGAGGGCCAAGGACTCCAATAAGAGCCTGAAAGTGACTGTGAATGAGGTGATTCGCCGAGGACTCAGCGCAGGTCAGCCGATCACCCCGGCAGCGAAGCCTTTCAAGGTCGAGGCGAGGTCGTGCGGTTTTCAGCCGGGAATCGATCCGGCGAAACTGCATCAGCTGCTCGACGACCTCGAAACCGACGACTTCGTATCGCACGCATCGGAGACGCTCCGCGTTGCTGATTCCTGACGTCAATCTGCTCGTTTACGCCTACAACAGCGACGCTCCATTTCACCAGGAGTCAAAGCTCTGGTGGGAATCGTGCCTGAACGGCACCGAACGTGTCGGTATGCCGTGGGTGACTCTGCTCGGCTTCCTGAGACTGACGACCAGCCGGGCGATCCTGCTTCGCCCATTCGACCCATCAGAAGGACTCGGATTCATCCGCTCATGGCTCCTCCGTCCTCAGGTCCAGCTGATCGAGCCGGGTCCACAGCACCTCGCGATCCTCGAGGAGCTGGCGACATCACTCGGCGTTGCAGGCCGGCTGACGACCGACCTGCATCTTGCCGCGCTCGCGATCGAACGGAACGCGCGCATCTGCTCGAACGACGCCGACTTCGCCCGGATGTCGGGACTGCGTCTGGAGAATCCTCTCGCCTCCGCGTAGAACGGACCTTCTACTTCTTTTTTCCGAAGAACCCACCGGCGAGGCGGCCGAGATCGTCGATGACAGATCCGTCTCCGTCAGCATCGAGCATGCTGGTCAGACTGCCGAGAACTCCACCGCTCTGCTGCATGGCGCTCGCCTGTTCCTTCTGAAGCATCCCTGGGAGATCGCCTGCATCGCCGCCACTGTTGCTCCGCATCTTACCGATTGCGGCCATCACGATCGGGGCGAGGATCGGCAGGAGGCGCGCGATCTGGCCGGTATTGAGCCCGGTCGCTCCCGCCACACCGGCCTCGACCTGCGGCTGGCGTCCCCCGAACACATGCTTGAGAATCCCCGAGCCGTTCGCCAGAGCAGGGTTGTTCAGAAAGCCGCCGAGGTGATCCAGCAGGCTGCCGTCGTGATCCTTCTTCAGCGCAACATTCAGCTTCGCAGCCTCGGCAGGACGTGAGGCGTTCTTCGCAAGAGCCGCAACCAGCAGCGGCACCGCCGCACCGATCGCTCCACTCGTCGTCTTCTCATCCGCGCCGATCGCCTTGCTGATCGTGGCGAGATTGCTCCCGGTCAACTGGCTTCTGACCATTGAAAGCACGTCTTCCATGGGGCCTCCCTTATTCGCGCATCAACATTACCACCGCGCAGATGGCTTGAGCGAACACGGACGCCGCGCCGAGGAGTCGCGCCACTCGCCAGGCCTTGCCGGCGGTCAACACATGCGCAGAGGCTCACGTCACACCGGCGCCAGCATCAACTCAGGAACTGACAGCAGAAACACAAGAAGCCCCGACGGCCATCAGGTATAGGGCATATAGTGCCCGGCGCATCACGGAGGAACTCATGGCTCGATTCGTCGTCAACGCTCCGAAGCAGATCACCTGGATGATCGCTCTGGTACTGTACATCGTGGCCCTGCTCGGAACGTTCGCAGTGGCGCCTCAGATCACCGGACAGATCACGCAGTGGGCGTGGATCATCGGCTTCGGGCTGATGCTCGTCGCAACGAAATTGAAGGATCTCTAGTTCGATGTGTAGAACGTCTTCGGCCAGATTCCAGGCCGAAGACCCTTCAGCCCCACCATAACTGCGCCGATCGGTGATTCTGGTGACAGTTCGACCGGCGTGCGCTGTTTCCGCTTCGTTTCGAGCGTCGCACTATCTCTTTCACTGGAGTAGTGCCCCGGACTCCCTCCAATGAAAAAGGGGAGCGCCGCGCGCTCCCCTCGATTGAATCCATTCAGGTGATATGGCTACGGCGACGTCCTGTAGCTGTTCCACATCCCGCTCATCCGGTCAGACTGTCCGGCGGTGAACTGATACATGCAGTAGTCGTCGGTGTAATCCATGAAGTTCTCGATCGGATCGAACCCGGCGCTGTTCTTACAGGTGTCGGCCCCGGTCGGGCATCGGTACTGGGCAGATCGCTCGGCCGGCGTGTCGCTGACCTGATCGCCGCTACCCTGGCAGCCGCCCTGGAACGTGTGGTACAGGCCGAGCCAGTGGCCGACCTCGTGCGTTCCCGTGTCACCCAGATTGTAGGGCGCGTAGCTCGATCCAGGGAGGGAAGCCCAGTAGCAGACCACTCCATCCTGCTTCGGGCTCGACCCGTAGTTCCACGGGAACGTGGCCCAACCGAGATATCCGCCCCCGGCGTTCGTGTAGAAATTCAGCGCCTCCGGACCGCCCTGTCGCAGGGCTTCTTTCATCTGACGTTCGGCGGCCGTTCCAGGTCCGGCGTTGTACCAGCTGTCGTTCGCCGTCCGCGTGGTGGTGGCATGAACGAAACGGAACCGCGTCATTGCGCCGGTACCCGCGGCGAGAGCACCCGATCGGTTCGGCCCCATACCGGAATACGCATCATTCAGCACATTCAGCTGTGCGAGCAGCATGCTGTCGCTGATGTTTCCAGTGCCGTCCGCCTTCCTGATCACATGAAAGTAGACAGGCACCGTGACCTCGGTCGTATCAGGAGGAGGAGGGGGAGGATTGGTCCCGCCGCCACCACCACCCGGCTTCCCCTTCGCATTGCGTGCGCGGCTCTCCACGCGCGCGACCTCCTCTTCATCGAGGTGCGGGACGGCGCAACGCCGGCCTGCATCGACGAATGCACGCTGCGAGGCAAACACGGTTCCGTCAGGCCCGATGAAGGTGCCGTCAGGCTGCATACCCGGGTGAGAACGATCGCCACTCTTTCCCTGCGCGAGGAGAACCGTCGGCACGAGAAGGACCACGAGGAGCACCACTGCTAAGCGAACGAGTCGCTGCTTCAGAGACATTTGACCTCCAGTCGATTGTTAAGAGATGTGAAGTATAGGGTTCCATCGGAGGCATTCGCAAGGACTCGGTTCAACTCGATGGCAGCGCACGGTCTTTGATCCCGGGATGGCGGGACACGCCCGCGAAATCGGGTAAAACCCTCGAGGGGCGGTACACTGCCAGCCAATCCACACAAACGTTCGGACGAGCCCCCGGTCTGGGGGAGGAGGCAACGATGAGAAAGCTGACATTTCTCCTGACCCTGATCGTACTCTCGAGCTCCGCATCGGCACAGATCCTCGAGCTCGCAGAGATGAACACGCGTCAGATCGCGGCTCTCGATCGGCAGAAGACGGTGGTGCTGATCCCCGGGGGTCTGATGGAACAGCACGGACCCTATCTTCCTGCCAACGCTGATGGGTACCTGAGCGACTGGCTGACGCGGCGACTCGCGGAGCGGCTCGTCGAGCGCCCGGGCTGGACGGTGGTGATCTTTCCGACGATCAACATCGGCAGCGGCTCGGCGAACGTCATTGGCAACCGATACACATTTCCGGGCAGCTTCGACGTTCGCAACTCCACTCTCCGCGACGTGTTCATGGACCTGGCAAGTTCGCTAGGCGAGCAGGGCTTCCGCTGGATCTTTCCGATTCATCTGCACGGCTACCCGGGTCACAACGCGGCTCTCGATCAGGCCGGCGACTATTTTCACGATATCTACGGTGGCCGGATGATCCACCTGATGGGATTGATGCCGATCTTCGACTGCTGCGGCGCGCAGCAGGAGAAGCTGCTGTCCGAAGCGCAGCGCAAGGAGGAAGGCTTTTCGGTCCATTCGGGTGCCGGTGAGCACAGCATGGTGCTCTTCCTTCGTCCCGATCTCGTCGCAGCCGACCTGCGTCAAGCGGTCAGCCAGACAGCGACGGATTTCCCCGGGCTGATGCGGCTCGCCACGAGCGAGGAGTGGCCAGGCTATTTCGGCGCACCCAGGCATGCGTCCGCCGCTCTCGGTGCTGCCCACATGCAACAGATGGCGGACGTCACCGCGCAGATCGCGAACCGAATCCTCGACGGCCTCGACCCGCGGGAACTGCCGCGTTACGCGGACATCATGGCGCAGGTTCCGCCCATAGCCGCGGTGGTTCGAGGGACCGAACAGCACGAGGACCGGATCGCCCGACAGCAGCGGGAATGGCTCGCGAAGCGAGACACCAAGGAGAAGCCTGCTGATCCCGGGACCGGGGGAGACTGACGTGGTGATGTAGGTGGGCACCGGTAGTCGAGACCGACATCCGAACGTCAGACCGGCAACCGGACTGACTCAACGCGACTGAGTGAGATGAGTAAAAGCAGCCTGATGGATCGGCCGATTCGGCTCGCCTTTCTGACGCCGGACTTTCCGACTGAGTCGCGTTCCGGCGCAGGTGCCTTCGTGCATCGCTTCGCGGAAGTACTCCGACAGTACGGGCAGACTCCGGAGGTCTTCGTCTCGAGCGACCACCCCCCGGGAGCGATCGACTTTTATGGCCTTCGCGTCGAGCGCGTTCCGTCGCGTCATGGTGTCGTTGCCCGTCAGCTCCGGCGATTGTCAGGGTGCGGCGAGCTGGTCGACAACCTCGTCGCTGCGCGGGAGCTGGCACGAGCCGTCGAGCGGCGACACGCTGAGCAACCATTCGACATCATCCATGCCACCGACTGGCGCGCCACCGGCCTGTTCACCCGCCGGATTCCGAAGGCCGTCCGCGTGGCCTACTGCTGCTGGTCCCGTGAGCTCTTCCGCCGCTCCGAGCGGCGGCCATGGTCGTTTGCCGAATGGGCTCTCGACCGGCTCGAAGTGCTCAGCGTCCGTCGTGCCGATCGGGCTTACGCCCCAAGCCGTTATCTGGCCGGCCACCTCGAGCGGTCCGAAGGGATCGACACCGCCGTCGTGCGAACACCACACCGGCTCGAATGCGTACCGGTCGATCCTCGAATTGATCTTCCGGAACGCTACCTCCTTCACTTCGGCCATCTGAGATTGCGCAAGGGCACCGACATGGTCGCCGCCGCTCTTCCCCTGGCGTGGAAGGAGGAGCCCGAGCTCCGGATGGTCTGGGCCGGACCGCTGCGAGGAGTCTCGTTCGATCAGGCGCGACAGAGCTGGGGCGCGTACGCCGGCAACGTGATCCATCTCGACGAGCTCGAGAGAGCCGAGCTCTATGGCGTGCTTCACCGCAGCGTCGCCGCGGTGCTTCCTTCGCGATCCGACAATCTGCCGAATACGGCAATCGAGAGTCTGATGCTCGGTGTCCCGGTGATCGGAACGTTCGACAGCAGCATTGACGAGCTGGTGGAGCCGGGCGTCTGCGGAGATCTCGTTGCCATCGATGACGTATCCGGACTGGCAGCGGCGATGGTTCGAGCCTGGAGGGGCGAGGTCGCCTTCCATCGCCTGCCGGCGGTCTTCACGGAGATGCAGGCCGAGAATGCCGTCCGCCGCCTGCTCGAGATCTGTGGTTTTCCTCCTGTCAGACTGGAAAGACAGGCCCCACTCGCTCCACCGCGGATCACCATCCTCCACCCACCGGCGGCGCGTGCAGGCGAAGGGTTCAACCTCCAGCCCGATGGAATGTCAGCGATTGCGGTCCAATGCGAAAATGCCGGGATGTTCACGGCACTCCGTTTCGGCGACGCGATGCTTCGAACGACCTTCGGAGATGCAGGTCTGGTGTCCGCACTGATCCCACCGGAGCTGGTCAGCACACCGGGCCAGGTTGGTGTCAGCCTCGTCGATGCGATCCGCGGCTCATCCGATGCCGTCGCCTTCCAGGTTGAGGCATGATTGGGAACAGTCCGGCAGCAACTGACCACGCGCCTGACCATTCCAGCGGCCCCCCTTCAAGCGGGGCGGTCCGCTGGAGCATCTCTATCCTGCTGGCGCTCGTCGTCCTCGCGTCGACCGCCTCCTACCTGACGCGGCTCGGTTTTTCGAGTGACGACTGGAGCTTTCTCGCGCTGATGCAGGAGACCGACGGATCGATCCCCGATCTGATCCGCACCCTGTTAGGCACCCGCGCTGGAGCCGACCTCCGATTCGTGCAGGTGCTCGTCCTCGCTCTGCTTCACGCGGCGTTCGGCCTGGCTCCGCTCGGCTACCACCTGGCGATCGCCGGAGTCCTCGTACTCACGGCACTTTTAGTCTGGATACTCTTCGAGGAGTTGACCGGCTCGAGAGCCTTCGCACTCGCCGTCAGTCTGGCGTTTATCTTTCTTCCTCACTATGCGACGGTTCGGTTCTGGATGGCGGCCATCCAGATTCCGATCGCCGTCGCACTCCTGCTGTTCGCGCTGTACGCCATGCTGCGAATTCTGCGGTCGCGTCGGAAGTGGTGGCTCTGGCTGACCGCGAGCGCCGCCGCCGTCATCGGGAGCGGATTCTCTTATGAGACCCCGCTTCCGCTGAGCTGTCTCGCGCCGCTGTTCGTCTGGTTGGCGGTGCGCCACAGAAGGCTGTCGGGCGAGCGACCGCCTGTTCGAGCGGCCTACGCGGCTTCGGTGATGCTGATCGTGCTGGCCATGGGCATGCTCACACTCAAATCGACCATAGGCGATCGCATCAGCGGTAGCGGGAGCTTCGCATCGCAGGCGATCGAGAATGCCGGCCGTGCGCTCGGAACGGGCCAGCACCCGGCGAGTCACGGCCTCGAACTGCGCCGCGCCACCACGGTCGCATTCGGTCTCTATGGCGTCCTTCTGCCGGAGAGCGCCATCGATGCCTGGCGCGCCGCCAGACCCGGAACGCTCCTCCTCGGCCTGGTGATTGTCGTCGCCATCGCCGTGGCAGTGTGCCTTCTCGTCCCCGCCGCGAGGAGCCGCCTGCCGGACCGCGTGACACTTCTCTTCCTCATGGTCACCGGGGTGCTGATCTTTCTGCTCGGGCACGCTGTTTTCCTCTTCAACCGCGGCGTGCTCCATACGCCGACGGGTCTTGGGAACCGCACTGCGATGGCGGCGGCGTTAGGCGTAGCACTCTTCATTTCGGCCTTCATCGCATTGCTGATCTCGATGCTTCCCCGGCCTCTGCACCGCACCGTCTTCGCCGGCGCGAGTGCACTCGTCTGCGCCTTTGGCCTGGCCACCATCGTTGCCCTCGCCGAGCTCTGGATCGATGCGCGCCATCAGGCGGAATCCGTCGTCGAACGAATCGCCCACGCCGGACTCCCCCTGGGCGACGGCACGATTCTCATCGCCGGCGGCTTCTGCCCATACGTCGGGCCAGCGGTCGTCTTCGATGCACACTGGGACATCGAAGGAGCACTTCGCATCCGCCTCGGATCGCCTTCCCTCCGGGCCGACGTCGTCACGTCCCGGATGGCCGTCGAAGAAGAGGGACTGGTCGCCAACGTGGCGTACCGGCGTCGCTATCCCTATACGGAGCCGCTGCTCTTCTTCGATGTTTCGACCGGGGAAACGTCCCGAATCAGCGATCACGTCGAGGCAGCGAAGATCCTCGAGCGAGCTCACTATCGTCGCTGCGGCGTGTCGCACCCCGGAGCGGGAGTATCGATCCTGACGCGGGATAGGTTCCCGCTGACTCCACAGCTGCTGCTCGCCGTCGAGCCGGCATCGACGGACGTGGGTGAGCCGTTCAATCTCCAGCCCGACGGGAGATCGGCGTTCATCGCCCGCGCCGCCGGTGCCGACCCGGGAACGCGGGTCACCATCGACGGGCTCGGACTCCCCACCGTCGTCGCCAGCCCGAGCTTACTCAGCGCCACGCTGCCACCTGACATTCTGGAGCAGCCTGGCAGCTACGAGATCCGCCTCGACAACGGCTATTCCGTCTCCGCTCCTGTGGTGTTCGAGGTGCGGTCGAAGTCGGAGGAATGAGCGGAATCAGGTAGCGTCAAGGCCGCGGTGATCTGCCTTCTCACAGTCCAACCGGAGCGCTCCAGCACGAGGGGCCAGCCTCCGGACCTGGACGCATGAGTCAGGACCGCGGCGCCCTGCGGCATCAGCTCGACGTTCTCGATCCGGATCCGGTCCGGTTCGAGCCGCCAGGCAACTGCATACCAACGGGCGTGGACGAGCATACTCGACCACTCGGATGACTCGATCCAGATCGTCTCGCCGAGATCGAGGGCGGATGCCAGCGCTTGCTGAAGGGAAACGTCGAAGTCGTTGGTCCGCCCGGTGAACGAAGCGACGCTCCAGGCGTACCAGAACCCCTGACCGACGATCGTAGACAAAAGGAGAATCTGTATCCATGACCGCAAACGCCCCGAAAAATAAATCCAGCCGGTAATCGCCAGAACGAGCAGAAGCGTGCCATAGGTACTGAGGCGCAGCGCATGGTGGATGTTGGGCGTGAGCGCACACGGGACGATCGCCAGAGGAGTGAAGAGGACGATGAAGAGATACCATCGATCGTCGTGTCTGCGCGACCAGGCGGCGATCAGCCCGCAGAGAATCAGCATCGCCATCCCAACCGCGATCGTTCCCATCCCGGACAGGTGATGTCTCGAGATCGGATCGCCATCGACGAGCCAGAAAGCAAGATTCGCTTCAGAGATGGCACGAACGATCACGCCCGCGGCCGTGGTGTCATCAGCGGCGGCCCGGAGACCGCGGAATCTGCTCGTCAGTGCGCCCTGATTCGTCATGGAGAAAACCAGAATCGGAATCGAGGCGATGGCATAGCTGACGAGGCCGCCGATCACCGTGAAGTTCCACCACTTACCCCGTTTCGAAAGGAGCAGAGCGACCAGCAGGGCCGCGACCGGGCCGAGCATCCTACCCGTGGTGTAGACGTAGGTCATCAGCGCGAGCGAAGCTCCGAGAAAGAGGCCGCGACCGGGGGAGAAGCGCCTGACGCGTCCGGCTTCCCATGTACTCCACGCCAGCAGCACGGTCGCCAGCGGATTGAGTGCTACCTCGAAGACGAGTCGCGAGAGATCGATCCACCACGGGAACGAAATGGCGAGGGCAGCGGCGGGAAGCGCCGCGCTCCTCCCCCCCAGACGATAGCTGAACAAGGCGGCGGCCACCACCGCGGCCAGGACGCAGGCGAGACTGGTCACCCGCGCGGCGACGATCGATGGGCCGACGACGCGGAAGACGCCAGTCAGCAGGTAGATCAGCGGGGGATTCTTCCATTCACCAAAAGCTCGGAAATAGAGCGGCCAGCGGACGCCGTGCTCGTCGGCGCCGGTCGTGGCAATCAGCCATGCGTTGAGCGCAATCGAGCTCTCGTCCGCGAAGAAGCCGGGAGTTGAGAGGACCACCCACAGCCAGCCCGCGGCAAGCAGGAGAATCGAACAGCCAAGGACCACGACGCTCAGTTGCGACGCGAAAGGCGACGTCTCCGCACGATCCGCCACGCATGCAGCGGCACTTTCCTTCGGTTGAATGGCGTGGGGATCATCGGCATACCGCATGTGAGATTGGTGAGGACGTGGGCTATATCATAGCGGTTCTCGGGATGCTCGCCTGGCGCGAGGTGTCACCGCTTCGCCGTACGCTTTTGTGAGGTTTCGCTCGGTCCATGGCCATCTACGGAACGCTCGTCGTCCAGAATGAAGGGGACATCATCGAGGAGCTGCTCGACTTTCACCGCGAGCTCGCCCTGTTCGATGCGATCTTCCTCTACGACCTCGGCTCCTCCGACGATACCTTCGAAAAGGCGCTCCGGTATTCCGATCTCCTCGAGGATCCGAAGCGCGTCGACGAGCCCTACTCGGAGACGCTGCGCCATCGTCTGATGCTGTCGCGGCGCGAGCACTACCGTCCTGGCGACTGGATGGTAATGGTCGATGCAGACGAGATGTACGAAGAGGATCCGCGCCCTTTTCTGCAACAGGCGGAGCGCGAGGGTGCAGACTGCGTCTTCGCCTGGCAGGCGGAGTTCATGTTCACCGATCTCGATCTCGAAGCCGTGGCCGGTCAGGACACTGCGCGACCCGTTCGCGAGCGGCGCAGCCACTATCTGATCGACTGGACCGAGCCGCGGTTCTACCGCTATTTCGGAGAGTGGCAATCGGAACCTCGCACGGCGAACCACTGCTCGCTGCGGTTTCTCAACCGGCACTATCAGTACCGCAGTCCGGAACAGATCCGGAGGAGAGTCGAGACGCGGAAAAGTGCCCGCGAGCGAACCGAGGGGCGGCCGGATCAGTTCAAATGGCTGCAGGTCTTCTCTGATCGATGGGAGGATTACGTCTTCCCCGCTCGCCTTTGTCATCTCGATGACGGGCGCGGTCTGCAGTTCGGATTTCCTCCGGGCGTGACCGTCGACGATTACGCCAGTAGTCCCTACCCGCACGACATGGGCCGCATGATGCTGAACTGCGCACGGTGGCGCCAGCCTGCTCTCGTCATCGACGCTCCTCCGCGGATCGTGCGGCTCGGCGTCGAAGGAACCACCGTCGGAGTGCCCTTCAATCCGCAACCATCGGGAGAGTCCGCGTTCTGGCTGCTGGCGGAAAACGCAAGCCCTGGAACGGTCATCGAAATGGATTCCGTCCCTCTGGTCAGCGCAGTCGGTGAGGAGGGCGTCGTCACTGCGCTCGTTCCCGAATACTTCTACAGCCGGCCCGGAACGAGAGACGTGCGGCTCAGACGCGGAGAGCAGAGGTCCGATGCGATCGCCTTCATCGTCGAGCCCTGAGACGAAGGATCCGCCTCTCGTCTCCATCGTCATCCCCTGCTACAACCAGGGGCGGTATCTGGCAGAAGCGATCGAGAGTGCACTGGCGCAGACACACGCTCGTTGCGAGATCATCGTAGTCAACGACGGCTCCACCGACATGACCGCAGAAGTCGCCCGGCGTTATCCGTCGGTCGCTTACATCGAGCAGACAAACAGCGGCGTCTCGGTGGCGCGAAATCGCGGGATGGAGGCGGCCTCCGGGGACTGCTTCGTCTTTCTCGACGCCGACGATCGTCTCCTGCCTCACTGCGTCGAGACAGGCCTCGATGTGCTGCGACGGAATCCGACGGCCGTATTCGCAAGAGGGATGGTCGGACTGCTGATCGACGGCGAACGCGATCCTTCATTCCGCCTTCCGCCGATGGGCCCCGACGTCTACCGGGAGATGCTGAGCGGGAACTTCATCTGGTGTACGGGGTCTGTGATTTATCGCCGCGCGGCGCTCGAGGAGGTTGGAGGATTCGATGCGAGCCCAAAGCTCACCGAAGATCTCGATCTCTACTTTCGCATCGCGCGGCGGCGGCGGGTGGTCTGGCACGACGCGATCGTCGCCGAGTACCGTTTTCACTCCGGCGGGAAGGGGCGGAATTCCCCGGTCAAAGTACGGCAGACGATGGCGACGTTCGCGCGACAGGGATGGTTCGTCGCCTTCCGACCGTGGCTCTGGCGAGCGTGGTTCGCCGGCAGCCGGGTCTGTCTCGAGCAGCATCGCGCCAACATTCTGAGGGAGGCGCGAGTGAGCCGTTGCATCGGCGACCGTTCACGATTCCGCGCAGTCCTCCCTCTGGTTGCCCGCTTCTACCCTGCCGCCCTACTTCAGCTGATGCGCCGCCCGCGAGAATCGAACTCACTCGAGTTCGTCGTCGGTGATGCACCCGCGGGTCAACGTCAGTCGATGGACCGCGGGCCGCTCGTGATCGAGGAGCTTCATCCGCCGTCGACTCCTGCCGGCGAGATCTTCAATCCGCAACCCGATGGAAGCGCTGCCCTCGCCCTCCGCTGCAATGGGGCAGATCGCGACGCGGTGGTCTTTTTCGATGGACAGCCTCTCGAGACGATGTACGGCGGTTCAACTCTGCTCACGGCAATCGTGCCAGCGGAGCTCTATCGCGAACCGCGACGCGCCCGGATCTTCATCCGATCGCTGTAAGCGAGCGTCTCGTCCAAGAATCGACCTCTGCTACGCTCCCCCCGTGCGCATCGCCTTCGTCACCCGCGACTCTCCGACAGAGAATGACGGCGGTCTGGCCAGTTTCCTCAACCGCCTGACGCGCGTTCTTCACGATCTCGGGCACGAGGTGGAAATCTTCGTCCGAACCGAGAAGACCAACGAGCTTCAGCTTCTCGATTTCTACGGGATTCGCGTCGAGCGCGTCCCGTCGCTGCGAGGCTTTCCGATCGACTTCGCGGTCTGGCTCGGAAGCAACGTGCGAGCGCTGCGCTTCACCGAGCTCGCCTACGAGCTCGCGGGAGCTCGAGACCTGGCGCGACGCCTCGAAGCGCGGCATGCCGAAAAGCCCTTTGACGCCGTCCACTGCTCGGTCTGGGGTGCAACGGCGCTGTTCATCCGCCGGCTCCCCGGACGACCGCTCGTCACACTCTTCTGCTGGCCGCGCGACCTGCTCATGCAGATCGACGGCTCGCCGCCAAGTCTCGAAACGCGTCTGCTCGCAAGGCTCGAAAGGCGTGCCGCGAAGCGATCCAACGCCGTGTACGCCCACAGCCGTTTCATCGCCACGCACCTTCGCCGAAGCTACGGCCTTCGGGCGGGAGTCGTGCGTCCGCCCGCCTTCATCGAACGGTCCGGCAGCGGCAATCCGGACGGAATTCCGCGACGCTACCTGATCCACTACGGCGGCATCGGTTATCCGAAAGGGAGCGATCTCGTCGCCCGGGCACTGCTGCTCGCATGGAAGGAAGAACCGGAGCTGACGATGGTCTGGGCCGGCAAGGAGCACCGCGGCGAGCCGCTTCTCGAAGAGTATCGTGCGATGTGGGGCCGGCAGGCCGACCGCGTTCTCTGGCTCGGCGAGGTGCAGAAAGCAAAGATGTACGCTCTCGTGTCGGGCGCCGCCGCCTCGGTGATCCCGACACGCTGCGACAACCTTCCCAACACGGCGCTCGAGAGCCTGCTGCTTGGTGTCCCGGTCATCGGTTCCCGAGGAGCGAGCATCGACGAGCTGGTGACTCCGGGGCTGAATGGAGAGCTCGTGGACATCGGAGACGTCGAGCAGCTCGCCGACGCAATGCTGCGCGCCTGGCGCGGCGAAGTGTCTCTCGTGGCGCTGCCGCCGGTCTTCGATTCGATGATCGCCGGGAAGGCGGCATCGAACCTTCTTGCACTCCTCGGCGGCGGAGAACCATCGATGGAAGAGCCGGTCGGAGAAACGAAGCGGTTGGAGGATCTCCGCTATACCCCCCGGCTTGCGACACCGCTCATCCGAGTTCTTCACCCCGATCAGACGGCCGCCGGCGAGGGATTCAACGTCCAGCCCGATGGCACCTCTGCTCTCGCGGTCGAGTGCGAGAACGCCGGGATGTTCACGACGATTTTCTTCGGAGACGAGCCGCTGCGTACCACCTTCGGAAACTCATCGTTCCTCAGCGCGCTGATTCCCCCTAAACTGCTCGCAAAACCAGGTCAGCATTTCGTGCAGCTGCGGGATGAAATGGCAGGCGAGTCCAATCGGGTCGAGTTTCGGGTGAAAGAGTGAATGCGCGCTGACAGAAAGCGATCGCCAGTGGCGCCGCTCCCGGTCAGGCTCGAAGAGCCGGCGATCGACATCGACGCGGCGTGCGACGACGAGCCGCGCGACGGGAAGGATCAAACCGTGGCGTCGGGGAACGGTCGATGAGCGGACCAGAAATTCTGCATCGCGGGTCTCTCGTCGCCGGCCGAGCGGGCGCAACCCGTCTGTCGATCATCCTCCCGGTCAAGAACGGCGAAACCGACCTCCCGCATCTGCTCGCGGCGATCCGCGCGCAGCAGATCGATGCCGAGGTCGAGCTGGTGGCCATCGATTCGGGATCGACGGACCGGAGCGTCGAGATTCTCCGACAGCATGGCGCGACGGTCCTCTCGATCGAACCGGAGACGTTCGACTACGGATTGACGCGGAACCTCGCCGTCGTTCACGCCGCGGGAGAGCTCTACGTCTTCATCACCGTCCGCGCGCGACCCTCCGGCCCTTCGTGGCTGGCCAACCTGATCGCGCCACTGCGGAACGACCCATCGATCGCCACGACATTCAGCTGCGTGCTCCCTCGACCCGACACCGATCTGCTCACTGCCCGCGATCAGCTTCGCGCCCGCCGCCCTGCGCGAGAGGTCAGGCAAGTTCCCCTCGACGACCTCGGGCGGCTCGATCGCGACGCACTCCTGGCGCTCGTCTCCTTCCACAACGTCAGCTGCGCCATACGGGCATCGGTCTTCGCGCAGATTCCGTTCCGGCAGTCCACCTATGGTGAGGACATGCGCTGGGCGCGCGAGGTTCTCGAGGCTGGTTTCGCCATTCAGTACGAACCGTCATCCGTCGTCTTTCACTCGCACAACTACTCGTGGGAAGAGACGTTCTATCGCGGTTTCGACGACGGCATCGGCCACCGAGAGGCGATCGGAGCGCGGTTCGAGCCTGACGATCTGTTGACGACGGTGGCGTCGATGGTCTTCGACGACTGGCGTCTGATGGCAGAGGGATGGCAGCTCCGCGGCGAGGAGCTCCGATCCGGCCTGCTTCATTCTCTCCGCAAGCGAAGCGCCTGGGCGGTCGGCCGGTGGCTCGGATCGCATAACGATCGTCTCGGAAGCGATCCCGATTCGCTCATTGCCTTCATGGGATCAGAGACGGAGGGAACAGCCCTTGCCCCGCACGTGGAGCGGTTCGCGGCGGCTTTCTCCGGATCGGACGATTCGGGCGGCGATCGCGAGGCAATGCTGCAGGATGCAACCCTCGATCGACCGGATCTCGAGGTCGTGCATCAGGCACTCACCACCGTCGCTTGCCTGGCAGGTCAGGCATTGAGACGTTGCAATGATCTCGACAAGAAGGAGTTGAGCAATCGCTTCTCGCTGATCAGCCGTGTCCGCTCGGGTGTGAAAACCGGGGAGATGCTCGCGCCGCATGGAGGCGTCCCGGCACACGCTCCGCCCTATGCTCGCGATGGCGGCGATGTCTGGATCGATCCGTACCGGCCGGCCGTAGCCGCGCTGCAGATTGAGCTTGCCCTCATGTTCAACAAGGCGACGGAAGCTCACGCCTGGGGCGCGTCGGCACACCGGAGGCTCGCCGAGAGCGACGAAACCATCACGCGGCTTCAGCTCGATCTCGATGCTGCTTCCACCGCTGAAGACGCACCAGCACCCCCGCAGCAAGTATCTCTGGAACGGACCCATGGGGATCAAATCGATCCGCACTCGGACCCGGAGCAGCGGAGCGTCGAACCAGCCGCACGAGACGGTTCAGACATACGTCGGAATCGTGTCGCGGTGATCGCGATCATTCTGCTGATCGTCATCGGCAGCCTCAGGATCGCATCGACGTGGCAGATCTTCAGCGAGACGGTCGATGAAGCCGCTCACGTGGCAACGGGGATGGAGCTGATCGATCAGGGGACGTACACCCTCGAGCTTCTCCATCCGCCGCTGGCACGGCTCGCCGTCGCCGTCGGCCCGTGGCTGCTGGGGAGCGGGTATGGAGGCGAACGCTGGCTCTGGACCGAGGGGGGACGGATTCTCCACGAGCGAGGTGAGTACAGGGTCAACCTGGCGGCGGCGCGGGCCGGCACGCTCGTCTTCTTCATTCTCGCCGCCCTCGTCGTGGCCGCCTGGGCCTGGTGGACATTCGGCCGGTTCGCCGCGATCGCCGCCGTCGCCTTCTTCTCCTCCGATCCGACCGTGCTGGCGCACTCCGGGCTGGCGACGACCGACATGGCCGCGGCCGCGGGAGTCGCAGCCGCGCTCTGGGCATTCGCAAGATGGCTCGAGAAGACCAGCCTCGCGCGCGGCCTGATTCTCGGAGCAGCAGTCGGAGTCGCCATCGCCTCGAAATTCACCCCGGTTCTCTTCGTCGCCGCGGTCTTTCCGCTCTTCCTCCTCTGGAAGGCGGCGATCGAACGGCGAGCTCCGGCAATCACGCGGCGAGGATGGCTCTCCCTGGTCGCCGGACTCGCACTGTCCGCTCTCGTCGTCTGGGCCGCACACTTCTTTTCGTTCGGCACGATCGAGGATCGGGCCGAGCGCTCGCAGGTGAAGATCGAGACGCTGTTCGAATGGGCCCCCGCGGCCATCCGCGAGCGCGCGATTCGATTGCCGCTTCCGGCACCCGAGTTCCCTCTCGGTCTCGAGATCTTCCGGCATAACAACGAGAAGGGAAGAAAGTCCTACCTCTTCGGGCAGATCAGCACGGAGAGCTGGCCGTACTACTTCCCGGTCGCAGTCGGGTTGAAGACGACGCTTCCGCTGCTCGTGCTGGGAATCGTCTCGGCGGTGCTTCTCGCGCGCCGTCGCCGTCGCGACTGGCGCGAAGGACTCCCACTGCTGGCGATCGCGATGATTTTCATTGCCCTCGTTCCGGCCCGCGCAGGCCTCGGAGTTCGCCACGTGCTCGCCGTCTATCCGCTGCTCGCAATTGCCGCCGGTGCAGCGACTGCCATGCTGTTCCGCTCCCGCCGAGGAGTGGTGAGGAGCGCCGTCGTTGTGCTCGTACTCTGGCAAGGGGTCGAATCGGGGATGTCGCATCCCGATTACCTCGCGTATTTCAATCAGCTCGGCGGCCGGCATCCCGAGCGGCTGCTCACCGACAGTAACCTCGACTGGGGCCAGGATCTGCTGAGGCTCGAAGAAGAGCTTCGCCGGAGGAACATCAAAACGTTCCGCATCAAGTACCACGGCGGAGCAACGCTGAAACTCTTCGACCTCCCCCCGTATCAGCCGCTTCCTCCCCGCTACCCCGTGAACGGCTGGGCCGCCATCAGCGAGACTTCCTTCACCGGACTCATCGAGTCGGAGGGGAGTTTTTCGTGGCTCGAGCGCTACGAGCCGGTAACGATCGTAGGCAGATCGATTCGCCTCTACTACATCGACGACGTTCCGCCTCCCGATGGGCTCGAGATCAAAGCGCTTCACCCGTCCGGCACTACGGCCGGTGTCGGTTTCAACATGCAGTGGAACGGCAGCTCGGCCCTCGGCGTCGCCGCGGCGAATGCACATCCTTCCACGGTCATCGTCTTCGACGGTCGCGAGATGGAGACGGCGTTCGGTGGTCCCGACTCACTCTCCACTCTCATCGACGCCGAGCTCTATGCGCGGCCGGGACAGTACAAAGTCGAGTTGCGCGACGGAGAACACCGGACCGCTGCCCTCGACTTCGTCGTGACACCGCCGTAGGCAGCGACTGCAAGAGAAACGGCATGTAGGCGGTGGTCGTCGTCAGACGCCCATCGGTAGCAAACTTCTTTTCACTAAGATGCCAGTCAGATGCACCCAAGATCCGAAACCATCGTCATCGTCGTACTGACCCTCGCCGTCTTCGTCTCCGGCGTCTCGGTCGCACTGACTCTGCTCGAAGGAATCCCCCACGTCTCGGATGCCATCGCTTACGCCTTTCAGGCGAAGATCTTCGCCTCCGGCCAGATCACGCTCCCGCCGCCGCCGCTCCCCGAGCTGTTCGAGCAGGGACACGTGATCGTGACCGGATCGACCTGGAGCGGAAAATATCCGCCGGGGTGGCCGCTCCTTCTCGCTGCCGGCTATCTGATTGCGGCTCCGTGGATCATCAATCCTCTGCTGACCGCACTCTCGGTGATTCTCGTCTGGCGGGTCGGCCGCGAGCTGTTCGACGTTCCGACCGGCATCGTCGCTGCCGTGATCCTCTCGCTCTCGCCGGCCTTCGTCCTGATGAGCGGCGACCAGATGGCACACCCCGCTGCGCTCACGTTCTCGCTCGCCACGCTCCTCGCCATCGTCCGGGCCGATGCCGGCGGGAAGACGGCAACGGCGGCTCTCGCCGGATTGCTTGCCGGCGTCACCTGTCTGATCCGTCCTTACTCGGGACTCACGCTCCTCTGGCCCGCCTTCGTCTGGCTGCTCTGGCGGCGGCGCGAAGCAAAGAAGCGACTCATCACCGCGGCGGTCGTGGTCGCAGCGGCGCTGCCGGCTCTCGCGGTCTACCTCGGCTTCAACGCCTACGTCTTCGGCAATCCGCTCGAAGCCGGCTACAACCTCTCCAACCCCTCGGACGGGCTGAACTCCTTTTCGCTTCAGGCGACGCTCGGAAACATCCCCCTCTGGTGGGAGCGGCTCAACCAGCGGATGTGGGGCTGGCCATGGCCCGATCTGCTGATCTTTCTGCCGCTGCTGATCCGGCGGCCGGGCCGCGGGCGCGACCTGATGCTCGGCGCCTGCGCCGTCTCGCTCGTTGCGGCGCACGCCCCCTACTTCTTCTTCGACATCATCTACGGAATTGCGCGCTACGCCTTCGAGGCGCTCGGGCCGCTCGCCATCCTGGCGGCGCGCTCGCTGCTGACGCTGAAGAGCGTCGTCGATCGCATGATCGCGCGCTGGCCCGGGCGCGGGCCGCGATTCGCCGGGGCGGTCGCCATTGGAGTCGTGGCCATTGCCACAGCCTTCTTTCCTCTGGCGAGGACCGTAAGGCAGGAGATACCGTATTACCGGCAGCACTACCACGGCATTACGAGCGTGGCCGTCGATGCCGCCAAAGCAGCGGGAGTCGGAGAGAAGGCGCTGATCTTCGTCGATGGTCCCGGCTATCACTACGGCTCCTACTTCCTCGAGAACGCGCTCAACCCCTCCGCGGGAGGGCGCGTCTGGGTCCGCGACCTCGAAGCGCTGCACGATGCAGCGCGCGAGACCTTCTCCCGTCCCGAAGTGTGGCGCCTCCACGTCGATCTCGCCTCAGTGCGAGGGCCGAATGTCTACGCCGAAGCCTTCACGATCAGGGAGTTGCGATGGGAACGGCTGGCGGCCGGTCCACTGAACAAGACAACTGACGCCGGAGAAAAGTGACGCCGAAGGCGTCACGGCATCTAGTCGGTGGTCGTCGTCAGGCGCCAGAAATCAAGCCTGTCATCCCGAGCCGCCGGAGCCCCGTGGTCGGGCGTGCGGGTGTGGGGGGCGGAGATCCCCTGCCGACGACCCACAAGTGCGCGAAAGCCGGGCGCCCCCTCCCCGCGAATCAATCCATCGCGAGAATGTCGTGCATCAGGTTGACCACGATTCGTCTCGGCTTCGATGGGAGCGCCATCTCCACTTCAATGGGAGACCGGTTATTTCCGACGACCGGCATCACACCGATTCGCGCGCTCTTGTTCTGCCCGAAGTCGGCATAGATCGGTATGGGAGACCGGAAGTTGTCTGATACCCCCTCCTGCGACACCCATCCGCTCAACTTGTATTTGCCGCCACCCAGATCGGTGATTCCAATCTCGCTCCTGATTCTCGGAATCTCGATCCCATGAATCCACTGGTCGATGAACCAGCTCATCCTTCCGTCTCCGGTGAGGTTCATCTGCGGCGTCATGTGACGCTCGACCACTTTCTGGAAGTCGGCGGTAGATGGGTTCCTTCCCGCCTGGCTCTGCGCAAAGTCGCGCATCATGGTGATGAAACGCTCGTCCGGATTCGCGCCGCCACGCATCATCATGCGGAGCATGTGGACCACATAGGCGCCCTTTCCGTACATGATCGTCTGTGCGGCCGAAGGTGCCCGGTGTGTCGACAGACGGAACCCCTGCGAGATCGGCCCCGCCTCGGAGTTCCTCACCTGGCCGCCACGCGACTTGTCGAGGATGTCTCTCCGCTTGCGCTCCCAGTAGTCGTCGTAGGCCTTCGTGCTCTCCGTGAACTGCAGGACCAGCGCCGCGGTGAACTCGGCGAGGCCCTCCGAGAGCCATTGGTCACGATAGCTCTCCCAGCCGACATGGTGCCCCCACCACTGATGCGCCATCTCGTGCCAGCCGACCGTCTTCACAAACTCGTTGATATCGCCCGCGCTCGGACCGAAGCCTTCAAGTGCACGCTCCGTCGAAGTCGTGAACGCCAGTGTCGGCAGATAGACGAGCGACGGCCACGACTGACCGAAGTTCCACTCCACCTGTTGCGTCACGGAGATCGGGGAGTACGGAACGGGACCGAAGAACATCGTGCTCACGCGAGCACTGTTGATCGCATCGGCCATCATGTCGCCCGACTTCTTCGCGAAATCACGATTCGAATAGACGTCGACCGTCATTCCACTCTCTTTGTCCTGCTGCGACTTCTTTTCGAACCTGCCGTAATTGAAGCCGGCGACGCGGATCGGGTGATCGGCGCGCCAGACGGCGACCTTCCGGCTGTCCTCTTCCGTCTCGCTCACCCGTTCTCCGACGGAGATCAGATGGTTTCTCTTCGGATAGCGAAACGTCAGCTCGTACGTTGCCAGATCGGTGAACGTACCGAGGTTCGGGTACCAGCTGTCACGCGCATCGACCGACCACGTATCCGCGCCGATGTTCGTGAGAACTTCATTCCCCGCGTAGTCGAGTGTCAGCTCGACCTTCGTTCCCTTCTTCAACGATTCATCGAAGATGACGGCGGCGTCCGCGTCGGAGCCCTCGTAGCGAAAGAGCCGGGCGATTCTGCCGAGCTCCGTATCTTCCTGAACGATGCCGGCGGTCTTCGTCTCCTCCGCCCCATCGACGCGATAGCTCGCGCCGCTGATCCGCAGCTTCGGCATGATGTGAAGCGGAAGAACGCGGAGACCGTCGGCGAGAGCGATGAGCCGAATCGTCGCACGACCGGTGATCTCGCTTCGCTGAATCGTCGTTTCGATCGAATAGTGCTGCGCGTCCGCGAGGGGGCGCAGCGGTTTTCCATGTCCATTCTTCGCGGTCTGCTTGGCCCCGCTCAGGTACCAGATCCCCCCCTTCTGCTGATCGAACACGATCATCGCGGTCTCTTCACCACCGAAGAAGCCGTACTTTGCGGCGAGACTTCCAATTCCGAAGGGCTCGTGGACGAGGAGAGCCGGAGGATGAGCTTTGCCGTTCACTGCCGCGACGAAGACCCCACCAGTCGGAGCGTCCAGAAGGTCGCGCAGGACGCGAAGGTGGAGATTCAGGTGATAGCGGTTCCTCTGTTCTTTGAGGTAGTCCTCGTAGATTCGTTTCGCCCGATCATCGGGCGCGCCGACGACCGCTTCGGCATGCTTCAGAATCTCGTCCGCCGTTCCGTCGCCGAACAGGAGCACGATGCTGTCGAAGCGATCCGAGAGCATCTCGAGCCCCTTCTCTCCGGTCAGAAGCTCGAGATGACGCCGCTCGCTCTCCGTTGCGGGACGAAGCTCGTACGAGCCGTCGCCTGTGAAGACGAGACCTGTCGTCCTTCCTGCAACCGGCTCGAGAAAGTGAACCGTCCCGGAGCGAAGGTGGATCCGGAACGCATCGCGATCGAGCACCAGATCAGACACCGCAACCGTACGGCCGTCAGGGCGAGCAGCGCGCAGGGCAACGTATTCCGAATTGTCGGCAGCAACCGCAGTCAAGGAGAGAGCAAGGGTGAGGGACAGAACGAGGGAACGGGTCATTGAGGGTCGAGATCTCCTGCGGATTTGGACGTGCGACAGAACAGAAGGATGTCCGCTCTGAATTCCGGAAGCTTTGCCGGATTTCGCGCAATCTTCTTTGGGGGCGGAGCTTCAACCAATCGGTCTTCTGCTCGCTCCTCGGGGACACAGGTCATCGGGGACCACAGGTCATCGGGGACAGAGCTTCACATTTCACCGGTCTGCCCGCGCGAACCGTCACTCCTCACACCGTCTGAGGTTACCCCGATTACGTGGACGGTTTAGTGGTTGGGTGCAGCGTGCTGCTGACGAAGCATCTCATAGTCATTCGGCGACACGTATCCGAGAGACGAATGACGTCGGTGTGAGTTGTACCAGCCTTCGATGAAGGTGAA
>DASVLC010000023.1:0-25453 GCA_036385045.1 Thermoanaerobaculia bacterium | reverse complement strand
CCTGTCATCCCGAGCCGCCGGAGCCCCGTGGGCGGGCGTGAGGGCGGAAGGGGCGGAGGACGGAGAGGGATCCCTTGCCGACGACCCACCACCGCGCATCGCCCGTGACCCAATGCTTCCCCGGCGCCCGTGCCTGCTAGGTCGTCGAGTCAGGGATCCCTCGCCACCCGCCCGCCACCCGCTCGGGATGACAGGCTACTTTTTGGCGAGTGCGTCGAGCCAGCCTAACCGCTGTCATCCCGAGCGTAGCGAGGGATCTGGGTGGATGGCCGGTGCCATTCACGTGCATCGCGCCGCCCGCCCAGATCCCTCGCTACGCTCCGGATGACAAAGCTTCCGGCGATTGGTTCTGCCGGGCGATCGAGGAGGGGGTCCTTCGACCGTCCTTCACCCCTCCCACCCGGTCCACCCGCCCTCGGGGTTCCGGCGGCTCAGGATGACAGGCAAACCGTCGGCACTCCAATTCTCAGTTCCCAATTCTCAATTCTCAATTCCCACTCATCCCCCTACAACGACTTCACGTTGTCCTTCGGGTTCCGGTCGATCAGCTTGTTGAACGGATCGATCCCTGCCTTGACAGGCTTGCCGGAGACGGTGATTTCGAAGGTCTCCAGCGGCTTGGTGATGCGTCGTTTCTCGAGGAAGAGAACTTCGTCGTTCGCGCCGAGGACGCCGATGTCGATCATGTCATCGACCGGGACTTCCTTCTCTTCGCCTTTCTCGTCGCCGCGGAATTTCGTCGAAGCGACGGTGATCGTTACGACGTGCCGGCCGTCGGCGAGTGCCTTCACGCTCGCTTCGCGCGTCTGGTTGTCGTAGAGCGTGATTCGCTCGAAAAGGTCGGTGATCAGCTCCTGGTGCTCGGGGCCGGCCTCCGCACGGAAGTAGCGGACGAGCTCCTCGCCAGTGGTGTACGGCGGTCCGGAGAAGCCGTAGTCTGTGAGGAACTTAGCGAGTGCACGGTTCACATTCTCCTCGCCGATGTAATCGCGTAGCGCGTACATGACGAGCGAGCCCTTGCGGTAGTGGATGTAGCCTTGATTCTCGACCAGAACGAGAGGCTGCTCGGCGATCAACTCACTGCCGCGGTCACTCAGGTAGCGATCGAGTTCGTAGCGGAGGAACTTCTGCATCTTGTCCCGCCCGTACTCCTTTTCCATCACCATCAACGCTGAGTACTGCGCCATCGTCTCGACGATCATCGTCGAGCCCTGCACGTTGCCGCCGATCACCTGATGCGCCCACCACTGGTGTGCGACCTCATGTGCCGTGACGTAGAAGACGTAGTCGATCTCCTCCTCGTCGCGCAGGTCGGCGATGAACCCGATTCCCTCTGAGAAGGGAATCGTGTTCGGGAATGACTGTGCGAATGTCCGGTAGCTCGGGAACTCGAGGATCCGCACCTGCTCGTGCTGGTAGGGCGAGAAGTTCGCCGTGAAGTAGTCGAGCGACTTCTTCACCCCGTCGATCATCCGGTCGATGTTGTAGGGGTGCTTCGCGTCGTAATAGATCTCGATCGCGATCTTCCGCCCGTCGGGTGCGTTCCAGGAGTCGCGCTTCACTTCGTAGCGCGCGGAGAGGTACGACCAGAAGGCGAGGATGGGTGACGTCGTCTTGTAGTGGAAGTGGCGGCGGCCGTTCTCCGTCCACTCGCGCTGAAGGTATCCGGGAGCGATCGCGATCTGGTCGGCCGAGGTGCTGACGGTCGTGTCGAGATTGATCCAGTCGGCATCGCGCGAGATCTGGTTGTTCATCCGCGCCTTCATATCGGACGGTGGGCGCATCCGCTCGATCGGCTCGAGCCCGTATTTGCGGCGCTTGTTGCGGTCCTGAAGCTCGATGAACTCCTGATATCCGAGGTGGGGAAGATAGCTGCCACTGTCGATGAAGGTCCCGTTCTCGACGATGTCGACGTTGGAGCTGCCGTTGACGAAGCCGACGGCTTTCCAACCGGTTTTGAATGTCAGCGGAAGCTTTGCTCCGACGGGAAGCGGCTCGGCAAGTTTGTAGATGCGGTAGCTCAGCTCGTCGTCCTCGCTCTGGAGCGTCGCGCCCGGAATCGAGATCTCGAGCGTCGTCAGTTCGCTGTTCGCGATGACGTGCAGCGCGGGGATCGGCTCGCCGCTCCGGTTCTCGAGCATGTAGCGGCCGCGCAACTCGACGGCGCGCCGTTCGGGATGGATGTCGACGGTGACCTGCGCGTCGGTGATACGTGGCTGCGCAATGCCCTGATACTGCTTGTACTTCTTCTCGTACGCCGCCTGGAGTCGCTCACCGTCCTTCGTCGTCCGGTAGTCGTTGAGGACGTTCGTGTTGTAGTAGATGTACGAGCCGGCCGAGGCGAACCCGGCGAGGAAGATCACGAGCATGATGGCCGCAGGGCGCCCGAACCGCTGCGTCGCGATCGCCATCCGCTGCCGCCAGCCTGCTTCGGTGCCGCGGATCCAGACCAGGTGCGCCGCGACCAGCGCCGCGCCGACCAGGAGCAGCCAGTACGCATTGAACCAGACCAGCGGCGCGACGAAGTGGCCGAAGCCGTTCATGTCGGAGTACTGGTTCGGCGGCGTGGAGGCGAATCGATAGAGACGATGCTCGAAGTCGACCGCCGGAAGAATCCGGCTGATCACGAACCATCCCATCACACCGAGGAAGCCGACGAACTTCTGGTTGAAGAACACCTGGAAGAGAAACGCCATCGCCGCGATCAGCGTCAGCCAGACGCCGATCTGCAGGAACACGCTCTTCACGTAGACGAGCAGTTCGTAGTTCGTATAGCCCTTCGCCGTCTGGACGACGATCGCGGTCAGCGTCGCGACCGCCAGCGCCGAGAAGACGACGAGGATGAGCGCCGTGAGCTTCGACGCCCACATCGCCCAGGTCGGCACTGGCATCGCGTCGTGCACCTCGTGCATCTTGAGCGAGCGCTCCCGCCAGACGATGTCCCCCGCGTAGAACGCCGCGATCAGCATCGCGAAGATCGTGAACGAGCCGAAGATGATCTCGACCATCTTGTGCGTCACCGGGTACGTCTGCGTCCCGAAGAGGCTGTCGATGTTCACGCTGGCGCCCCAGACGTTCGCGACGCCGAGCAGGAGCATGATGATGAACGGCACGCTCTTGAAGACGGCGACGCACTCGCGGCGTGTCGAGGCGAGGTACTGCCGCCAGGAAGCGGCGCCGCCGAACGTCTGCGTGACCGCGGGAAGGCGGAAGGCGATCCGCTCGATCGGCTGCTCTGCCGTCAGGTCTGCGCGTGCGGCCCTCTTCTTCGCCTTGCGGGTGCCGGTGGTGAACTCGAACTTCCACCAGGCGAACCCGAGGATCGCGGCAGCGATCGCAGTCCAGAGGATGCGGTTCCAGAGGAAGACCCCTTCGATCGGCAGGAGCTGCGTGTTCTTGTCGAAGACGGTCCAGTAGCGCGTGGCGATCTCGAAGGCGATGAAGCCGAACGGATCGAAGAGGCTCGCGAGCCTTTCGTTCTCCAGATCGCCGAGCATGGCGCCGGCGATGCCGTACGCGACGAAGAAGCCGACGACGCTCGCGTAGGTCGCCATCAGGCTGCGCGTCAGCGCAGTCACGGCGAAAAAGATCGCGCCGCAGAGCAGCAGGTTCGGCATCACGAGCACGAGCACCGAGAAGACGTAGGGCCAGAGCTCGAACGGCCCGACCCGCTCCTTATCGATCCACGGCATCAGGCTTCCGGCCATGATGGCGAGCGAGACACCCAGGTAGACGAGTGTCGCCACGATGAAAGAACCGACGAATCGTCCGCCGAGGTATTGCGACTTGTTGATCGGTGAACTGAAGAAGAGAGCGTCGGTGCCGAGTTCGAAATCGCGGTGCACCGAGTTGGCGACGAATGCCGTCGTCGTCAGCACGCCGAAGATGCTCATCACCATCAGGAACTGCATGATCACGAACGGTGCGTTGCGGTCGACCGCGCCGACGGCGCCGCCGATCTGCACGCCGTCCGTCGTCACCGCGAGGAACGTCAGGAGAAAGTAGACGAGGAAAAGGATGTAGAAGAGGGGAGCCCGGAGGTGGTACTTGAGCTCGAAAGCTGTGATCGCTCGAAACATCATCTGATTCCGTCCGATGGCGCCCGCTATGCGGCCACCACCTCCGCGTGATGGAGCGTCGAGAAGTAGACGTCCTCGAGCGTCGTGGCTGCCGGCTCGAACCCCTCCGGACGCGTTTCGCTGTAGACGTGAATGATTGTCCGGCCGCCGGCCAGACGGGTCGAGATCACTGCGAGCTCCTGCTGCAGCACGGCGAGCTCCTCCTTGCTGACGAAGCGTCGCCAGATTCTTCCGTCGACCTTCCCGACCGCCTCAGCGGGATCGCCTTCAACCAGCACGCGGCCGTGAGAGATGATTGCCATCCGCCTGCAGAGATCGCTCACGTCCTCGACGATGTGTGTCGACAGGATGACGATCACGTTCTCACCGATCTCGGCGAGGAGATTGTGAAAGCGGACGCGCTCGCCGGGATCGAGTCCCGCCGTCGGCTCGTCGACGATGATCAGCTTCGGATTGCCGAGCAGCGCCTGTGCGATGCCGAAGCGCTGGCGCATGCCGCCCGAGAACGTCCCGAGGCTCTGCTTGCGGACGTCGTAGAGATTCGTCCGTCGGAGCAGCGCCGCGACCACTTCGCGCCTCTGCTTGCGGTCATGAATCCCCTTGAGAATTGCAAAATGATCGAGCAGCGCCTCGGCCGTGATCCGCGGATAGACCCCGAACTCCTGCGGCAGGTAGCCGAGCGTGCGCCGCACCTCGTCCTTGTTCTGCAGGACATCGAGGCTGCCGAGAGTGATCGACCCGCTGTCGGCCTCCTGCAGGGTCGCGATCGTCCGCATCAGCGTCGACTTACCGGCGCCATTCGGGCCGAGCAGACCGAACATCCCGGTCGGAATCGTGAGGTTGACGTCCTGCAGAGCGCGGACGCCATTCGGATACGTTTTCGAGAGACCCTGAATGCGGAGTTCGAGTGACATGGGGCGTTATACGACCCGAGCCGTCGCGGGTTTCGAGGCGGGGGGCCGGGCTG
Source organism: Thermoanaerobaculia bacterium (assembly GCA_036385045.1). Classification (GTDB taxonomy): domain Bacteria; phylum Acidobacteriota; class Thermoanaerobaculia; order Gp7-AA8; family Gp7-AA8; genus QHVT01. The sequence continues at coordinate 20,407 of DASVLC010000023.1, read as the reverse complement.
CACAACGATGGTCCTCTTCAGCTTCACAGGCGTCGCGCGCAGCGCTTTGGAGTGCGGCGGCCTCAGACGCCGCTTTCACACCGCGAGCAGCCGCCCGAAAGATCGTCTGGCGCCCTGGCTGGGCGCTCGATATCGTTTCGGCGTGATTGTGAGGGATTGGAAAGCGGCGTCTGAGGCCGCCGCACTCCAAAGCGCTTCGCGCGACGAGTTGAGGGAGAAACGGATTCCGGATCACACGCGCGTCAGCCGCTTCCATCCCTGATTGGATATCATCCGCCCCCAATGGAACATCACACTGCGTTCGTTTTCCCCGGACAGGGGAGTCAGTACACCGGGATGGGGAAGGATGTCGCGGAGAACTTCCCCGCGGCCCGGAAGGTTTTCGATGCGATCGACGAGGCTCTCGGCTTCTCGATCTCGAAGCTCTGCTTCGAAGGTCCGGACGAAGAGCTGAAGCTCACCGAGAACACACAGCCGGCGATCCTCTCGGTTTCGGCCGCGATCCACGCCGTGCTCGAGGAGCATGGTGCGGCGCGGCGGGATCTGGTCGCCGGGCACTCTCTCGGCGAGTACAGCGCGATCGTCAGCGCCGGTGGGCTGGCAGCGCCCGCTGCCGCGAAGATCGTTCGCGCCCGCGGGCGCTTCATGCAGGAAGCTGTGCCCGTCGGTACGGGCGGAATGGCCGCATTGATCGGACCGTCGGTCGAAGACGCCCACGCGATCTGCGAGGAGGCGGCTGAAGGAGAAGTTCTCTCGGTTGCGAACATCAACGCGCCAGGACAGATCGTCATCGCCGGTACGAAAGCGGCCGTCGATCGTGCGATCGACGTAGCGAAGAAGCGGGGAGTCCGGCGTGCGCTGCCGCTTCCGGTCTCGGCGCCTTTCCATTGCGCATTGATGAAGCCGGCCGAGGACCGACTGCGGCCGATGATCGAGGAGGCGGAGTTCAAGGATCTCTGGGTTTCGCTCGTCTCGAACGTCGACGCGTCACCAATCGGGACACCGACTGCCGTCCGGAACGCCCTGCTGCGGCAGGTTGCCTCGCCCGTGCGATGGGTCGAGTCAGTCCAGAAAATGGTGTCGATGGGTGTGAAGCGATTCGTCGAAGTCGGTCCCGGCAGCGTGCTGACGGGCCTCATCAAGCGGATTGAACCGAACGTCGAACTGGTCAACGTCTCGGATGCCGCCTCTCTCGAGGCGTTTCTCTCCGCCAGCAGCGAAACGAAGGGTAACGACTGATGAAAATCGATCTGACAGGGAAGACTGCACTGGTGACCGGCGCTTCGCGCGGGATCGGCGAGTCGATCGCGCGGCGCCTCGGTGAGGCGGGAGCTCACGTCATCTGCGCCGCGCGTTCGGCCGATCGCGTCAACCAGCTTGCGTCCGAAATCGGCAATGCGACTGGACTGGAGCTCGACATTGCGGCTCCTGATGTTCGCGAGAAGATCGCGGCGCTGCTGAAGGAGCGGCCGATCGACATTCTCGTGAATAACGCCGGGGTCACCGAGGATGATCTGTTCATCAGGATGAAACCGGAGGCGTGGACGAAGGTTCTGCAGACGAACCTCGATTCCGCCTTCAACATCACCCAGGAGGTCGTCAAGAAGATGATCCGTGCCCGCTGGGGACGCGTGATCAACATCTCGTCGATCGTCGGGCTGATGGGCAATCCCGGCCAGGTGAACTATGCGACCTCGAAGGCGGGGTTGATCGGCTTTACGAAGGCGCTCGCGCTCGAGATCGGGTCACGCAACGTGACGGTGAACGCCATCGCGCCGGGCTACATCCAGACGGCGATGACCGATGCGCTCCCCGAACCCGCGCGAGAGGCACTCACCGAGAGGATCGCACTGAAGCGGCTGGGGACGACAGACGACATCGCCTGGTCGGTGGTCTTTCTCGCGAGCGAGCAGGCCGGATACATCACCGGCACGGTGCTCAACGTCAGCGGCGGGCTCTACACCTGAGGTGAGAAGAGATGGTGCGCCCTGAGGGACTCGAACCCCCAACCTATTGATCCGAAGTCAATTGCTCTATCCATTGAGCTAAGGGCGCTGCCGGGAGAATCGTACCGCATTTGCTCATGTCCTCTCTGATAACCCAGCCGTGCCGCTCGACACCAGCCCGCTCCGTGAATACAATCCGCGCCCGCGCTGTTACGCGGACCTCAGGCCGTTGTAGCTCAGTTGGTAGAGCAGCTGATTCGTAATCAGCAGGTCACCGGTTCAAGTCCGGTCAACGGCTCCAGAAACCAATGATTTAGCGCCACCCTCACGGGTGGCGCTTTTGTTTCGCCACAATCACCGCCACATTCCAGCACGGGACGTCGTCCGAAGTTTGGTTCACGTGACCGATCCGTGGCTTGCACTTCCCGGGATCGCGAGTATCTTGACGGCACTTCCGCCCGAAGATGCCGACTTCAATGCTCGACCGTACGACTCTCGTCTGTCTCTCTCTGCTGATCGCGTCGCCGCTGGCGGCAGCCAACTGGCCGGCGCGGCCTGATCTGCGGGCGGTTCGTGCGAGCGTGGCGCCTGTCATCGATGGAGATCTGAGCGATCCTGCCTGGCAGAGCGTTCCGGAGTTCACCGATTTCACGCAGAACGATCCGAACGATGGTCAGCCGGCGACGACGAGAACGAGTGTTCGCATCATCTACGACGATCACGCGATCTACTTCGGAGTCGAGATGGACGACGCGGCGCGCCCGGTCGTACGGCTGGCTCGCCGCGATACCTTCGTTCCGAGCGACTTTCTTTCGATCAACATCGACCCGCAACTCGATCGCCTTTCGGGAAACGCATTCACGCTCACGCCTGCGAACGTGCAGATCGACACCGTGCTCTATAACGACATCGGGGAGGATTCGAGCTGGGACGGCGTGTGGGAGTCGGCGACGCGGGTGCACGATCGCGGGTGGGTGGCCGAGGTGCGGATCCCCTTCTCGCAGCTCCGCTTTCCCGACAAGCCTGTGCACGTCTGGGGGCTGAACATCACGCGCCGGACGATGCGGACGAACGAGATCGTGCGGATCGTCAACACGCCGAAGGGTCAGACAGGGTTCGTCTCGAACTTCGCGAACATCGTCGGGCTCGAGGGGATTCACCGCGGCCGGCCACTCGAGATCACGCCGTATGCGGTCGCGCGCTCGGACATCCGGACGCAGGTGAGCCAGAACCCATTGCTGGAGAGAATGGAGCAGGGCTTCAGTGGCGGTCTCGACGTGAAATACGCGCTGACTTCGAGCCTGACGCTTACCGGTACGATCAATCCCGACTTCGGCCAGGTGGAAGTCGACCCGGCGGTCGTGAACCTGAGCGAGTTCGAGACGTTCTACCCGGAGCGGCGGCCGTTCTTCACCGAGGGGCTGAACATTTTCCGGTTCGGCGACAGCCCCGCTCCTAGCCACTTCAACTTCATCTCGGCGCCCAGCATTTTTTATACGCGCCGCATCGGACGTTCGCCGCAGGTTCGTCCTGGCGCCGAGTTTGTCGATTCTCCTTCCGAGACCACGATTCTGGGCGCGGCGAAGTTGACCGGGAGAGTGGATGGCTGGTCGATCGGCGTGCTGAATGCCTTGACCGACAGCGAGGACGCCCGCTTCGTCGACGGCGCGGACTCAGGCCGGCAACGGGTCGAGCCGATGACGAACTACTTCGTGTCGCGAATCACGAAGGAGATCGGCGAGCGCTCGCGGGTAGGCATGCTCTTCACCTCGGTGAACCGCCGGCTTCCAGACGAGCTCTCGATGCTACGCGACTCGGCCGTCACCGGCGGAGTCGACGCCTACACGACGTTCGGCGGCAGAAGCTGGGTGCTGGAAGGGTCGGCGGTCGGGTCGAGCGTCAGTGGCAGCCGGGAGGCGATCGCGCTGACGCAACTGGCGCCCGCGCGTTACTACCAGCGTCCCGATGCAGGGCATGTCACGTTCGATCCGACGCGGACCTCACTCACCGGCTGGGGCGCGAAGGCGATGTTTTCCAAAGCGACCGGAGTCTGGCGACCGAACCTCCAGGTACAGGCGTACTCGCCGGGATACGAAACAAACGACGCCGGATTCATGCAGCGGACCGACATCGTCTCGTCGACCGCGATCATGCAGTACGTCAATCGGGAGCCGACGCCGCGATTCCGGGAGAAGAACATCTGGTTTGGCGTGTGGCAGAACGCTAACTTCGACGGCGACACGATCGAGAGAGGCGTTTTCGCCGATACCTTCGGAGCGTTCGCCAATTACTGGGAGTACCGCCTGTCGCTCTTCGTAGCGCCAGGCTCGTTCTCCGATCGTCTGACGCGGGGCGGTCCGGTGGTCCGGACTCCCGCGGCGTGGAGCTCGGATCTGTCGCTCGACACCGACCAGCGGAAGCTTGTCTCGGTCGGTCTCCGGGGATACGTCGATCAGAGCGACGACGGTTCTTATGTGCGGCAGGCAGGCGTCGCCCTCGACGTCCGTCCCGCGACGAGTCTCCGGGTCAGTCTCGAGCCGTCGTTCAGGCGCTCGCGGACGCAGACGCAGTACGTTACGGCGTTCGACGATCCGGGAGCCACGCCGACGTACGGGCGGCGTTACCTGTTCGCCGAGCTCGATCAGCGTTCCTTCGAGCTTGGGACGCGCGTCGAGTGGACGCTCAGTTCCCGTCTCTCGTTTCAGCTCTACATGCAGCCGTTCATCGCAGCCGGCGATTATCACGACTACCGGTCGCTCGCCGCAGCCAGGACCAGAGACTACGTCCCCTTCGACGGCCCAGTCCATGATCCCGACTTCAACCTGCGCAGCGTTCGCGGCAGCGCGGTGGCCCGGTGGGAATTCCGGCCCGGCTCGTCTCTCTACGTCGTATGGAACGAGAACCGGGCTGATGTCGTGCCGATCGGCGATTTCAGGCTCGGGCGGGATCTCCGTGCCATTCCCGGTGCTCCGTCGCATGACGTCATCCTGGTGAAGGTCTCGTATTGGTTGCCGTTGTAGGCGGGTGTGTACGTCGCGCGAAGCGCTTTGGAGTGCGGCGGCCTCAGACGCCGCTTTCCAATCCCGCACAACCACTTTGAAACGATGTTAAGCGCCTAGGCTGGGCGGCAGGCGATCTTTCGGGCGGCTGCTCGCGGTGTGAAAGCGGCGTATGAGGCCGCCGCACTCCAAAGCGCTTCGCGCGGCGAGTTGAACAGGCTTCGTCCCGCACGCGCATCCTCAAAACTGAAAGTAGATGAACGGTCGTTCGACTGATGGCCAGAAGAGCAGGAACGCTGCGCCGATCATTGCCGCGACGACGCAGAGTGGAATGAGGGGGAGGCGCGCGAGCCGCTCATCGAGATCCCCGTGAAGGTGCGACCAGATGTGCAGAACCATGAACCCGACAATGAGGGTGACGGTGGTGACGAGCGAGATGTGCGTGAGTCCGAGGTTATAGAGCGGGGCGGAAAAATCGGGCAGGAGGAACTTCGTCATCGCGACCTTCATCGCGGAGAAATCCTGAACACGGAAGGCGATCCAGGTAACCAGCAGCGCGTATTGGAACGCGACCCACCCACCCGCGGCCCGAACGATCCGGCTGATGCCTGTTCGCGCAACCGCGGCGTGGCGACGGAATGGTCTGTGGACGACGAGCAGCACGCCGTGCATCGCACCCCAGAGGACGAAGTTCCAGCTCGCGCCGTGCCAGAGCCCGCCGAGGAGCATCGTGATCATCAGGTTACGCGATGTCTTCCATTCGGAGTCGCGGCTGCCTCCCAGCGGAATGAAGAGGTAGTCGCGCAGCCACGAGGAGAGGCTGATATGCCAGCGGCGCCAGAAATCTGAAGGGTTGCGTGCGAGATAGGGTCGATCGAAATTGAGCGGTACTTCCAGTCCGAAGATCGAGGCGAGGCCTCGTGCGACATCCGAGTAGCCGGAAAAATCGCAGTAGATCTGCACGGCGAAAGCGATCGTAGCGACCCAGATCACGAGCCCGGGCCAGATCGACGGATTGGCGAACACCACGTCGGGAAGGACAGCGACGTTGTCGGCGATCAGGACTTTCTTCGCGTAGCCGCGGACGATGAGCAGCACCGCAGACGTTCCAATCCGAATGCGGAGAGGCTGGGCAAGTTGAGGAAGGAACTGCCGCGCGCGCAGAATCGGCCCCGCAACGAGCACCGGAAAGAAGGTGATGAAGAGCGCAAAGTCGAGCGGTGAGCGACAGGCGGCGATCTGGCGCCGGTAGACGTCGATCGTGTAGCTCATCGCGTGGAACGTGTAGAACGAGATTCCGACCGGCAGCAGAATCTTCAGCGTGAACGGATCGGCCTGCCATCCGATCGTCCGAAAGAGCGCGGCTACGTTGTCGGCAAAGAAGCCGAAGTACTTGAACCAGGCGAGCAGTCCCAGGTTCGCGACGATGCTCGCCGCGAGCAATGCACGCCGCTGCGACGGACGGTTCTCCCGATCGAGCAGCAGGCCAACCGCGAAATCGACAGTCGTCGTAATCAGCAGTGGAAGGAGGAAGAGAGGTGAGGCCCAGCCGTAGAAGAGATACGACGCGGCCAGCAGGATCACCTTCCGTGCGAGCGGCTGCGGTGTCGCCGCAATGACCGCGATCACGATCACGAAGAAAGCAGCAAACGTGAAGGTGTGAAACAGCATCAGTCCGTTCCCCCGCCGGACTCACCATCCATCTGCTGCCGCAGAAGCGACGTGAAGGCCTCGGCACCGTCCCAGGTGAGGTGCCGGGCGTCGGCGAACGCTCGAGACGGCAGCGCGTTCGTCAGATCGAGGAGGTCGATCGAGCTCGCGCGGGAGAAGGCATTTACCGTCGTTGTGAACGCGTCATAGCCTCGAGGGATCGCCGCCGGATGGATTGGCGGTATCACCAGGACGAGGCGTGCATTGCGAGCCGTGAGCTCGTGATGGAGAGTCGAGAGGATGCAGCCCCGAGTCGGGTGCAGCGGCCGGATCTCGAGGTTTCGGATCCGAACGAGGTCGGCCTCGAGCCGCGGTGATGCCAGAGGAAACTGGTACAGACTGGGGAATTCGAGGCTCTCTCGCTGACGCTGAATCTGGAGTGATGGCCGGATCATGTCGCGGAGTCGCGTGTCGAGTGCCTGTCGCAGAACCCATCGCGCCTCGATCGCCTCATTGATCCGAGGACGGAACGGTGCGGCGCCAGTGCACTTTGTGACGGAGTCGATTGCCCGCGGCGAGGGTCGCAGCCCGAACATCCAGGCTGCGTTCGCCGCGAGCCGTGGAAGCGGAAGGTCGCTGCCCGCCTCCTCGGGAGTAATGAAGACGACCACCGTGCTGGTGGAGGGGGGGAGGGAGCCGGACAGGAGAAGGATCTCAGGCAGAGTCTGGTCGGGCGCTGCGAGGTTGAGCGCTCGATCCCCCGAATTGCCCGGCATCGACGGCAGCCTGAGCGCGGCTGTCGCCGAATACTACCGTCGATGGGCGTGAGCTCTCGAGTGCGCCGATAATCGTTCCCGTCCGGGAGAGGTCGCTCGGTACAGTTCGGTAGAGGGCCGGGATACCGCCGAGAGCGAGGGCGACGCCAGCGAGAAGGGCCATAAGGATGGCGACGGCGCGAGGCTCAATGTTGTCGGACGCGGCCATGAAGATGCGGCATTCTGAACGATGTGGCCGATGACGAAATAATTTGCCGCCCCTCAGTGCTTTGCGTACACTTGCCGGCTCCCGCGTTCGGGTGACCGGACTTTCTTTAACAATCTGCCAGCTCCTTGAACCTCGTGACAATGCGGGGTTCCGCTAGGCCAGAAGGAGGTTTCATGAGGACTTATGAAGTCCTGTTCATCCTCTCTCCGCAAGTGACGGAAGAGGAAGCGACGACACTCATCAACGACTTCAAGGGCATCGCCGAAAGCATCGGTGCGACGCTCAAGAGTGAAGATGCCTGGGGCCGTCGTCGTCTCGCTTACCCCATCCACAAGTTCAACGAGGGCATTTACCATCTCCTCGTTCTCGAAAGCGATCAGGCGCTTTCCGAGCTCGATCGTCGGATGAAGAACATTGACCGCGTTCTGCGGCATGTGATCGTTCGTACCGATCTGGAACAGAAGCGGGCTGACAAGCTCGCCCGGCGCAATCCGAAGAAGGAACGCGTTCGCACCGCTCCGGTTTCTGTGCCGATGGCCTCCGCTGAAGAGCCGGCTGCCGAGGCATCGTTCAGCGCAGCTGTCGAGGAGCCGGTGGACGCAGCTTCCGAAGACACGGTGACTGCAGCAGCTACCGAGGAAACGGCGCCGCAGGCGTAAGGAGGAGAGACGACATGGCAACGACGACACCTAGAAGAGGTCCGGGCGGTGGCTCGGGTGGTGACCGCGACCGCGACCGCGGCGGCGCCGGCGGTCCTCAGGGCAAGAAGAAGTTTTTCTATCGCCGCAAGCGCGTCTGCAAGTTCTGCGTCGAGAAGATCGAGTACATCGACTTCAAGGACGTGAAGACGCTGCAGCAGTTCATTCCGGAGCGGGGCAAGATTCTTCCGCGCCGCATCTCCGGGACCTGCGCGCTGCACCAGCGCAAGTTGCAGAGTGCGATCAAGCGCGCGCGCATCATCGCCCTGCTGCCGTTCACAGCTGACTGATTCTGACTACCGTGCGGCCGGGTAGCTCCCGGCATCTCACGGTCTGCCGAAGTTCATGATCGATACGACCATTCCTCAGAGCGAGCAGGTGGATCTCCCCGGGCAGCCGAATGGCAAGCTCGCGCGGAGCCTTGCCGGCTACTCGCTTCTGACGGCGCTGATGATCATCACGCCGATGCTCGTTTTCGTTCCGGCCGCCCTGCTTCACTGCGGGATCCGGAACGGACGGCGCGCCGCATGGGTGGTTCTGGGTGGTGCGATTGCGCTGGCGGCGATTTACGTCGCCGTGGTTCCGGCCGCGGATACCCGCGCCGCTCTGATGGCGTGGTCGTACATCGCAGGGATCGCTCTGGCGGTTGCCGTCCCGACGATCGCTGCCCTGCCGCTGGTAGAGCGCGCCGAGCCGTTCGGCCGTGTCGTGATGTTCCTGCTCATGGGAAGCATTGCCGGTCTGGTAGCTACCGAGCTCGGATCGCGCGCAGTGTTTTCGTTTTCTCCCTACGAGGCTCAGGTCGTCCAGGCACAGCAGACGAGCGCCCAGTTCGTGGAGGTCTATCGTTCGCGAGGGCTGTCATCCGAGATGGTTGCGTTCGCGGAACGGTGGATCGGCTTCAGTACGTTCGTACTGCCGGGAGTGATCCTGGTGAACATGAGCCTCGTGTTCATTCTCAGTCTTCTGATGCTTGGAAGGCTGAAGTTGTGGCGTGAGCTCGCGGCAGCACGTGGCGATCAGAGCGCAGGGACGTATCTGTTTCGCAATTTTTCCCTACCGGACTGGCTGCTGTTCGCCTTCGTCATCGGCGGACTTACGCCACTGGTTTCCGGAATGCTCCAGAAGGTCGCGGCGAACACGCTCGCGATCGTCGTGTTCCTCTATCTGCTCCAGGGTCTGGCGATCTTTCGCTTCGTCCTGATCGCGATGGGGGCCGGGTTCGCCGGCACGATGCTCGGCTGGCTGCTCCTGGGATTTCTGATGATCACAGGAGTCGGGCCGCTGCTGCTCACTGCCGCGGGACTCTTCGATTCATTTTTCGATTTTCGACATTTCAAGAAGCGAAAGGACGACTCTCATGAAGGTCATACTGACTGAGGAGATCCGAGGCCTCGGGACGCGTGGTGACATCGTGACCGTCAAGGACGGCTACGCGCGGAACTTCCTCCTCCCCAAGAACATGGCTCGCGAAGCGACCGCGGGCAACCTGAAGCAGATCGAGCACGAACGCCGCAAGTGGGCGTTGCTTTCACAGCAGGAAAAGGCAGAGGCCGAAAAGGCCGCTGCCGCGGTCAAGGGTGTCCGGATCGAGATCCGCAAGCGGGTCGGCGAGCAGGGCCACCTCTTCGGATCCGTCACCGCGAGCGAGATCGCCGATGCCCTGATGGAAAAGGGGATCGAGGTCGACAAGCGCCGGATCGAGCTCGAACATCCGATCAAAGACATCGGCCGTCATAAGGTCGAGGTCCGGCTGCACCGTGAAGTCTCTGCGACCATCGAGGTCGACGTGCTCGCGGTCGGCCAGGAGAAGCTTGAAGAGGCTCCGGTCGAAGAGGCACCTGCGGTGGCAGAAGAAGCACCAGCCGCGGAAGAGTAGTCAGCTAGAATTCGTGACGAAGCTGGCGGGTGGATACCCGCCGCTTCGTGGCGTCCGGCAGTACCGCTGCATCTCCGATGGCTGATCCGCAATACGTCGATGCTCCTCCCGCCGGTGCGGATGATTGGCGCGAGGTCTGGCGCGACGATCGCCGCTATCGGCCGGCTGCCTCGAAGTTCGAGTGGCTTCTCGGTCCGCTGCGACGGCTCTTTCGGCGTGCGAATGAGCGTGACGAGGAGCGGCAGAAGGACTTCAACGTCGTTCTGCTCGATCTCCTGCGAGACGTGCGAAGCGACCTCGCCTCCATCCGACACGATTTTCGCGGCGATCTCGAGAACGTGTTGCGCGATCTCGAAGGAGTTCAGCGCGCGCTCTCGGAGAGTCAGGCGGCAGAGAACGAAAAGCTTCACCAGCTCATCCTGGTGGCCGCCAGGCGCAACGATGCGCTGGCTGCGGCACTCGACCAGAAGATCGAAGGCGTCGCCGTCCGGTTGCGTGACGCCGTGAACCCCTCGGTTCAGGCTTCTTCTTCAGATCTCGTCTACCGCCGGCTCGAAGATGCACTCCGCGGTGGGGAGATGCATGTGCGTGCCGACGTGTTGCACTACGTCCGCCTGGCTGCATCGCACCAGCCGGTGCTCGACGCAGGATGTGGACGAGGCGAGTTTCTTCTCGCCTGCCGCGAAGAAGGCGTCGACGCGCGTGGTGTCGATACGAACGAACGTTCCGTCGCCGATCTCCAGAAGCGTGGTCTGGCCGTAACGCTCGCGGCGATCCCGGAATGTTTTCAGCCTCTCGCAGACGGCTCGCTCGGTTCGATTCTCGCGATGCATGTCGTCGAGCATCTGCCCATCGAGGCGCTGGTTGCCCTCTTCAGGGAGGGGGCGCGAACGCTGCGGACTGGCGGTCTGCTGATGATCGAGACGCCAAACGCGGAGTCGATTCTCATGGCCGCGTCGGACTTCTGGCGCGACCCGACCCACATCGCTCCGCGACATCCCGCTGCACTGACTGTACTGGCCAGGGAGCATGGTTTCGCCATCGACGAGATCCGAGCCGTTCATGAGCTGCCGGAAGGGACCAGCATTCTCATGGATGCCACCGATCCTCCTGAGTTACAGCGTGTGATCCATGCGATCAACGACCGGCTCTTCGCTCCGCAGGACCTGCGGTTGATCCTGCGGAAAGAGTAGGGCTCTCCTCATCCGTCGTATGGCATGACGTCGATGACAGTGCGCCCCGGTGGCGGTGGAGGCATCTGATGGGGGAGGACGGCGCCGAGAATGAGGCCGGTGACGAGGCCTCCGATGTGAGCTGCGTTGTCGATCTGGGGGATCCGGAAGCCGATCGCGATGTTGGCGATGATCCAGAAGATGACCTGGTGGACCATGCCACGGGCCGCCTTCTCGTGTCGCCATCGCGGTGATCGCCAGACGGAGAAAACGAATGCTCCGAGGATGCCGAAGATCGCACCGCTCGCGCCGACCGACGCGCCTGTGATCCGCAGCGTGCTGGTGAGGGACGCGGCGATGCCGGCGACGAAGTAGATCAGGACGAATCGACGGGTCCCGAACATGATCTCGTAGAGGCTGCCGAGCTGGAAAAGCGCGAACAGGTTCAGCCCGAGATGGAGAAATGCTCCGGGAATCGTGCCGTCGCCGTGAAGAAACATCGCGGTGAGCAGACGCCAGTACTGGCCCTCCTCGAGGATGTAATAGGGGACGATGGCGCCGAGCTCGGCGAGCCGTGCGCTGTCGGTCCAGGCGCCGGTCAGGATCTCGATCCCGAAGCCGATGAGGATTGCGATGAAAAGGAGGTTCGTCGCCGGTGTGACTCTGCGTCGCGCGCTGGTCATCGACGCTCCAGCAGCGCGGAAATGCGTCGCATGAGCAGGTGGGCAAGGCGGGGAGACAGTTCTTTCATTTTCATGCAAATCGCGGCAAGCGAAGGAATGATGCGGCGATACGTGCCACGCTCGGCCGCATCACAGATCGCCCGGGCGACCTTTTCGACCGCTACGGCAGGAAGTAGTCGCGATGCCGCCGGGATCTTATCGCGCTCTGCCCTTACGAAGAACTCCGTTTCCGTCGTGGCCGGACAGACCAGGGAGACCCGAATCCCGCGCGCCATCACTTCATCCCTGAGCGCCTCAGTGAAACCGGCGATCGCGAACTTGGACCCGGCGTAGCCTCCCATCCGGGCCACACCCATGATTCCGATGATCGAACCGACGTTGACGATGGTGCCTGTCCGTCGGGTGAGCATTCCCGGCAGGGCTGCCATCGTGCAGTGCACCATCCCGAAGTAATTGGTATCCATCATTTCGCGCAGGTCGGCGAGTGACGCCTCTTCGATAAGGTCGAGCACGGCAAATCCGGCGTTGTTCACCAGTACATCGACGTCGCCGGCAGTCGTAATCAGTTGGCGGCATTGCTCGGGCATGCTCACGTCGGTGGTGACGACCCGCGCAGTGACGCCGAGCCGGGTACATTCGGCTGCAACGTTCCGAAGCAGTTCAGCACGCCGCCCGGCCAGGACGACGTCTGCTCCGCGCCGCGCCATTTCGAGTGCCGTTGCGCGCCCGATCCCGCTCGACGCACCGGTGATTACGACCGTTTTCCCCTTCAAATTCATCGGACTCCATCGATCGCCAGAACCGGCAGCTGCAGCCGAGCTGTTGATTCTTCCTGTAAGAGTTTATCGGCAGACTTCTCGCATTTGACACTGCAAAAGAGCGACACCTATACTCCGGCCGCAGTCCGTCCTTTTGACTCATCCGAGTCTCCGCCGCCGACCAGGAGGTTCCAGCATGCCTTTCGAGGAAGTCAAGAAAGTATGGATGAACGGGCGGCTCGTCGATTTCGCCGATGCGAAGATCCATGTGTTCACACATGCGCTCCACTACGGCTCCGGTCTATTCGAGGGAATCCGCTGCTACAACACGAAGCGCGGCCCGGCAATCTTCCGGCTGGACGAGCACACCAGAAGGCTGTTCGACAGTTCCAAGATCTATCGCATGGAGCTTCCTTACTCGCATGAAGACATCAACCGTGCGTGTCTCGACGTGATTCACGCGAACGGGTTCGAAGACTGTTATCTCCGTCCCGTCGTCTATCGTGGCTACCACTCCCTCGGAGTGTTTCCCGGAAGCTGTCCCGTCGATGTCGTCGTCGCGGCCTGGAAGTGGGGCAAGTATCTCGGTGCCGAGGCGCTCGAGCAGGGCGTCGACGTCCGGGTATCCTCGTGGAGTCGCATGGCTCCCAATACGTTTCCGGCCATGGCAAAGGCGACCGGCAACTACATGAACTCGATCCTGATCCGTCAGGAAGCAGGGATCGACGGCTATTCGGAAGGGATCGCTCTCGATGCTCACGGGTATGTGAGCGAGGGCTCGGGCGAGAACATCTTCGTCATCCGCGACGGCCGCATCTACACGCCGCACTTCGGTTCGTCCATCCTCAACGGCATTACCCGCGCCAGCGTCATCCAGATTGCGAAGGAGTTCGGATACGAGGTCATCGAGACCTTCATCCCGCGCGAAATGCTCTACATCGCCGATGAGGTCTTCTTCACCGGAACCGCAGCGGAGGTGACGCCGATCCGTTCGATCGACCGCATCACGATCGGAGCTGGACGGCGAGGCCCGATCACCGAGCGCCTCCAGACGGAGTTTTTCGCCTACCTCAACGGTGAGATCCCCGATCGCTTCAACTGGCTCACGCCGGTCTACAGTGACAAAGAGAATGCTTCGAGGAAGGAAGCTCTGGTCGCCGGGTAGGGGTGCCTGAATCTCAGCCTTTGGACGAGAGTATCGAAGCCCGGGCCCGGGCTCGGGCCCGGGCTCGGGACCCAAATACGGGAAACGGCCTCTGTTTCTGCGGCCTTCAGCGCCGCGTAGCGGCTGCCGGAGGGTATCCGGGGGTGCGAAGGGAAGCGGAGCACCCCGGTTGCAGCGCCATGGCTAGTGTGCCGCGTAGCGGTACCGGACAAGACACGTGCACTGCCGGGGGCATGTTGTGGTCCGGTCCCGCGACACATCACTCAACGCGATGTCTTGCGCGGACGCCTTCGCCAGACATGAGGTTTGTCGCCCCTCTCCCCGCCTTCGGCACCCTCTCCCCCGCAGAAAGCGCGGGGGAGAAGGGCGACAGTGCCATAGGCAAGGAAGGACCGACAGAACGACGAGGTGCGCTTCGTCCTCGAGCAGCTCAGTTTCTTTCCCTCGGTCGCGACTTAGTCATTCGCTCGGATGACAAGCAGGATTCAGGGTGAGCGAGTAGTGGCCAACCGAACCCCGAGGAACCGAGGAACTCCGAGGAACTCCCGAGGAACTCCGAGGAACTCCGAGGAACTATCTCTTGATCGGAAGCCGGTCAGCGCCAACGGCGCGACCGACGCGGAGTCCATGGCCGTTGCTGCCGCGGCCGCGCTTCTGAATCGGGAGACGGGTGTAGACCTGCGTCGAGAGGATCGACGCGTGGCCGAGCATTTCCTGGACTTCCCGGATGTCGGTCCCCGACGAGACGAGCATCGCCGCCATGGTGTGACGGAGCGAGTGAGGTGTGACGTGCCGTTTGATCTCGGCCAGGCGAACGTGTTTCTTGAAGATGTTCTCGATCGAGTAGATGGTGAGCCGCGTGCCGGCACGGCCGACGAACAGTGCCGGCGTATTGAGCGTACGCTCGGAGCGAAGCTCAATGTACTGGCGCAGCGATTCAAGACGCTCGCCGGAAGAAAACGCGACCAGACGCCCCCGTGTTGCGCGACCGGTGATCTGAATCTGTCCGCGCTCGAGATCGACATCGCTGACGTCGAGAGCAACCAGCTCTCCGATACGGATGCCGGTCGAGAACAGGAGCTCGAGAATCACATTGTCGCGAACCGCACAGAAGTAGCGATTCCGGCTACCCGGCGAGTTGTCGCGAAGAACGGCGAGTTCCTCGACCTGGTCCTTCGGAGCGGCAAGCAGGGAGCGCACTTCGCGCTGCGAGAGCACGGTGGGAACGCGAGCCTCGACCGGCTTGCTGATCTTCAGCTTGCGAGCCGGCGACTCCTGGACGATCCCCTGCTCTTCGAGGAAACGGAAGAAGACCTTGAGTGCGGCCACTTTGCGGCGGATCGACGTGTCGCGGTAAGGGCCGCCGTCCAGCTTCTCGAGGTAGGTCTCGAGGTGTTCGGACGTAATGGCTCTCGGTTCGGTGTCGACCACGTGCAGATCGAACTGCGACAGATCGGAGTGGTACGCGCGAAGCGTCCGCTCGGACAGATTACGTACCGTCTGCCCATGTTCGAGGAATTGGGCGATCGCCTGCTGCACGTTCATAGACACACCACTTGGCTGCTCGGAAATTGGGGACCCGAAGCGGAGTCTACGTGCCGAACCAGATTTGTGCAAGAAATTATTTGATTCTGGGAATATGCTTCAAGAGCATTCAAGTCCGGTACTTAGCTCCATTGAGGTGCTGCAGGGAGGCCATGCGAGGACTCAGATTGTTCGTGAGACCGATTGATTCATCGGACTACGAGCTCGTCAGCCGTTTCATCGCCAATAACCTCGTTCCAGGCTCAGCAGTGCAGACCGTTCCGGCATGCGGACTGCTCGGCAAGCTGCTCGGTGAGATCGTTGCGTATGTGGCGTTCGAACTCACACCGGAGGCGCTGCGTATCGACGACATCCTCGTCGCGACCGAGCTGCGCCGGAAATGGATCGGACGGGCGATGTTTCGCGAGCTCGAAACGCTCGCCGGGCAACTCGAACGCCGCCGGGTGGTCGTGGAAGATGCGCGTGGTGCCGGAGAGTTC
Source organism: Thermoanaerobaculia bacterium (assembly GCA_036385045.1). GTDB lineage: Bacteria > Acidobacteriota > Thermoanaerobaculia > Gp7-AA8 > Gp7-AA8 > QHVT01. The sequence goes on along the minus strand of DASVLC010000023.1, from coordinate 4,449 downwards.
TTCCGGCGAATCGGATTTCAGTCTGAGGGGGAACGATGGGTACGAGAGTGGTGAGGCCGCAGGTCGCTGATCGAACGATACGGTTTCGCTGGCTTGCCATTGCAGTTACGCTGGCGTTCACCCAGGCAGGATGCGCAAAACCGGCAGACGCTCCACCTCCCGCTCCGGCCCCGGTCGCGATCGCACAGGTACCAGTCCTGGAAGACCCCCTCGCTTCCACGATCGACGAGGCCCGTTCTCTGCTTCGGGCGGGCCGGGCCGACGACTACGAACGCTCACTCGCCGCGATGGCGTCCTCGGCGGAGCCTGAGACCAGGCGTCGCGCAGCCGCGCTCCGCGCGCTCTTCCATTTCGATCAGAAGCGCTGGGACACGGCAGCTCCGCTGCTCGCGTCTGCCGCAAACGGATATCCTGAAGTAGCCCCCTTCCTCCGCCTGCGGCTCGTCGACGCCGAGCTGGCGCGACAGAACCTCGCTGCGGCCGCAACGGTCGCGGCAGAGGTTGCTGCGCTCCCGAACAGCTCCGCTGCCACCGTCGCGCGGCTGCGCCTTCCTGTGATCTACGCTCAACTCGAAGCGAGGGGCGAATCGGCGTCCGCCGATGCTGCGGCCCGGACGGAAACGGCCTGGCAGCAGGCGATGAAGGTCGCCATCGACGAGCTGACGGAAGCCGACTTCGTCGAGCTGGCCAGTGGACTCGCGAACGCCGGCCGGCGCGATCTCGCGCAACGAACCAGGATGCGACTGCTCACCGACTACACACACGGACGATTCACCGAGCAGAACTACCGGGCGCTGACGACGGAGCTTCAGCAGCTTCCGACCGCGGAGAAGGTCGCTCTTGCGACAAAGCTCTCGCGCGCCAACCGGTATGACCAGGCGCTCGAGCTGTTCCGACAGATTCCCGGAGGCGCTCCCGGTTCCCGCGGCGCACGGCTGCGTGCTCTCTTCAATTCGCGCAACTACGGCACTCTGCTCGAAGAGACCGCTGGTGTGAAACTCGGCGATCCATCACTCATGCTGCTCCGCGCCCGCGCTGCCTGGCGCCATGGAAAGCCGCAGGAGTTCCTCGCCGGACTCGCGCAGCTCGAGAAGGAATACCCATCGAGCAAAGAGGCGGCAGAGGCGAAGGTTCTCCGCGCCAAGTACTACATCACCGACGAGATCGACTACCCGAAGTCCGTGCAGAATCTCACGCGCGCCATCGAGGCGGGGGCCGTCGGCAACGACGGCGAGAACATCTGGAACCTCGGCTGGACCTACACGCTTCAGGGAAATGACGCACAGGCCCTCCAGACGTTCGACCGCTACATCCGCGCCTACCCGGACGGTGACTGGAAGACGAACTCGCTTTTCTGGTCCGCCAAGATCCTCGATCGTCTGGGACGTGACGTCGCGCGCGATCAGAAAGCCGGGCAGATTCTCGCCGAGTTCCCCTTCAGCTACTACAGCTACCGCGCGAAGGAGCTCTGGCCGCACCTCACGGCTTCCCGAGCTTCGTCAGCGACGTTCCCCGACATCGACGCGCAACTCTCCGCGGCCGCCGGCCCTCGATTCAACACCGTTCGCGAGCTGATGGAGATCGACCTTAACCGTGCCGCCGCGCGCGAGATGAAAGTACTGGCGGATGCACACACCGACAACCTCGGCGTCCAGTTCATGCTGGCAGACGTTTACGTGCGCGGGGGCGAGCCTTTCCGCGCGAACGGCGTGCTTCAGCGCCGGTTCCGGCAGTTCGTCCGTCATGGCGGCGACGGGATTCCTCAGCGCTTCTGGGAGATTCTCTATCCGCTCGCCTATTGGGAAACGATTCGAAAAGAGGCCGAACGGCGCGGAGTCGACCCCTTTCTTCTCGCCTCGATCATCCGGCAGGAGAGCGGCTTCGAACCGACGGTCGTATCGAATGCCGGCGCTGTCGGCCTGATGCAGATCATGCCGCAGGAAGCGAGTCGAATCGCCGCCGCGGGAGGCCTCGGCGCGGTCACGCGAGAAGATCTCTTCAACCCGTTCACGAACATCGCCGTCGGTGCGGCAGAGTACTCACAGAAGCTGCAGTCGATGAAAGGAAGACATCTCCTCGCCATCGCCGCGTACAACGCCGGTGAGAGACCCGTTGGCACATGGATTGAGAAGACGCCGGTAGATGACATTGACTTATTTGTAGAGTCGATTCCCTACGCCGAGACGCGGTTGTACGTGAAGACGGTGACGAGGAATCGCTCGGAGTACCGGCGGATCTATGAACGCAGCCTTTCGTCACACCCACTCCAGGGGGCGCCTCAATAACGCACTCCTCCTCTCCTTTCTCGGCGCTATTCTGATTGCGCCTCTCGCTTCTGCCGACAACCGGATTCTGCTCACTCACGGCAATCAGACTGAGCACAGCGGTGATTTCCGCGGGATCGTCGACCTGATCATCGATCCTGGTTTCGAGCATGCCTCGGTCGAGGTTTCCGTCGACGGACAGAAGCTGATCACCGGACTCCGGGCCCCGTATCGAGTGAGTGTCGATCTCGGACCGACGGCTGTGCAACACAAGATCTCGATCGCCGCCACTGATGCGAACGGGCGACGTGTGAGATGGAACGAGACGATCAACCGCGGCAACCTGCCGCTGAGTGTGAAGCTCAAAGCCGTCGATCCTGGAGCAGGCCTGTTCGAGGTGCTCACGACGGCACCGAAGACCGATCCGATCGCGCTCGTCGAGGTGTGGGATGCCGGAGAGGTAGTGGCGTCGGCAACGAGTAAGCCCTACCGCCTTACAGTTCCTCGCCATGTAGTAAACAGCGGATTCATCCAGGTCACAGCAAAAACGACATCGGGAGAGGAGGCAGCCGACTTCTGGTCTGCTGCCGGAAACATCCATGTCGAGGAGATGCAGGTACGTACGGTTCCCATCTTCGTCTCGGTGGTCGATCGCAACGGAGTGACGCAGGACAACGTAGACCGGTCCATGTTCCGGATTCTCGACAAAGGAGCGGAGACAACGATCGTCGAGTTCGGAAAGGCATTCGACCAGCCGATCTCGATCGCGCTGCTGATCGACGCCTCGGCGAGCATGACCTACTCGATGACTCACGCGGTAAAGGCCGCCCGCGAATTCGTTCAGAACGCGCTGAAACCGGGAGACCGGGCGAGCGTTACCGCCATTCACGACGTTCCGCGCCGTCGTCAGTCGCTCACCGACGACCACGCCGCGGTCGGGAAGGCGATCGACGGAATCGAGCCGGAGGGGAAGACCGCACTCTACGACGGGCTGCAGAGTGCGATACGGGAGCTCCGTGAGGAAAAGAACCGCAGGGCCATCGTCGTTCTGACCGATGGCGGTGACACCTCGTCGATGTGGTCGTATCAGGAGATCCAGAAACTGGCCGGCGAGTCCGGAATCCCGACGTACTTCATCGCCTATGAGGGAGAAGGAATCGGCGATGGCGTACGCGACATCGAGAAGCTGCGCTTCCTCGCGAATCAGACCGGCGGCTTCGTCGCCACCGCAACCCAGCAGAACCTGATGGCCCGGTACGGAGACATCGAGCGCGATCTGCGCGCTCAGTTCGCGATCAAGTACGAGGTCTCCGACTTTGGCAAATCGAACGAGTGGCGTCCCGTCCGCGTCGTTATCGCGTCGCCCAAACTGAGCGCAAGGACGATTCAGGGGTACTTTACGCCGTAGTGTGCCGTGCGCCGGGGCGGCGCACGGCGGGCGAGACGCCCGCGTTGCGGACGAGGACGTCCGCGGTACGGCGGGCGAGGACGCCCGCGCTACTTTGGCCAGACCGTCGGCCGGTAGCGCCGTTCCCCTAGCTCCGTAGGAGCGTCGTAGCTGTAGCCCAGGGCGCAAGCCCTGGGAAAAGTGGGCCTACGGTTTTCAGCCCCGTAGGGGCGTCGGACCTCGGGCAGTCCCTATAATTCACTTCCATGTCATACACGAATCTGGTCACTCACGCGGTATTCGGTACGAAGGAACGATTTCCGTTTCTCGCCGACGCGGCGCAGCGAGCCGAAGTGCATGCTTACCTTGGCGGTATCGTGCGCACACTCAAGGGGACCGCATTGAACGTCAACGGGGCCTCCGATCACGTGCACATGCTGATCGTTCTCCCCGCCACCATCGCCATCGCGGATGCGATGCGCGAAATCAAGTCGATTTCCTCAGGCTGGATCCACGGGAAGTGGAGGGGTCTGGCGAAGTTTCACTGGCAGTCGAAATACGCGGCGTTCAGCGTCAGCCGGTCGAACGTTCCCGCGGTGGCAAAGTACATCGACAATCAGGAAAAGCATCACGGACGACATTCGTTTGAGGACGAACTGATCGAGCTCCTCGAACGGCACGGCGTCAGTTACGATCCGCGCTACTTGTGGCAGTAGGTCCGACGCCCCTTCGGGGCTGAACCCTCTACGCCATCATTCCCAGGGCTTGCGCCCTGGGCTACAGCTACGACGCTCCTAC
>DASVLC010000022.1:0-86035 GCA_036385045.1 Thermoanaerobaculia bacterium | reverse complement strand
CCATTCTCAATTCCCAATTCTCAATTCTCAATTCGCGAAGCGCCCCCCTGGCCCCATTCTCAATTCCCAATTCTCAATTCTCAATTCGCGAAGCGCCCCCCTGGCCCCATTCTCAATTCTCAATTCCCAATTCTCAATTCGCGAAGCGCCGCCCCCTACTCCCCTCTCAGCGCGAGTTTCAGCGTGCGCGATCCTTCGCGAACGTGGACGCCGGGATTGAGGTCGAAGGAGTCTTCGGCCGTCTGGACACCACCGAGGAGTAGACAGAGCCTCGCGAGTTCCTTGAAGGAGGCGGCGTCGGCCTCGATGACGACCTCCGTCTCGGTTGCACTGACGGTCAGAGGCGATCGCGCGAGCCCTTCGAGGGCCATGATGGCCAGGTCATAGTTCATGCTTCGTCCTCTCCCCTGTAGCGGACCGAGTTGCGTTCGGTCTCGTGCAGGACGATCTCGTGAAGCGCTCCCTCAGAAATTGCACCCTGAAGCTGTTGCCAGAAGGCGCGTGCGAGGTTCTCGGCCGTCGGAATCACATCGCGCAGGAAATCGACGTCTTCGTTCAGATTGGTGTGATCGACGCGATCGATTACGAATTCGCGCATGATCTCCTTCAGCCGCTTGAGGTCGATCACCATCCCGGTCTCCGGATCGATCTTTCCTCGAACACTGACCTCGATCGCGTAGTTGTGTCCATGGCCCGCGGGGTTGTCGCACTTGCCGTACACGCGGCGATTCCATTCGGAATCTCTTGCTGGATTATGGAGGCGATGAGCAGCCGAGAACGTCAGACGCGCGGTCACGATCATTGGGATCCCTCTCGGTCAGGCTGCGAAGCCGGACCGTTACTGTACCGCCTCGAAGGCTGCCTTGATTTCAGCCTGCTGCGCGATCAGCCGAGTCTGCAGCTGCCGGAATCGGGGCTCGTTCTCGAGATAACGGAAAAGCGGGTTGGCGAGCACGTAGGCAGCCGTCGGCTCTTTCCGATGCGCCGCCTTCTCCAGTGCGTCGAGCGTGCCTCGCGTGTCCGCCATGATCGCGTACACCTCGGCCGCGGAGGTCCAGTAAGAGTCGCCCGGCATCATCGCGACAAGAGCCTTCTCCAGAGAAGCAACGGCATCCTTGCGCCTGCGGTTCTCCGCGTCGATGTACGCCTTCAGCAGGTGCCTTCCGTAGAGCGGATCGAGATGCTCGAGCTTCTTGAGCTCGAGCTGTGCGATCGGCATCGAGTGTCTGAGAATGGCCAGCCGCCCGATCTTCAGCGCGAGTGCGGCGTTGTTCGGCTCTTTCTCTTCGATCGCGTAGTACCGCTGAATCGCCGTATCAATCCTGCCCGACGCCGCGATGATGTCCGGCTCGTGAGCGGTCACCTGGAACGACGGCAGACCACGCAACCTCCCAACGTACTTCGTGAACCGCTCCACGTCTCCGGTAGCGGCGGCAAAGCGCGCGAAGAGGTTCAGCGCCTCGCTGTCGTTCGGCACCCGTTCGATCACCGCCGAATAGAGTGCAAAGGACTGTCTGAGGTCTCCTCCGATCAGACTGGCGCGTGCAGCGGTTCGAGTCGCCGCTACATTGGACGCGTCGAGAGCCATGACCTGACGTGCCGCTGCGAGAGCGTCTGCATCGCGGCCCATCGACGCGAAGAGCTCCATCGCCAGCAGTTGCGCAGGGAGGAACTTGTCATCGGCCGCGAGTGCGGTACGCAGCGCGTTCTCCGCGCGACGGGTCTCGCCCGCCGCTCGCGCCATGGCAGCCTCGCCGAAGGCGTTCATCGCAACGGGGGTAACTTCCGCCGGTGGCTTGCTCTTCGCCGCCGTGAGGACTGCTCGCGTGACCAGATTCACACCGCTCGAGACGTCCGTCAGAGGCGCGCTCTCGCTCGTCTGGGCGGCGAGCGCCGTGATCACCGCCTCCTCTCCCTTCCCTCTCACGCGCACGGTGACCGTCAGCGATTCCGGTTCCTCTTCCTCGACGAGCCGCAGTTCCCGACGGGTGCGCAGAATCGCGGAAGCGACGAACCGGATCGCGGTCGCTCGATCGAGCATGACCGGATCATCGGAGTCGACGTCGAAAGGCGCGATATGGACGATCCGCGGGTTCGCTTCGGTAGGGCCACTGTCCTCGAGAGCCGCGGTCGCCTGGACCTGCTCCACCGGCGCGCGGTCGCCGGCCTGACGCATCCACATCAACCCCGCGGCCCCGAAGATCACCAGGGCGAGCAGCGCGGCTGCGAGTACGAACATTCGCTGCCTCGCCTGCTGCGCCGCCTCCATCGAGAGCCGCGCCGCCATCTCGGACTCGGCTTCCGAGGCGAAGCTTCCGGTGGAGAGATCGACCTCGGTCTCGGCGACCACTTGAGGCTCGCCCGGCACGATGGTGTAGAGCTTTACGCCTCCCTTAGCACCCGCATCACGCAGCCGGACCTTCCCGCGTCCTTCCTTGACGAACTCCTCAGACACGAAAAGCGTGCCTGCAGGGACCTGGGCGAGCGCTGCAAGGGCCCGTTCGATCGCAGGACCTCCCGGGACTCCCTCCACCATCGCGACTTCACCCGCGTGAAGGAGCAGACGTACACGGAGAATGTCTCCCTCCTGATTCTCGGGTGCAACGTCGAACTCTCCCTTGCGTGCAGCTTCGAGCGCTGCGTCGACCGAGGGCAGCTCGGCGATCACACAGGCGCCAAAGGGATCGAGCACTTTGCCGTCGAACAGGTAGACCGACTCGCCGAGAATCTGCTGCATTCTCGCGGCACACCGCATCGCTGCCGCCTCGTCGGTCACACGAAGCGAGTCATAGTCGGCGAGGTCAGCCACGAGCAGCAGCTTGCGACGCTCATCTGACGCTCTCGCATCGGGAACCACCAGCGTTTTCTCGAGCTCAGCGACGATGCCCGGAATCCGTGGGTCGGCCCGCTCGATCGCATCAGACACTTCCTTCACCCCGGCAAGACGGCGGGCAGGGTCGCGGAACAGACACCGCCCAAGCACCGACAGAACGGACGCGGAGATCTCCGGATTGACCGCCTTCGGCGAAACAGGCTGCCCCTCGACGATCGTGTGGGCGATGTCTCCCGCGGTCATCCCGGGAAATGGGAGAAATCCGGTGGAGAGCTGATAGAGCACGACACCGATGGAGAAGACGTCGGTGCGATCACTGATCGCATGGGAGGAGATCTGTTCGGGTGCCATGTAGGCAACGGCCCGGGCATCGGTGCCCTTCTGCTGCCAGGCCGTCGACTGCCGTTCGCGGCGCCTCAGATTCGAAAGGTTCAGGCCCCCCAGTGCCACTTTGCCATCGCCACCGATGATGACCGAATCACCTGCGATATTGCAGTGAACGACTCCTCTGGCGTGCAGATACCTGGCCGCGGATGCCAGCTGGTAGCCAATGCTGAGTGTCTCCTCCTGCGGAGCCGGTGTACCCGACGGACGCGCGCCGAGCGGCGTCCCTTCGACGAGCTTCATGACCATCACGAGAGAATCTTCGACGGGCAGAATCTCCTGGATCGGGACGATGAAGGGGTGGTAGATGGCTGCTGATACACGAATGTCGCGGACCAGTTCTTCGCGCTGCGCCTCGTCCTTCGGAAGCTCCCGAGTGAGGATCTTGATGGCGACGCGCTCGCCGCTGCGGCTGTCGTCGGCAATCCATACCGACGCGCCGGGGCGTTCTCCGAGGGTAAACGGCCCGAGCACCTGCTGCGAGGTCATAAAGAGATTATAGACGGACGGCTGCCGGGGCCAGCTGCAGGAGCTCGGCACCCGACTCGACCGTCTGCCCCGGCTGCACGAGAATCGCCTCGATGGTGCCGTCGGATGGAGCGTGGATCTCGTTCTCCATCTTCATCGCCTCGAGAATGAGCAGCCCTGCCCCCTTCCTGACCTCGTCGCCTGGAGCAACGAGCAGGCGAACGACCCGGCCCGGCATCATCGCTTTGATCACGCCTCCGGCTCCCGCCTCGTCTTCACGCCCTTTTCTGCGCGCCGCGAGCGGATCGATTACATCGACCGCCACGACCGTCCCGCGGATCGAGATCTCGTGCGTCTGCCCTTCCTGATGGTGCACCAGAGCGTACTGTGTGCCGCCGTCGAGACGGAGCGACCGGACATGTCCGAGCAGAACGAAGTCCGCATCCACCCAGCGGTCGTCCAGCCGCACGCGGTAGCCGGTGCCGGACCTCACGACCTCGACCTCTTGCTCGCCGTCGGAGTGGCGTGCGACGAACTTCACAGCCGCCCCCTGACCGCTTCATGACGGGCGGCATCACGCCATCCCGATTCCGTCGCCTCGGGCAGCTGTACGCGCTGGGTTTCTTCGAAGGCCATGATCGCGGCGGCAATGACGGCCGCATCCCGGATCTCCTCCCCATGCGAGAAATGAGCACCGTCAAGCCCGGGCAGGATGCGATCGATGAAGCCGGTATCGAAGTTGGCGGCAGCGAAGTCGGGGTGTTCCATGATGAACGTGAAGAACGGAATCGTCGTCCTGATCCCCTCGACGCGGTACTCGAGCAGGGCTCGGCGCATCCGTGCGATCGCCTCTTCTCGCGAGCGTCCGTGAACGATCAGCTTCGAGAGCATCGGGTCGTAGTGGACCGGAACGGTGTAGCCGGCGTAAACGCCCTGATCGTTTCGGACTCCCGGCCCCTGGGGAAGATTGATGTAGCGGATCAGCCCGGGCGAGGGAGCGAAGTTGTGCACGGGATCTTCCGCGTAGACACGGCATTCGATCGCATGGCCGGTCAGCTTCAGATCGTTCTGGCTGAACGAGAGCCGCTCACCCTGCGCGATCCGCAATTGTTCCTTCACGAGATCGACGCCCCAGACCATCTCGGTCACCGGGTGCTCGACCTGGAGCCGGGTGTTCATCTCGAGAAAGTAGAACTGCTGATCGGGCCCCATCAGGCACTCGATCGTTCCGGTCGAGTAGTAGTTGACGGCGGCCGCCGCCCGAACGGCCATGGCGCCGAGCTTTTCGCGAAGCTCAGCATTGACGACAGGCGAAGGCGCCTCTTCGACGACCTTCTGGTGGCGACGCTGCAGCGTGCATTCGCGCTCGCCGACATGGACGATGTTGCCGTGTTGGTCGCCGACGATCTGCACCTCGATGTGACGCGGCGACTCGACGAACTTTTCGGCATAGACCGATCCGTCACCGAAGAATGACTCCGCTTCGCTCGTCACCCGCTCGAACGACTGCTGGAGATCTTCCTCCCGCTCGACGAGCCGCATCCCCTTGCCACCGCCCCCCGCACTCGCCTTGATCATGATTGGGAAGCCCGCCTCGGCGGCGAACGCGGCGATCTCGTCGAACGACTTCACCGGTTCGACCAGACCGGGAACCACCGGAACGCCGGCAGCCTTCATCAGCTTGCGGCTCTCGGTTTTCGATCCCATCGCGTCGATCGACTCCGGCGAGGGACCGATGAAAAGGAGACCGGCGTCGATACAGGCGCGCGCGAAGGCGGCATTCTCGGCAAGAAATCCGTAGCCGGGATGGATCGCGTCCGCGCCACTTTTCCTGGCGGCGTCGAGGATCCGGTCGATTCGAAGGTAGCTCTCGCGGGAGGGGGCGGGCCCGATCGGGATCGCCTCATCCGCATAGACGACGTGCAGGGCGGTGCGATCCGGCTCGGAGTAGACCGCAACGGTCGGATACCCCATTTCCCGGCAGGCGCGGATCACGCGAACGGCGATCTCGCCGCGATTGGCGATCAGTACCTTCATTGCCGTGGCGCATTGTAATCGCAACGCTGCTACCATTCGGCGCCATGACGAGCGACGAAGTTCAGCAGCAGCGAGTCCAGATCCTCTCCGGCGTCGTCAGCACTCTGCTGGACGAGATCAAGAGCGGGGCCGGCGACAAGGATCGTCGTCGTCAGACCGAAGAGTGGATGCGCACGCTCGCCGAAAAGTATCCGGAGTTCAAGATCGAGACGGGCCTGCGCGACTACTACCTCGCCGAGGCCGAACGCCTCCGAGCCGACTTCAACCAGGCCGCCGACCTCGGCGAAAAGCTGGCCCTCGGCAGAAGCATCGAGTCCTTCCTCGATCGCGCCGCCGAGTACGACCGCCGCATCAGCGAACGCTGAAGGGCGTGGCGGCGGAACACGATTGTCGTGCGGCCACCCCAGCGCGGCGCATTCAAAAGGGCGGCGTACGCCGGGCGAGACGCCCGCGTTGCGGAAGAGGACGTCCGCGGTACGGCAGGCGGGGACGGTTGCGCTACGGACGACAGCCTCCTAACGGTCTTGAGCGATGTCCCATCGGCCCTGACCGAAACCGAGGTCTGTCGCCCCACTCCCCGCGATTTTAGCGGGGAGTGGGTGGCCCTGAGCGAAGACCGAAGGGCCGGGTGAGGGGCTGGGCAATCGGCCAAACACGAGCAAGTTGCACCGTGCTGGGCGGTTGTTCGCCCCCTCATCCGCCGTCGGTACCTTCACCCCCCGCAAGAAGCGCGGGGGTGAAGGGCAACAAGGCACGGGCCGGATCGACCCCGGCACAACAAAAAAAAAGGCAGAAGGACACCCGCTGTTTCCAGCTGATTTCCTTCTGCCTTCTGCAAAACAATGGTGCCCAAGGCCGGACTCGAACCGGCACGGATTTCTCCACACGCCCCTCAAACGTGCGCGTCTACCAATTCCGCCACTTGGGCTGGCGTCAAAGACCAAGCCCTGCCGTGCGACAGGGATGAGGAAGATACCTTAGTTCTGTGCCGGAGCGGGTGCTGGCGTCGCCGGAGCGGGCGCCGGTGCTGCCGTTTCTGCACCCGTCATCACCGACCCACGAGGACGGGCCTGCAGCACGGCAAGCGACATCGAGGTAAGAACGAACGCGATGAAGAAGCCGGTGGTCAGCTTGTGCAGCAAAGTCGTCGCGCCCCGCGCACCGAATGCCGTCTGTGAACCGCCGCCCCCGAAAGCACCCGCGAGATCCGCACCCTTGCCCTGCTGGACGAGGACGACGAGGATCAGGAAGATGCTGATGAGAACGTGCAGGGTGACGAGAAATGGAATCATGAACTCTAACTCTCCGGGTAATGCCTGCCTCTGAACCGGGCAGGGGAGCGAATTCTTCCCGCAAAGTCTCTCGGAGTCAAGGGTGGCCCCTGAGGGTGCTGGGGAGGCCTCAATGCGTGGCTGGCCAGTCAACCCGCATGACATCAGGCATGTCATCCTGAGCGATGGCACGGCGTGCTACGCCCAGACTGAGGAGAAGAAACTGAGCTGGGAGTCGGCTTCCACTCAGCCGCGTAGCGGCTTCGGATGGTAGCCGGGGGTGCGAAGCGGAAGCGGAGCACCCCCGGAAAGATCCCGAAAAGAAGTGTGCCGCGTAGCGGCACCGGACAAACACCCGGCATGGTGGTGGTCCGGTGCCGCGATGCGGCACACTGTCTTACGACGCTGACCAGGGGTCTGAGCGCTTCCGCGCTCAGACCCCTGGCTACCATCCGAAGCCGCTACGCGGCTCACTGGGAGCCGAATCTCAGTTTCTTTTCTCTCAGTCGCGGCTACACGCCGTGACTTGGCTCGGACATATCCCATGACGTGTGCGTACAAGCCGCAAACGACACCGCCCAAACCCTGCCACACCGCTCACCGCATCGCCGCGTGAATCGCCATGAACTTGCGGCTGTCGAGGCTGGCACCGCCGACCAGGAAACCGTCGATGTTGCCGGACGCGACCAGATCCTCCACGTTATCGGGCGAGACGCTGCCGCCGTACAGAATCGGCGAATCCAGAAAGCGTCGCGGCCAGAAACGCTCGAGCGCGGTCCGGATCTCAGCCAGCGTCTCGGCAACCATCGCTCCGGTGGCGTTCCGGCCTGTTCCAATGGCCCACACCGGCTCATAGGCGATGATCACCTGGTCGGCGTCTTCGATCTCGGGTACGGCGGCCACTTTGATCTGGTCGGCCAGAAAGCGCGCGACCTGTCCCGACTCGCGAACGCGCAAGTCCTCGCCGATGCAGAGCACCGGGGTCAGTCCATGTCCGATCGCGATCGTCAGTTTCCGTGCGATCAGAGAGTCCTTCTCGTGAAAGAGCGTCCTCCGTTCGGAATGCCCGAGGATGACGTAGTCGACACCGCATTCACGGATCATCAGCGGTGAGACCTCGCCGGTGAATGCTCCGGCCTGATGGTCACTGCAATTCTGCGCCGCGACCGAGATGCCACCGGACTGGACTACCTGCCGGAGGAACGGAAACGGCGGAGCGACCACGATCGTCACGTCGCGAGGATCGACACCCGACACTCCCGCGAGGTAGCCCTCGATCCCTTCGGGCGGGAGATTCATCTTCCAGTTCGCAATCAGGTATCGCATCGGCTCCGCCGTTTCGCTCTGCCGCCGTCGAACGGCGCATCAGGCAGTGTACCGATTTTTGCCCTGGCGCTTCGAATCGTAAAGTTTCTCGTCGGCAGCACGGATGAGGTCGTTCGCGCTCTCGACGCCGGGACGAAGCTCCGCAACGCCAATCGAGATCGAGCACTGAATCGCGCCCTCCTCGTCGGTTGGAATCGTCACCTCTCGCACCCGGGAGAGAAGGCGCTCCGCAACTGCCAGCGCTCCCTCGATGTCCGTGTGGGGAAGAATGACCGCGAACTCGTCGCCACCGAATCGCGCAAGCGTATCGGTGGGGCGAAGCGCCTCCCGGACGACCCCGCACAATTCCGAAAGGACGACATCTCCGATTACGTGGCCGAAGCTGTCGTTGATCTGTTTGAACTCGTCGATGTCGAACAGGAGAAGCGTGAGAGGAATGTTGAACGTTTTCGCACGCTCGACTTCCTGCGGCAGCTGGCGCCGGAGGAACCGGCGGTTCCAGATGCCGGTGAGATCGTCCGTGTCGGCGAGGTTCGCGATCCGCTGCCGCGTGTGGATCGTGTCGAGCAGCATCGACACCTGCGTCGAGAAAATAGCGAGCACCTGCTGCTCTGCCTCGCTGAACGGCTCGTCGGCACGGTAGACCAGCACGATGCCGGCGGTTCTCCGACCCTGAGTGATGATCGTCGAGGTCTGATGGGAGATGCCCGACTCGACACCGGCTCTCGCCGGCAGGTCGTGCGACTCCGCTTTGACGATCACGTCGGTCGTCGCGAACGATACCGGGATCAGACTCTCGAGCGTCTGCCGGATGCTGGTGACGAGCGGATCGCCGACGAGCGACTCGGCATCTGCCGTCGTGCTGACGTAGAGGTCGAGGTTCTGCTCGAGCATCACCGCGACGCCGACATCGAAGCGGAGACAACCGGCAAGGATCGGGAATGACCGCGAGAACAGCTCCGCGGCCGACTCGCTCACGATCGCGGTCGACGTCAGCTGCTGGATGAGAACCAACAGATCCCGCACCTGCCGGTGCTCTGCTTTCAGACGCACCAGCTCTTCGTTCTCGGCCTTACCCTGCATCGTGACCCTGGGCCATTGTACGCCCGAGGGAAGAGTGCCGATAACCCACACCTTCCAGCGCCAGTCAGGCTCCGCTCTTCCCTCTCCTCCCTTCTAATACAATGCGAGCGTGCTCATCGAGGCGGAGGCGATTCCTTACGAAGCATCGCAGCTCCGCGGCGAACGCCTGCTCGTCCTTGCCCCTCACCCGGACGACGAAGTGATCGGCTGCGGCGGACTGATTGCGCTGCACCTGCGCGAAGGCCGAAGTGTGCGCATCCTGGTCGCAACCGACGGTGCGGAAGCGGGAGATGCTCCGGCGCGTGAGGAGGAGTGCCGCCGCGGAGTCGGCCATCTCGGCGAAGTGGACCTCCACTTCCTTCGTTTCCCTGATCGGGCACTCGACGAGAGCGCCGCGCCTGTCATTCGCCAGCATCTCCTGGAGTTCCGCCCCGATCTCATTCTGGTTCCCGGACCGGGGGAGATCCACCCCGACCATCTCGCACTGTCGCGCCTTTTCTGCGATCTCGTCCAGCGCGACGAACTGCTGTTCGCCGATCTCGCCACGGCTAGAGTTGCCTTCTACGAAGTGAGCCAGCCGCTGCGCCCGAATGCGATCGTCGACATCACGCCGGTGTCCGAGCAGAAGTACGCGGCGATCGGCGAGCACGCCTCGCAACTCCGGCAACGCGATTACGCCGGCTATGCCCGCGGCCTCAACACCTATCGCGCGATGACTCTCCCTCCGGAGATGACTCTGGCCGAGGCGTATCACGTCGTCGAGCTTCCGGTACTGAGAACGACGCCATTCAGCCGGCTCCGCCAGACCACCGGGGCACCGCCACTCATCGAGACGGAGCAGACGTCGACGCCTGTGAGCGTCGTCATCAGAACGAAGAATCGCCTCGCGCTGCTGCGAGAGGCGATCGAATCGGTTTTTGACACACGCCATCCCTGTCAGCTCGTCATCGTGAATGACGGAGGCGAATCGCCGGCGACGCTGCTCGCGTCACTCGAGCCGGCCCCGAACCAGACGGTGACGCTGGTGGAACATCGGGAATCGGCGGGACGCGCAGCGGCCGGAAACGCCGGTGCGGAGGCAGCGATCCATCCGCTGCTGACCTTTCTCGATGATGACGATCTCCATTACGCCGAGCATCTGCAAACGCTGGTTAATGCGTCACATTCGCAGCATGCCGGCTGGTACAGCGATGCGGTGTCGTCGTTTCTTTCGGTCTCACCCGACGGGACTCACCGTTCTCATTCGCGACTGCGCCTGTTCGCGCACGATTACGATCCCGAGCTCCTCCTTCTCGACAACTACATCCCTCTGCCCACGCTGCTGGTGCCGCGACGGACATTCCTCGATGCCGGTGGATTCGACACGGCCTTCGATCTCTTCGAGGACTGGGACCTGCTGATACGGCTCACCGCGCGCGGGCCCCTCCTCAGGATTCCGCGCATCACATGTGAGGTCCGACACTTCGAGAGCGGCTCGTCGGTCGTGCTCGCAGCACCCGAAGGGTCCGAAGAGTTCCGCGCCGCGAAATTGCGCATCTGGAACAAGCATCGCGGAAGGATCGACGATGGGCTCGTCGCTGGAGTCTTCGAGAAGCAGAAACGGAGACTCCAGACGCTCTTCTCCGAGATCGTCGAAACGCGAGGACAGCTGGCCGGCGTACGACAATCGGCCGCGGCCGCCGACCGGCAGTCCGTCGAACGTCAGGAGGCGATCGGGCGCTACATGGTGCGTGCCGCCGAGCTCGAAGGGGCGCTGAGCAGCGCAAACGAGACCGCGGCTGCTGCACTCAGCACTGCAGTGAGCAGCGCTATGGTGCGCATCGAAGAGCTCGCTCACGAAAACGAAGCTCTTCGCATCGCGAACCGGACCACCAGCGAAGAGCTCGGACGCGCCCTCGCCGAGATCGGACGCCTGCAGTCGCTGCTCGACATGATCTTCCGCTCGAAGACCTGGAAGCTGCACACGGTGGTCGAGAAGTTCCGGGGACGCGGATGAGCCGTCTTCTGCTCGTCTGCCCCGAGCCTCTCGGTCACGGCCAGCCGGCGGGGGTCGGGATCCGCTTCCTCGAGATCGCGCGAGTGCTCCTCGCCGACGGTCACGCGGTGACTCTGCTGTCGCCCGATGCCGGAGCGGCCGAGGAGTGCAGGAGCCTTCCGCTCGACGCGGCAACTCTCGCAGGCGAAAGCGAGCGGCACGATGCAGCCATCGTCCAGGGACATGCCGCCAACGCGCTGTTCGCACATGCACGGCCCCTTCCGACGGTAGTCGATCTCTATGACCCCTACATCATCGAGAACCTTCACTATTACGCGGAGCGAGGCGAGGAAGTCTTCCGCCACGACCACGTCACCCTGACGAACTCGATCAACCGCGGCGACTACTTTCTCTGCGCTTCCGCGGCACAGCGGCTCTTCTACCTCGGCGTTATGCTTGCCTCCGGACGGCTCAACCCGCTTCTCTTTCAGCGCGATCCCCGTCTCGAGTCAATTCTCGCCGTCGCACCGTTCGGGGTTCAGCCTCCCCGTCCTCCTGTTGCACGCGACCTCGAGGCCCCGTCCATTCTCTTCGGCGGTATCTACGACTGGTATGACCCGATTATCGCGATCGATGCCATCGCCCTGGTTCGGGAGACCTGGCCCGAGGCCACGATCACGTTCACTCATCATCCGAATCCTGGAACAACCCCGCAGGGCAAACTCGCCGAAGCAATGCGACACGCGGCAGAGCGTCGATTCGATTTCGTTCGTTTCGAACCGTGGGCCGCATACGAAGAGCGCGCGAGATTCTTCGAGCAGTTCACTCTCGCACTCATCACGTTCCCACGATCGATCGAGACCGATCTCTCGATGCGGACCAGGATCTACGACTATCTCTGGTGCGGTCTGCCGATCGTCACCAGTTCTGCGCCGGGGACGGACGAACTTCTCACGCGTTATGGCGCCGGCAGCATCCTGCCGATCGACGTTCCCGACGCATTCGCCAATGAGATCGCCGCGATTCTGCGCAACCGGGAACGCTACGCCGAAATGACTCACGGCGCGGAGCGATTCGTCGCCGAGCATCAGTGGCAGCGGACGCTCGAGCCGCTTCGTGAATTCTGCCTCGCCCCACGTTTCGACCCGACGAAGGGAGCCTTCACCGCCCCTCAATCTGTGACCGAAGACAACCCTTCACTGCTCGAGCGGCTCAGACGCCGGATGAGAAGCCGACGCCATCACGCCGCCTCCGCCGTTTCGGGAGCAGATCCGAGCCGATGAGCACCGAGATCATCATCGTCAACTGGAACAATCGGCGCGAGACCATGGAATGTCTCGACGCGGTGACCCGGCAACTCGCCGAGGTGAACGGCGCCACGGTCACCGTCGTGGACAATGGATCGACGGACGGCAGCGCCGGTGCGATCGCTGCGCTCTATCCCGCGGTCAAGCTTTTCCCACTCGACCGCAATCGTGGCTTCACCGGAGGACTGGCGGCGGCTCTGGCCGGCTCGAGTGCCAACTACGTCGTTTTTCTCAACAACGACGCGGTGCCCATGGATGGATGGTTACGTTCTCTCGTGAAGGCGATCGAGCAGGCGCCGGAGGATGTCGTCTCCGTAGGCGGAAAGATTGTCGATCCGACCGCAACCACGATCGACTTCATCGGCGGCATTCTCACCTTCGACGGACACGCGTTTCAGAACGGATTCCGCTATCCGCTCGGCTCGAGACCGGAGCCGGCCGCAGGCGAAGAGATCCTTTTCGCCTGCGGCGGAAACATGATCTCGCGGCGAACCGCGCTCGAGGTGCTCGGCGGATTCGACGATGACTTTTTCGCTTACCTCGAGGACGTCGACTTCGGCTGGAGAACGTGGATCTCGGGGGGACGTGTCCTCTTCGAGCCCGGAGCGGTCGTCCGCCACGCTTCGAGCACGACGAGCAATCGTCTCGGCGATTTCGAGCGAGGCGTGCTCTTCGAGCGCAACGCGCTGCAGACGGCGATCAAGAACTTCGAGAACCTTCCCGAGGCTTCCGGTGCGATTTTCTATACGTACCTTAGGCGGCTCCATCACTACGCCGTCACCCGCAATCCGGCAGCAGATGAGCTGACGAGGCCATTCGGAACGCCCCGGCCGGCGCGAAGGTCGGGATTCATTCGGCGGGCACTCCGCAGGATACTTCCCGGCTCGTCGCCGCTCGTCGCGATCGATGATCCGCTCACCGCGATGCAGTTTCGCGCGTTCGACTGGATTGCCGGCAACGAAGAACGTCTCGGCGCCAAGCGCTCCGCGGTTCAGCAGATGCGACGCCGCAGCGACCGGGAGATCTTCGAACGATTCCCTCTGCACGTCGTACCGACCTATCCCGGCGATGCCGCGATGATGCACGGATCACTGTTCCGTCTGATGCAGTCCCGTCTCCCCTCCGTCGAGGCCGGTCTGAGCGAGATCATCCGACCGTGAGCTGGCTCCGTGGATTCCTCGTGCAGGGGGTGTACTGGCGTCAGATGCTGCGCTTCGGGGTGCTGAACATTCCGATCTGGCTCGAACCGATCGCCATCGCCACGTGGAGCGGGATCTTTCTCCTCTGGGGATCCGGCCGGCGAGGAGTCATGCGGAACCTCAGTGCAATCCTCCCCGGATCCTGGGCGGTAACCAACTTCTTCCGCGCCTATCGTGTTTTCTGGAACTTCGCCTGGACCATCGCAGACAACGTCCGCTTCAAGGAGACAAGGGTCAGTCCCGACTGGGAGTTCTCCGGGATGGAGCACTTCGAGCGGCTGCAGGCCGAGAGCGGCGGCGCAATCATTCTGACCGCCCACATGGGCAACTACGACCTCGGCGCCCACCTGTTCGCCGGCATGTCGTCCCGGCAGATCGTGATGGTCCGTGCACCGGAGCATGATCCCGAGACGCAGCGGTACGAGGAAGAGCTGCGCGGCCGCACGGTCGGGGAGAGCGTGAGAGTCGGGTTCAGCACCCGCTCGGGAGAGTTCGCACTCGACCTTCTTCACTCGGTCCGAGGAGGAGACATCATCGCCATTCAAGGCGACAGGGCCATTCCAGGCATCTCGATCATTCCGACCACACTCTTCGGAAAACGGACGGGTGTGCCGGCCGGCCCGTTCGCTCTCGCGATGACCTCAGGGGTTCCCATCTATCCGCTCTTCATCGTCAGGCAGGGCCGGCGTCGCTATCGCCTGGTCGTGCGCGAGCCATTCCATATAACGCGAACGAAGAATCGGTCCGAAGCCTTCGAGCGCGGCGTGGCGCGCTGGACGGGCCACCTCGAAGCGGTGATCGCTGAAACGTGGTACCAGTGGTTCACGTTCGAGCCTTACTCGGAGGAGCTCGCATGACCTCGGTCGTGCGCAGACGCGCCGAAGCTCGCTGGCTCCCGTCGCGCTTCAACTTCGCATTGTTCAGGCTCTTTGCGCTCATCCGTCTTCGAGTGGCGAAGCGTGAAGAGCGGCAGGTGATGTTCGTGATCGATCGCCACCAGAGCGCGGCCGAGACCTATCTGGTCGCAACCTGGCTGCTCGCGACCGTTTCCTGCTTTTTCGCTGCGCCTCTCGCCGAGAGGTTCTCCACTCTCGTCGCTGCGATGATCGCGGTTCCGCTCGGCTCGGCGGCGCTGCATGTTCTCTTCTGTTCCGTCGGACTCTTCGTCACGCCTGCCGTCAGGAAGCTGACACGTATGCCGGAACGCTGGACCCTGCGCTTCGACTCCGCAGTCGTAATGCTCGGAATCTTCGTTTCTGCTCTCTACTTCGCGATTCAGCCGTCCTGGGTACGAATCGCCGCCTGGCAGTTTCTGCTGTTGTTCGCGCTCAACGCGATCGTCGCGATCGCGTTCCTCCCCTTCCGGCCTTTCCTGGCGCGGCTCGAAGTAGAGCTCGGAGGTGAGCCATTCGGCGGCTGATCATCGGATATCTAGTCGGAGCACCTCTGCTGTTCGTTATGCTCTGGCCATGGTCGCGGCTCGCGGCCCTTGGGGCGCTCATGCTTTCCCACGCGCTCGTGCTCTACCCAACGCTGCGGCCGGCGTCACAGTGGCTTGGCCCGGTGATCACCCGTTTCACCACGACGCGAAAGGAAGTCTGGCTGACCATCGACGACGGTCCGGAGAGTGACACGCCGCAACTGCTCGACCTCTTCGACAGTCGCGGCGTCAAAGCGACGTTCTTCGTCAAAGGAAGCCTGGCCTCTCGCTATCCGGACATCATCCATGACATCGCCGCACGCGGCCATTCGATCGGCAACCACTCACAGAACCATCCTTCAGGAACTTTCTGGTGCCTCACTCCTTCCCGAATCGCCTCCGAGATCGACCAGTGCAACCGCACGCTCACCGAGCTGACAGGCTTCAGCCCGACCTGGTTCCGTGCTCCAGTCGGGATGAAGAATCCGGCCGTTCACCCGCTGCTCGATGAGCGCGGCATGCGACTCATCGGATGGAGCTCGCGCGGTTTCGACGCAGTCCTTCGCAATCCCGAACGTATCGCCCGGAGCGTCCTTCGCGATCTCGAGCCGGGAGCCATCATCCTCCTCCACCAGGGCCAGCCTCATTCAATCGAGATCCTCGACCGCGTCATCACCGCCTCACAAGAGCAGGGTTACTCGTTCGTCATCCCTTCGGACGAGCAGTTGCGGTGAGGGAGTTCCTCGGAGTTCCTCGGGGTTTCTCGGAGTTCCTCGGGGTTCCTCGGAGTTCCTCGGGGTTCCTCGGGGTTCCTCGGAGTTCCTCGGAGTTCCTCGGGGTTCCTCGGAGTTTCCTCGGGGTTCCTCGGGGTTCCTCGGAGTTCCTCGGAGTTCCTCGGAGGTTCCTCGGGGTTCCTCGGGGTTCCTCGGGGTTCCTCGGGGTTCCTCGGTTCCTCGACAGGGCCTCGGTGAGACCTCGCCTGTCATCCCGAGCGGGCGGCGGGCGGGTGGCGAGGGATCCCTGAGTCGACGACCCAGGGAGCGACGGGCGCCGGGCGCTCCTTGGGTCACCGGCGGTGGCGCAGTAGTGGGTCGTCGGCAAGGGATCCCTCTCCGTCCTTCGCCCCTCCCACCCTCACACCCACCCACGGGGCTGCGGCGGCTCGGGATGACAGGCAGATGACAGGCATGTGTGAGTGACAACCCGAGGAACCCCGAGGAACTCCGAGGAACCCCGAGGAACCCCGAGGAACTCCGAGGAACCCCGAGGAACTCCGAGGAACTCCAAGGAACTCCGAGGAACTCCGAGGAACCGCGCTACCGGTCCCTCAGCGCTGCCGCCACCGGCATTCTCGCCGCGCGAATCGCCGGAAAGAAACCGCCGATGAGGCCGATGATCATCGCGTAAACGATTGCAAAGGTGACGAGGCGAAGGTTCACGTCGAAGGCGAATGCGACCTGGCTGAAGCTCTGCCAGTTCATGGTGGCGGCACGGTAACCGTCGAAGGCGATCCAGGCGCCGGCTGCGCCGATGACTCCGCCGATGAGCGCGAGCACAAGCGCTTCGAGCAGAACGGAGACCATGACGGCGAAGGATCCGAAGCCGATCGCTTCGAGCGTGGCGATTTCCCGGGCGCGAGCTGCAACGGCTGTGTACATGGTGTTGAGCGCACCGAACAGCGCTCCGAGGCCCATCAGACCGGAGACGATTGCCGCGAGACCGGTGATGATGAGGCGGAGGACGCGCGACTGGCCGGCGTAGTAGTCGGTTTCGCGGACGACTTTGACGTTGAGGCGCGGGTCGGCCGTGAGGGCATCCTTGAACTGCTGAAAGCTGCCGGCTGAAGCGAGGCGTACGACAGCGGTCTGGAACGAGTTGCCGCGGCGATAGGCAGGTGAGAGGACCGCGGCGTCGGCCCAGATCTCCGACTCGGAGAGGCCGCCGCGCGCCTCGAATACACCGACGACCGTCCACTTGTTCTGTCCGAACTGCAGCTCTGCGCCGAGATCGGTTCCGCTGAACTCCGAGAGCGCCCCGCGACCGACGATGACCTCATTGCGGCCCCACTCGAACGTCCGTCCTTCTACGATCTTCACTTCATCGCGGACGCCGAACACAACCGGCTCGACGCCGCGCATTGGTACATTCGCATCGGTTCCTGTCGAGCGCTTCGGCAGGTTCACGATCACGAACAGCTCGGGCGAGACGAGCGGCTTTCCGTTCAGCATCGCCACGCCGGGCGCTTCTTCCATCAGGTCGGCGTCAGAACGCGCGAGCATACTGGTCATCTCGCTGTCGGCGCCGGAGCGGAGGACGATCGCCGTATCGTCCGAGCCAGCGGAAGTCATTGCCTTCTCGAATCCCTCGCCGATCGAGAGAACGCCGACGAGCACAGCGACGACGCCGGCGATTCCGAAGACCGCGGCGGCCGCCGATCCTTTGCGGCTCGGCAGCGTGCGAAGGTTGAAGGCGCAGAGAGCGGCGATCTGAGTCAGTCGGTTCATCACTATTCTCTCCGCAGCGCGTCGACGGCATTGAGTCGCATGGCCTGAACAGCAGGAAGTGCACCGGTCACGAGCCCGAGCAGGATGACCGCTACGGCTCCGAGAGCTACGTCGCGGCCGGGGAGAAAGAAGACGGGAAGCGCTCCGTTCGTCGGGTCGCCGGCGGAGACCGCGAGCGCACCGATCCAGAGGCCGAGGCTTCCACCAATGACGGCGATGATGAGCGATTCCGCAAGCACGAGTGCCAGCATCTGCAGGTCTGTAAAGCCGATCGCCTTGAGGACGCCGAGCTCGCCGATGCGTTCGCGCACCGCCTGCGCCATCGTGTTACCAGCGACCAGAAGAATCGTGAAGAAGACCGCCGAGAGAATCGCGGTCACGATTGCTCCGATGTCTCCCACCTGGTCGGCGAAAGCCTTCATGAACGCCCCCTCGGTCTCGGTCTTCGTTTCGGCGGGGGAGTTGGCGAACGTCTCGTCGACCTGTTGCGCGATCGCGGCAGCGCGATCGGGATCATCGATCTTCATGTGATACCAGCCGACCATTCCTTTGGCGAACGGCCGCGCTTCGTCGAGGTAGTCGTAACGGAGGAAGAGCTGTGACGTGTCGGTCTCGGGCTTTCCCCCCTCGTAGATGCCGACGACGTCGAACGTCCAGGTGTCGCCGTCGGCGGGACGCCAGATCGTGCCGCGCAGCGGGAGCTTGTCGCCGATCTTGAAGTTGAAGCGGTTAGCGAGGCCGCGGCCGATCACGACCCCGGTCTTCGTCTTCAGCCACGCCTCACGCTGATCGGGTGGAACGACGAACTCGGGAAACATGTCGAGGTACTCGTCGGGCTGCACCGCGATCTGAGCGAAGAAGTTCCGTTCGTCCTGGTAGATGCCGCCGAACCACGTCGAGGATGTCGCCTGCTGTACCCCTGCGATCCGTTCGATGTCGCTCTCGTAACTCTTCGGCAGGAGCTGGATGATCGAGACCTTGTGGCGGACGACGAGGCGATCGGCACCAGCGACGTCGACGCCCATGGCGAAGGCGGTGCGGATCGCCGCCAGATATCCGAACAGGATGAAAGCGACGGCGATCGAGAGAATCGTCAGCGCGGTGCGGAGCTTGTGCCGCTTGAAATTCGAGAAGACGAGCAGTGCGAACTTCATGCGGCGAGCTCGTTGGAGAGTTGTCCATCGACCATGTAGAGGCGCCGCGACGCGCGCTCGGCCGCATGGGGGTCGTGCGTGACCATGATGATCGTCTTCCCCTGCTCCCGGTTCAGTGCCTGGAGCAGGTCGAGGATTCCGTCTCCTGACTTCCGATCGAGATCGCCCGTCGGCTCGTCGGCCAGAATGAGCGTCGGATCGGTGACGATTGCCCTCGCAATTCCGACGCGCTGCTGTTCACCGCCCGAAAGCGTACGGGGTGTGTGGCTGGCGCGATGTGTGAGACCGACGATTTCGAGAGCCGTCTGTACGTGCTTCTTCCGCTCGGCCCGCGACAGGTTCGTCAGCAGAAGAGGAAGCTCGACGTTGCGCTCGGCCGAGAGCACCGGGAGGAGATTGTAGAACTGGAAAACGAAGCCGACGTGGCGCGACCGCCAGTGCGCCAGCTGGCCTCGTGAGAGCGAATCGATCCGCTCGTCGGCGACGGCGATCGAGCCCGAGCTTGGGCGATCGAGTCCCGCAAGCAGATTCAGGAGCGTCGACTTGCCCGAGCCTGAAGGGCCCATCAGTGCGAGGAACTCGCCCTGTTCGATGTCGAGGTCGAGGTTGCCGAGAACGCGGATGTCTTCGCTGCCGCGATGAAAGACCTTATCGACGCTTCTCAACTGGACGAGTGCGTTTGCCATGCTGACTCCTGGTGATCCTGGTTTAAGAAACGAAAGCTCACTGTCGCGTTCTTACAGGCTGCCCGTCGCGGAGTTCTGCCGGGCCTTCGATGACGACCTGCTCTCCGGCAGCCACTCCCGAGGCGAGTCGCGACTGATCGCCCTCACTCCCTGCGACACGAACGGCCCGCCGCTCCAGATTCCCGTCGCGAACGACGAAGACGAGATCCTGCTCTCCTTCGCGTCGAACTGCCGTGCGTGGAACAGCGACCGATGAAACGGCAGCGGTGGTGGCGTCTGTCGTAATGAACGAAACCTTCACACCCATATCGGGAAGGATGCGGTCGTCTTTTTCGTCGAGCGCGATTCGTACCCTTACCGTGGCTTTCTGCCGGTCGGCGGTGGGGATGGTGGTGATCACGCGAGCAGGGATTTTCCAGTCGGGATACGCATCGAGTACCGCCTCGACGGGCTGTGCGGGATGAACACGATTGATGTAGGCCTCATTCACGTCGACTTCGATCTCCAGCGAGTTCATGTCGACCAGCGTGCAGATGCCTGTTCGTGTGAAACCGCCGCCTGCCGAAACGGGTGAGATCATCTCGCCCGGCTGGGCATCCTTCGAGACCACTACGCCGTCGAAGGGCGCACGAATCACGGAGTCTTCGACAGTCTGACTCTGGAGGTCGACCTGCCGGCGCGCGCTCTGAAGCTGATCCGATTGCGCTGCGAGTCTCGCGCGAATGGCATCGAGCTGCGCCTGCGCACGGTCCAGGTCTGCGCGACTGGAGATTTCACTTGCAGTGAGACGGGCGGCCCTGTCGTAATCGAGCTGCGCCTCACGAATTCTGACTCTCGTTTCCTCCAGACTGCTCGCGGCAGCCGCAGCCTCGGCTCGTGCAAGAGCGAGCCCCCGATCGGCATAGGAGGAGTCGAGCCGGGCGAGAATCTGACCGTTCTTGACATGCATGCCCTCTTCGATGAGGACCTCGATGACCTTTCCGGTTACCTTCGAAGAGACGGTAGCGCGGCGTCGCGCGGTGACATAGCCACTCGCGTTCAATACTGTGCCGCGGGCGTCTCCCGCGATCGCCCGCGCTTCTGCCACACGAACGTCCACTCCTCGGGGGCGCGAGGCATACCAGACCGTCAGTGCCACCAGCACGGCCACTGCCGCGCCGATCCAGAGCCAGTGTGTGCGGCGCGAAGATCGAACCGGCTCAGGGCGATTGATACGGAGACCGTCGAGAGTTGCTTTGTCGACCATTGGACCGGCGCATTATGGCCGGATCGGGTGCGGTTGTCAGTTGACGTTTGTCAGGAGTGTGCGGGTGAGACGTCAGCCCGATGCCCATGATTCGAGGGTACCCAGGACGAGGTTCGTGAACTCGCTCTGTACGCGCGTCGTCGTGTCGATCACTTCCTGATGGGTCAGTTTCTGGTTGAGCACTCCTGCTGCCATGTTGGTGATGCAGGAGATGCCGAGCACCGGGATCTGCATGTGGGCCGCGGCGATGACTTCAGGCACCGTAGACATTCCGACGGCATCGGCGCCGAGAGTCCGGAACGCACGGATCTCGGCTGGCGTCTCGTAAGTCGGTCCGGACAGGGCGAGGTAGACGCCCTCTTTCAACTCCAGCCCGATCGACTCCGCCACCCTACGGGCGGTCGATCGCAGCGCGATCGGGTACGACTCGCTCATGTCTGGGAATCGAACTCCGAGCTCGTCGAGGTTCCGCCCCCGAAGAGGGTTCGAGCCCATGAAGTTGATGTGATCCGAGATGAGCATCAGATCTCCGGGCGCATACGATGTGTTGATCCCTCCGGCGGCGTTGGTGACGATCAGCTTTCGGATTCCGAGCCGTCCGATCACTCGCGAGAGGAACATCACATCGTTCATCTCGTAGCCTTCGTAATAGTGAACGCGTCCCTGGAGAACGACGATCGGGAGGCCTCGCGCATGGCCGAGAATGAGCCGGCCCTGATGCCCCATGACGGTGGATGCACGAGCGCCGGGGATATCGGAATAGTCGATCGACACATCGATCGCGATCGAGTCGACGACATTCCCGAGGCCCGACCCGAGGATCACGCCCGCCCGCGGCTCGACCGCGCTGCGGGAGCGGACGTAGGAAACCGCGTCGTTGATCGCGTCAATCATGGGGGCGGAGTATAGAAGAGAAGGGCCGAGGGAAGAGGGCCGAGGGAGGAGGGCCAAGGGAAGAGGGCCAAGGGAAGAGGGGCGGGCGCGCTCAGTAGGGTTTGATGACGGGACTAAACGTCTCGACCTGCGCCTCTTCCCTCGGCCCTCAACCCTCGGCCCTCTTTCATTGACACTCCGCCTCCTTTCAACGACCATCACGGCGCGGTTCAATCGGAAAGCGGGAGCAATCGATGGAGCGTTTCACGGCCCTTCTGGGGATGGCTGCGATTCTCGGGTTTGCCTGGGCGATGTCGACGAATCGGAAGGCGATCCGCTGGCAGACGGTCGGCTGGGGACTTCTCCTTCAGTTCAGCATTGCGGTGCTGGTCCTCAAAGGGGCTGTCATCGCCTCGATGTTCACCGCCATCACCCCGCCGCTGACTCGCGAAGGCGCCGCAGCGATCTTCATCGGTATCGCGATCGTAGTGACACAGCTGGCGAAGCGCATGGCGCCCGAGTCGCGCCGCTGGCTCTGGATCGCGTTCGGCATCGTCACCGTCTATCTCTTCCTCGCCTTTAATCTTCTCGCCTACCTGTTCGAGACGATGAAGGAGATCGTGAACCGCCTCATCGGATTCACCGAAGAGGGATCCGCGTTCGTCTTCGGGACACTCGGAGCGAACGACAGCACCGTCGGATTCGTCTTCGCAACGAGAGTTCTTCCGACGATCATCTTCATCGCCTCCATCTTCGCAATCCTCTACTACCTCGGCGTCATGCAGGTCGTCGTCCGCTTCTTCGCGCGGATCATGACCCGGACAATGAAGGCCTCAGGGGCCGAGTCGACGTCCACGGCGGCGTCGATCTTCATGGGGCAGACCGAGGCTCCGCTCACGATCCGGCCCTTTCTCGCGACGCTGACCTTGTCGGAGCTGATGGTCGTGATGGTTGCCGGGATGGCGACGGTATCAGGCGGGATCATGGCGGCTTACGTGCTCGTCGCGAAGGTCGACGTGGTGCACCTGCTGACCGCCTCGATCATGGCTGCACCCGCGGCGATCCTGCTCGCCAAGATGATCGTTCCGGAGACCGGTACACCGGAAACCGGAAGCGACGTCAATGTCGAAGTGCCGAAGACCGATGTGAACATCATCGACGCCGCTGGTCGTGGTGCAATCGAGGGGCTGTACCTCTCGTTGAACGTTGCCGCCATGCTGATCGCATTCATCGCCCTCGTGGCGCTGGTCAACGGGATCTTCGGCTTCACTCAGGAGTGGCTCACCGGGATCGCTCCGGCGGTCGGTGCGCTTTTCCCAGCCAGTCTCGACGTGCTGCTTGGGTGGATCTTCCGACCGATTGCATGGGCCATCGGCGTGCCATGGCAGGACACGCTGCAGGTGGGCAACCTGCTCGGCACCCGGATGGTGCTGAACGAGTTCGTCGCGTTCGTACAACTCGGCGATATCGGTCCCACGCTTTCGCCGAAGAGCTTCGTCATCGCGACCTACGCGCTGTGCGGCTTCGCCAACTTCTCCTCGATCGCAATTCAGATCGGCGGCATCGGTTCGCTGGCGCCTACGCGACGTGGCGACCTCGCCCGGCTGGGCCTGCGCGCGATGCTGGCAGGCACGATGGCCAACTTCATGACGGCGTGTATCGCTGGAATGCTGTTGTAGGGGACGATGTACAAAGGCGAAGCCGAGTGGGTCGCGCGGCCTCGCGCGATCCCCGCCGGCCTCCGGCCGGCGTTGGGCTTAGCAGGTGCAGACCGACCATGAATCGCGTGTCCTGGACGCCATCAACGGGTCGTCGACCTTCTCCTGAGCGCCACCGATGGCGAGCCGCCATCGGCGATCGCGCGAGCCGCGCGACCCCCACGGCCCCTGCGAGTCACTCTCGAACCTCACGCCTCGCGCAGCGCGTCGAGAACGTTCTGCAGGTCTTCCGGCAGGGGAGACTCGAAGGTCAGAAGCTCGCCGGTGCGAGGGTGAGGGAAGGTGATGCGGGTAGCGTGCAGCGCCTGACGATGGAGCGAAGAGATGACCTGCTGGAGTCTTCGATCGGGTACGCCGCGCCACTGTGGGCCGGAGTAGACCGGATCGCCGACGATCGGGTGGCCGAGGTGCTTGAGGTGGACGCGAATCTGATGCGTGCGGCCGGTTCTGAGCCGGCAGCGAACCAGGGAAACGTAGCGCAGGCGCTCGACGAGCTCGTAGTCGGTCACAGCGCGGCGGCCACCGGCCACGACCCCCATCTTCTTTCTGTCCGTCGGATGCCGCCCGATTGCCGCATCGATCGTGCCTCGATGCGGCTCCGGCGTGCCGTAGACGATCGCCAGGTACTCCTTCCTGATTGCGTCACTGTTCCAGACGGAGGAGAGTTGGCGGTGAGCCTCGTCATTCTTGGCGACGATCATCACGCCGCTGGTGTCTTTATCGAGACGATGGACGATCCCCGGCCTGAGCTCGCCGCCGATGCCGCTGAGGTCGTCGACGTGAAATAGGAGTGCATTCACGAGCGTCCCGTCGGCGTGTCCGGCGGCCGGATGGACCACGAGTCCGGCCGGTTTGTCGATGACGGCGAAGTCGGCGTCCTGATGGAGGATCACCAGGGGGATGTCCTGTGAGGAGAGAGGTGATGCCGCCGGGTCCGGGACCTCGATCCGGAGGCTCTGCCCTTCGCTGACCCGGGTGGACGGTTTTGTCGCTGGGGAGCCGTTCAAAAGTACGTGACCATTCTTGAGGAGGTTCGTGAGGAAATTGCGCGAGTAGGTAGAGAAGAGGTCGCTGAGTGCTCGGTCAAGCCGGACTCCATCTTGCATCGGGCCGACGGTTGCATCGAGTATCTGCCTCACGCGGGGAAGTATACGGATCGGAGGCCGTGACGAAATCGAAGGGGCAAACGTATACGTTCAAAGTACCAGCTGGACGGAGCAGTTCAGCTAGAATGGCGTCGCAGAAGTGAATCCGCAGTCATCGTTAGAACATAACCATGAGGTAAAAGGGGAAAACATGTCCATGAAACAACTTGGGGTCGCCGCGGTGATGATGCTCTGCGCCGTCGGGGCATCCGCGAGCAACTTCCGTGCGGCTGACCAGGTCTATCTGCCGGTCGCAGGCAATCTGATTGGAGGCGGCGGTGCCGTCAGATTCGTCTCCGACGTCTTCATCGCCAACCTCACGGCCGATGACGTCTCGGTATCGGTGGTCTCTGTTCCGTTCGGTGCGAGCCCGGGATTGGGAACCGACTTCAACAACGTCATCCAGCTCGCCCCGTACGAGAGGAAGCAGTATCTCAACTTCTATCAGAGCGCCCTCGGCCAGAGCAGCGGCTTCGGCCAGCTGATCTTCAACGGTTGCAAGGCCGGCACGAGCTGTGGTCCTGAGACGCAGAACCAGCAGGGTGTGAGTCCGAACTTCCGGAACATCAGCGTTCAGAGCCGCATTTACTCGGTGCCGAACCCCACTCCGGCGAATCCGCCGACGACGGGTCAGCTCTTCTCGGGGATCCCCTGGTACCACTTCGTCAGCTCCCTGCAGAGCTCGAACGGCCTCGACAAAGTGTTCATCACCGGAATCACGAACAACGGCACCGTGGGGCAGGCCGGGACCTTCCGGTCTAACGTCGGACTGGTCAACGCCTCGCAGTACTCGCGAACCACCATGGTCGTGAACCTTTACCAGGGACGGCTCAATGCGGCCGACCTCAAGGGCACCTACCAGGTGGATCTCGAGCCGCTCGGCAACGTTCAGCCGTCGTTTGCCGCTATGTTCCCGAACGCCGCACCGGGTAGCAATTACTTCGTGACCGTCGAACAGCGGAACAATGTTCCGGTTGGTAACGTCCCCGCCGACTGCGTCCAGGGCTGCCCTGCGTTCCTCGCGTACGGTTCGGTGCTCGACAACGTCACAGGTGACGCCACGACGCTCGAAGCGCAGTACCTCCATGCGCTCAGCGACGAAGCACTCATCGAGATCTATCCGAGCGGTTCTGGTAAGGCCAACATCCGCCGCAGCGTCAGACACTGACATCCATCTCTGCAACAACCGTCGGGAGGCCGCACCGCAAGGTGCGGCCTCTTCGTTTTCAGGCTCGAGCCGTTCCTGGCTGTCTTGCGTAAGCTCAATTCAGACTTACGTTTGACTAATGAGTGAGGTGGCCGTTTCGTGTCCGATCGGGGGACGTTCGACGGGAATCCTCCTGCAGCAGCTCGCGTTGTCCGGCACGTGAGGGTGTGCTAGTATTCGTCGGCTTTCGAGCAGCTCTTTTTCGAAAGCGGCCGATCGGCCGCTTTTTTTGTTGATGGGGGTCATGAGCGGTTTGCCTGAACAGGTCGAGCAACAGATTCACCGGATCGTCGAATCCGAGGGGCTCGAGCTTGTTCACATCGACTATCGAAAGCAGGGACGCGGTTTCCTCCTCCGCATCGACATCGACAAAGAGGGTGGGGTGACGGTCGACGACTGCACGCTCGTCTCGCAGCAGGTGTCGACGTGGATGGACGTGGAGGATCCGATTCCGGCGGAGTTCGAGCTTCAGGTCTCGTCTCCGGGGCTCGATCGGAAGTTTTACAAGATGGCGGATTACGAAAAGTTCACCGGCCGGCTGGTCCGAGTGAAGACGAGCCGGGCGATTCGCGGGTTGCACGTGATCGTCGGTCGGCTTAAAGAGTTCGATGGAGCGAATGTGGTGGTGACGGATCCGGTGATGAAGAAGGATGCCGACTACACGATCCCGCTCGAAGACATCAAGGAAACTCGACTCGAAGTAGAGATTTGACGCGGCGTGCCGCGTCGGCGTGACCCTCACGCGCGGCGAAGGGGAAGGATCAGAAAACGATGTTCAACGACAAAGATATCAAGGCGCTGGCGTACGAGAAGTCGATCGAAGTCGATCGCGTGTACCAGGCGCTCGAAGATGCTCTTTCGACGGCTGCGCGCAAGTACTACAAGACGCGTGAACCGCTCGAGGCAGAGCTCGACCGGGTAGCCGGTGCGGTCCAGATCTTCGCGGTGAAGGAAATCGTCGAGGACGAGAACGAGATCGAGGATCCGCAGGCCCAGTGGACGCTCGAACAGGCGCGCGCCGTCGATCCTGCAGCCGAGGTGGGCGGGACGATCCGTCTGGATCACATCACCAAGGAAGTCGTTGACGTCGTCAAGGATTCGAACACTCAGATCCGGACTTACGAAGCTCAGAAGATCGATCCGGAGGTCGAGCAGGGAGACGAGGTGAAGATTCCTCTCACCAAGCCGCCCGACGAGCTCGGACGTATCGCTGCACAGTCGGCCAAGCAGGTGCTGTATCAGAAGGTCCGCGAGGCGGAGCGTGAGAAGGTCTTCAACGAATTCAAGGACAAGATGGGCGAGCTCGAGAACGGCTACGTGAAGCGTTTCGAGCGCGGCGACATGATCATCGACCTCAACGGCAAGACCGAGGGGATCATCCCGCGTCACCATCAGTCTCGCGCCGAACGTTACTCACAGGGCGACAGAATCAAGGCAGTGATCGTCGACGTGCACACGCAGCCGAAGGGTCCGCAGGTCGTTCTCTCCCGTACTGATCCTCGGCTGCTCATCAAGCTCTTCGAGATGGAAGTACCCGAGATCTACGACGGCACCGTCATGATCAAGGATGCCGTGCGTGAACCGGGCGAGCGAGCGAAAATTGCCGTCACATCACGCGAGCGCGACGTCGATCCGGTTGGCGCATGCGTCGGCATGAAGGGCTCGCGCGTCCAGTCCATCATCCGCGAGCTTCGCGGCGAGAAGATCGACATCATTCCCTGGCACGAAGACATTGTGAATTACGCGCAGAACGCTCTCGCTCCGGCGAAGATCACGCGCGTCAGCGTCACCAGCGACGACCACGCGCACCGGCCGCATCTCGACGTGATCGTCGATAACGACCAGCTGTCGCTGGCGATCGGCAAGCGCGGACTGAATGTCCGGCTCGCCGCCGAGTTGATCGGCGCGAAGATCGATATCAAGTCGGAAGAAGAGGTCAAGGGCGAGGTCGCCGATGCCCTCGCAGCCATGCTTCAGGAAGCGATGGCCGAGGCGCGCTCGCAGACGAATGTTCACGAGATCGAGGAGATGCCCGAGCAGTGGGCCGACATGCTCGAGGAGGCCGGCTATGACGATCTCGACTCCGTCATCAATGCGAGTGTCGAGGATCTGACCGCAATCGAAGGTGTCGACGATGAGATGGCTGGGCAGATGATCGAGCTCGCTCGCAGGCACGAGCAGGTCGACGAGATGGAAGAGCCCGAGGACGAAGATCGGGACGAAGAAGACGAAGAGGACCTCGAGGCCGAGGCGAGCGACGAAGGCGACGAAGAGAGCGCCTCGGACGAATCCGATACGACTGAAGAAACCGAAGAGGAAGCTTCCGGCGAAGAACGTCGGGCGGAAGCTTCAGTGGAGTGAGAACCGGCGATCCACGCTGCTGAGCTGCCGGGCTGTCGAGCTCGTCAGCTACCAAGCTCAGACAGCCGATAGCGTTTTCCAAGGAGATTGAATGGCGGCAGCAAAGATTCGAGTGAGCGATATTGCGAAGAGGATGAACGTGTCCGAGAAGGACATCATCTTCCGGCTGCAGTCGCTCGGCGCCGAGGTGTCGGATCCTACTCAGGTTCTCGAGCCCGAGGTGATTCAGGCGCTCATCACTGGCAAGAAGCTGACCACGCGCACCCGGAGCGTCATCATGCGCGAGGACAAGCCGGAGCCTGTCAAGAAAAAGGAAGCGGTCCGTCCGCCACGGCCGATCGTCCAGCCGCCAGTTCGCGCCAGACGTGAGGTGCCGAAGGAAGAGCCGGTTCCTGCCGCTGCGCCGCCAGCGATGATCATCCCGGAGTTCGTCGAGGCGGTCGAGGCCGAGGAGCGTGCAGCTAAAGAAGCACCGCCAGCGGTCAAGAAGACGAAGGTGACGGCTGCAGCTCCGCAGCCTGCAACTCCCGCCGTCGAAGAGCCCGTCGCTCCCGAATCGCAGCCCGAGCCGCAGGCCGCCGCTGCGGCTGAGCCGGCCGCGCAGCCGGAGCCGGAAGAACAGCCCCCGGCTCACGCACCGGCGACACACGCCCCGGCAGCCAGAGGCCGGTCCGGACCGACCGGGCCTCGCGCTCGCGCTCCACAGGGACCAAGACCAAACTACGCAGGTCAGCAGACAGTACCGACCGGACGCCCCACGGGGACTCCTTCACGCCCCTCTGCACCAATGGCAGCTCGCTCTGCTGGCGGTCCGGGCACCGCGCGGCCATCCGCGCCGGGAGCCCGCCCGACCGGCGCGTCGTACCGTCCGGCCGGCGCACCAGGAACGCGTCCCTCAACTGGTGCCGGCATGCGCCCCACCGGGGGCCCCGGTGTGCGTCCGGGTGGACCGGGTTCGCGTCCGATGGGCGCGCCTCCACCTCTCGGCCCCGGGACCAACATCATTCGAACCAAGAAGACGGAAGATCGCCGCGACGAGCCGGGCGAGAAGAAGAAGACGACAGGCAAGCGCGGGAAGAGCCAGCGTGCGGCCGAGTTCGATCAGGAGCTGCTGACCAAGGGCCCGTTCTCCGGCACGCAGGTGATCAACGACGACATCGGTCCGGACATCATTCTGCCGGACGTCGAGGAAGAGACGAAGCGTGCTTCGACCCGCCGCGACGCTCGCAAGCAGACGGTCACGAACGCAAAGGTTCTCGACTTCAAGAAGCCTGTCGGGAAGGTCGCATTGACCGAAGGCGTGACAGTCAAGGAGCTCGCTGAGAAGCTCGATGTCCGCGCCAGCGATCTGATGAAGCACCTTTTCCTCAAGAAGGGTCTCATGGCCTCGATCAACCAGCCGCTCGGTGCCGAGCTCGCGCTCGAAGTAGCGCGCGAGCTGGGGATCGATGCCGAGATGGTCTCTTTCGAGGAGGCTGTCGAGCTCGAGGCGATGGAACGCAACGAAGGCGTCGGAACCGAGCCGCGTGGCCCCGTCATCACCGTCATGGGCCACGTCGACCACGGAAAGACGTCGCTGCTCGACGCGATTCGGGAGACCAACGTCGCCGGCGGCGAGGCTGGAGGCATCACGCAGCATATCGGCGCCTATCACGTGGAGAAGAGAGGACGAAAGATCGTCTTCCTCGATACGCCTGGTCACGAGGCGTTCACGATGATGCGAGCCCGCGGTGCGAAGGTCACCGACATCGTCATTCTCGTGGTCGCCGCTGACGACGGCGTGATGCCGCAGACGCGGGAAGCGATCGATCACGCCCGCGCGGCGAAGGTCCCGATGATCGTCGCGATCAACAAGGTGGACAAACCGAACGCCAACGTCGAACGCGTCCGTCGCGAGCTTGCCGATTTCAACGTGCTCGTCGAGCAGTGGGGTGGCGACGTGGTCTCGGTCGAAGTCTCGGCGATCAAGAAGCAGGGGATCGACGACCTGCTCGACATGATTCTGCTCACGGCCGACATGCTCGACCTGAAGGCAAACCCGGCGCAGCAGGCCAAAGGCGTCGTGCTCGAGGCCAAGAAGGATGCGGGACGCGGCATCGTGGCGACGATCCTGATTCAGGACGGCACTCTGAAGGTTGGCGATCCGTACTTCTCCGGTTCGACATTCGGACGGGTCCGTGCTCTCACCGACGAACGGGGGCAGCGAATCAAGGAAGCAGGACCTGCGACGCCGGTACAGGTCACCGGCTTCGAGGACGTTCCGAAGGCAGGCGACGTGATCGCGGTCGTCGATGACGACACGCAGGCGCGGATGATCGGTCAGCTCCGTCAGGAGAAGGCGCGTGAGGCCGCTCAGACGAAGGCCAGCCGGATGTCGCTCGATCAGCTCTTCCAGCGGATGCAGGCGGGCGCGATCAAAGATCTCAATCTGATCGTCAAGGCGGATGTGCAGGGCTCGGTCGAAGTGCTGACCGAGACGCTTCGCAAGCTCTCGACGGCCGAGGTCAAAGTCAACGTGATCCACACGTCGGTCGGCGCAATCTCGACCAACGACATTCTTCTGGCGAGCGCCTCGGATGCGATCGTCGTCGGCTTCAACGTCAGACCCGAGCGCAACGCTCAGGATCTCGCCGAGAAGGAAGGCGTCGATATCCGGATGTACACGGTCATCTACAACCTGGTCGACGAGATCAGAGCGGCGATGGTCGGACTGCTCGATCCGAAGTTCCAGGAAGTCTTCCAGGGACGGGCGCAGGTCCGCGACACCTTCAAGGTGCCGAAGATCGGACTCATCGCCGGCTGCATGGTGACCGAAGGGGTGATCCCGCGGACCGCGAACATCCGGCTCCTGCGAGACAATCGCGTCATCCTCGAGGGGAAGATCGGCTCGCTGCGTCACTTCAAGAACGACGTCGCTGAAGTGCGCCAGGGCTTCGAATGCGGCATCGGCATCGAGAAGTTTCAGGACGTCAAAGTCGGCGATGTGATCGAAGCCTTCAAGACCGAGAAGATGGCCGCGGTGTTGGCGTAGAAGAGCCGAGGGGAGAAGGCCGAGGGCCGAGGGGGAGAAGCAGGGCCAGATTCGTCGCCCTCGCCACAGCCTCTTGTCCCATGCCCCTCGGCCCTTGGCCCTGCCTCCCATGATCGTTGCCGTCGCACTATTCGAGCTTCACATCGAGCACGCCCAGTCGCTCAAGGAGAAGCGTGCCGTCGTCAAGTCTCTGCGGGAACGGCTGCGAAACCACTTTCACATCGCGGTCAATGAGGTGGCGTTTCAGGATCTTCACCAGCGCGCGCGGCTGGCGATTGCCTTCATCGCCGACGCGAACAACTCGGCAGACTCATTGCTCGATACAATCCAGCGATTCGTCGAGACCAATACCGACGCGGTGGTGACCGGCTGGACGGCGGAGAAGCTCGACTTTGACGAGGAAGCGGCATTGTGACCCTCAGCCGCTCCTGGAAGTGAAGTGAAATGAAGAAAACGAGACGCACATCGAGAGTCGGTGAGAACGTACGGGACGCGCTGGTGCAGGTCTTCCGGAGCGATCTCAAAGGCGTCGACATCGGATGGTCATCCATCAGTGAGGTCGAGGTGAGCCCCGACCTCCATTACGCGCGCGTGTACATGACGGGTCTGAA
This sequence comes from Thermoanaerobaculia bacterium, assembly GCA_036385045.1. Classification (GTDB taxonomy): domain Bacteria; phylum Acidobacteriota; class Thermoanaerobaculia; order Gp7-AA8; family Gp7-AA8; genus QHVT01. The sequence continues at coordinate 54,196 of DASVLC010000022.1, read as the reverse complement.
GGAAGAAGACACCAGGGATGCGGTCGAGCAGTTGCGCCGGGTTGCAGGGCAGGTACGTCATCATCTCGGCAAGCGGATCAAACTGCGGTACACGCCGGAGCTCGACTTCCGCTTTGACGAGACCGCCATGCGCGCATTGCGGGTCGAAACGCTGCTGCGCGATGTCATTCCACCCAATCCGGAGAATGAGCATCTCGATCCGGACGGCTTGAATGCTGTCGATTCGAACACCGATGATTCAGGAGCTGACGATGCCGAACGCGAATCCTGACCTCGGCGCACGCCAGGTCGCCGAAAGGATCCACGCCGGGCAGAATTTTCTGATCACGGGTCATCGCAATCCTGACGGCGACGCTCTCGGCAGCGGCATCGCTCTCCAGGGGCTGATCCGCAAGATGGGGAAGCAGGCTCGCGTCGTAGTTCGCGACGGCTTCGGACAGCCGCTCTACAACATCCCCGGGGCCGACCAGGTCAGGATTGCCGACAATCTGCCGGGGGACTACCCGCAGGCTTACGACGCCGTCTTTACGATGGAATGTCCGGAGGTCGAGCGCACAGGCTATTCGCTACTACCGGGACCGGTCGTCAACATCGATCACCACCTCGGCAATACGATGTACGGAGAGGTCAACTATCTCGATGTCGAAGCACCGTCGGTGGGAGAGATGATCCTGCAGCTCAACCGGCATCATCTCCACCTCGAGCTCGACCGTGACATCGCTATTGCGATGTACGTATCGCTCGCTACCGACACCGGCTTCTTCCGCTATCACAACACCACGCTGCGGACCTTCGAGGCGGCCGAAGAGCTTGTCCGGCACGGAGTCGTTCCCGGCGACGTTTCCCTCTGGATCAATGAGAGTGTGACCGCCGGATCGATCCGTCTGCTGGGCCTCGCACTGACAACCCTCGAGCTTCATGCCGACGCGAAGATCGCCACGACGGAGCTTCCACGGCAGTTCTTCGTGAAGGCTGAAGCGACACCAGAGGACACGGAGGGAATCGTCAATTACGGCCGGAACATCGACGGCGTCCTCGTCTCGGTGCTGCTCAAGGAAGGGGAAGACGGCGCAACCCGAGTTTCGCTGCGAGCGAAGCCGGGCGTCGACGTCCAGCAGGTCGCCGCAATGTTCGGTGGCGGTGGCCACGCGGCGGCCTCCGGATGCACGATTCCGCTCGGCCTGGTCGCCGCGAAGGCGAAAGTGCTCGAGATTCTTGAGAAGGTGGTGGGCGGGTAGCGCCGTAGGCGCGATTGAGCTCAGCCCAGGACGCAGTCCCGGGCAGCTTGATCGAGTGATAGTCCCGTAGGGACGATTGAGGCTTCGTCATCAATCGTCCCCACGGGACTGTTTCTGATTGGACGTTCTCCCAGGACTCCGTCCTGGGCTGAAGTCAATCGCGCCCACGGCGCTGCTTATCGGCGGCTGTCATCCTGAGCGTAACGTGAGGATCTGGGTGGGCGGGCGGTGCGATGCACGTGAATGGCACCGCCCATCCGCCAGATCCCTCGCTACGCTCGGGATGACAGCCTTAACGAAATGAAACGCAGACTGAATCAGCGCGAATACCCCCGTGATATATCGCCCTCTGACAACCAACGAATGACAAACGAGCCCCCACATTGATGAACCCACCGAGATCTCCCGACGGCCTCCTGCTGGTCGACAAGAAGCCAGGCATCACCTCTCACGACGTCGTCGACCGCTTTCGCCGCAGGGCGAAGGTCAAGAAGGCTGGACATACCGGGACGCTGGATCCCTTCGCAACGGGACTGCTGGTGCTCTGCGTCGGTAAGACGACACGACTTCAGGCCTATCTCATGGGAATGGACAAGACCTACGAAGGGGTCATCCAGTTCGGATGGGCAACCGACTCGTACGACTCTACCGGGGTTCCTGCTGGAGACGCGATCGAGCATGACGTGAGCGGAGTCGATTTCGAGCCGTTCCTGGCTCGCTTCCGCGGTGAGATCGAGCAGATGCCTCCCGCCTTCTCCGCCAAGAAGATCGACGGAACGAGAGCTTACGAGCTCGCGCGCCGCGGCGAGGAAGTGAAGCTGCAGCCGAAGCGAGTCACGATTTACGAGTTGGACGTCGTGTCAGTCGATGGTTCGAGGCTCCGCTTCCGGGCTCGTTCGTCGTCCGGCACTTACATGCGCTCGCTCGCACACGACCTTGGCGCAGCCCTCGGCGTTCCTGCTCATCTCCTCGAACTTCGGCGTACGAAGATCGGAAGCTTCGATGTCGCGGAGGCGATTCCGTTCGACCGGATGGCCGAGGGCGGCCCGGACGTCATCCTCGCACCACCGCACTTCCAGACCCTGGCCGACATCGATCTCCCGTTGCCGAAGTTCCGGATCGACTGGGCGCAGCAGGGGAAGCTGATGCAGGGGCAGTCGATCATCATGGTGCCGTCGTCGCCGGTCGGCCTCACCGATCTGCTGGCGCTGGGGAATCCTCACGATCAGCTGATTGCGATTGCCGAGGTCGTCAAGGTCCTGAGGGAAGGGGGGCCGGTGGAAGTGAAGCCGAAGGTCGTCCTCGCCGGATGATCACAGCGCCCGAAAGGTGAAGCTTTGGCGAACTCCGCCGCACGTGAAGGGTGGGGCGAGCCATGCGGGATTGATTTCCCCTTCTCCCGCTGTTATCGTGGCGCGCTTTGAATGAGATACGTGTATCAAAGCAGCGGGTAACTGATTAAGGAGATTGGATTTTGTCCACCACGAAGCAGCAGAAGACGGACCTCGTCAACCAGTATCGGGTTCATGACGCCGATACCGGGTCGCCAGAAGTGCAGATTGCACTCCTCTCGAACCGCATTACCTACCTCACCGAGCACTTCAAGACCCACGCGAAGGATCATCACTCGCGCCGCGGTCTCCTGAAGCTCGTCGGGCGGCGCCGCAGACTTCTTGACTACCTCAAGAAGACCAGCGTGGAGCGCTACCGGACGGTCATCGAGAAGCTCGGCATCCGTAAGTAACGCGAACCCACCGAAGGACAGGCCTGCGGGCCTGTCCTTCCTGTTTCTGCCCCTCGCGGACCACAAACGTCCGCTCACCGGTGCGGGCGTAAACCCTGCACGAACTCCCTCGGCCGGATCCCATCGTTCGGCCCAAGCGACCAACCAAGACGCGCGAGGTGATGAGTGGCCTCGCGACCACGAAGGGAAACAATGAGCTTCAAACGTGAAATGCAGATCGGCGGGAAAACGCTCTCGCTCGAGACTGGTGTGCTCGCCAAGCAGGCACACGGCGCATGCGTCGTCCGCTATGGCGATACCGTGGTTCTCGCAACTGCCTGCTACAAAGATGGCAACGTGATTGGCGACTTCATGCCGCTCACGGTCGACTACAAGGAGTACACCTATGCCGGCGGCCGCATCCCGGGCGGCTTCTTCAAGCGCGAAGGACGACCGACGGAGAAGGAGATTCTGACGTCGCGCCTGATCGACCGTCCGCTCCGCCCCTCCTTCCAGAAAGGCTACAGGCAGGAGACGCAAGTCATCGCGCTGGTGCTGTCAGCTGACGGGGAGAACGACCCCGACATCATGGCGATCAACGGTGCTTCGACGGCTCTCGTGATCTCCGAGATCCCCTTCCACAACCCAATCGGTGCGGTACGCGTCGGCTATGTCGATGGTGAGATCGTCATCAACCCGACCAATGCACAGCGAGACCTGTCGGATCTCGACCTCATCGTCGCCGGTACCGAGAGCGCGATCGTGATGGTCGAGGCGGGTGCGCGTGAGGTCGATGAGTCGGTAATTCTCGACGCTTTCGACGCTGCGCACGCCGAGATCCGTCGCATCGTCGACATGCAGAAGCAGCTCCGCGGTGACGTGAACAAGGAAAAGCTGAAGGTCGAGTTCACCCCGAAGTTCACCGACGAACTGCTGAATGAGCTGATGAACCAGCACGGTGATGCGCTTCGCACCGCGATGCTGACCACCGGCAAGCATGAGCGCTATGCCGCAATCAAGCAGCTCAAGAAGCAGATTGTCGAAAGTGTTCCCGCGGACGACATCGAGAAGCTCGGCGCGGTGCAGGCTGCGTTCGGCGAAATGGAAGTGCGCGTCTTCCGCAATGTCGTTCTCAACGAGAACGTGCGTGTCGACGGACGCCGCTTCGACGAGATCCGCCAGATCACGGTCGACCTCGGGGTGCTTCCCCGTACCCACGGTTCCGCTGTCTTCACCCGCGGCGAGACGCAGGCGCTCGTCACGGTTACTCTCGGCACGCCCCAGGAAGCTCAGAAGATTGAGGATTTCGAAGGGGAGACGTTCCAGCGCTTCATGCTGCACTACAACTTCCCGCCGTTCTCCGTGGGCGAAGTGAAGTTCCTCCGCGGACCGGCGCGCCGCGAGATCGGACACGGAAATCTCGCGCGCCGCGCACTCGCCCCGCTGCTTCCCTCTGAGGACGAGTTCGCCTATACGATCCGCATCGTCTCGGACATCCTCGAGTCGAATGGATCGTCGTCAATGGCGTCAGTCTGCGGCGGATCTCTCGCGATGATGCAGGCCGGTGTACCACTTCGTTCCGCGGTCAGTGGAATCGCGATGGGACTGGTCACTGATGAAGCGGGCAGGGCTGCCGTGCTGAGTGACATCGCCGGTATGGAAGACCACGAAGGCGACATGGACTTCAAGGTCGCCGGCAGCCGCAAGGGAATCACCGCGCTGCAGATGGATATCAAGGTGAGCGGCGTTTCCCGCGAGGTCATGGGGCAGGCTCTCGAGCAGGCGAAGGCGGGACGGCTCCACATTCTCGACAAGATGGAGGAGGCGATCACCGAGCCGGTGGCCGAGCTCTCCGAATACGCACCGCGCCTTTACACCATCCAGGTTCCGAAGGACCGTATCCGCGACGTGATTGGCTCGGGTGGCAAGACGATCCGCTGGATCGTCGAAGAGACCGGGACGAAGGTCGACGTGGCTGACGACGGCAAGGTGACGATCGCATCGACCGATGTGAAGTCGGCCGAGCGCGCCATCGAGATCATCAAAGGCCTCACCGCCTCGGCGGATGTTGGAACCAACTACAAAGGAACCGTCAAGCGCATCGAGCCGTACGGAGCCTTCGTCGAGATTCTGCCCGGCCAGGACGGCCTGCTGCACATCTCGGAGATGGCACACTCCCGCGTAGGTCAGGTCACGGACATCCTCCAACTCGGCGACGAGGTCGAGGTTCAGGTCGTCGGCATCGAGCCGGACAGCGGCAAGATCCGTCTCTCGCGCAAGCCTCTGCTTCCGCCTCCGACCGAGGAAGAACTGGCAGCCTCGCGTGAGCGTGAGTCCCGCGGACCCCGCGGTCCCCGCGAAGGTGGCGGCGGCGGTGGTGGATTCCGCGGCGGAGACCGCGATCGTGGTCCGCGTCGTGATGGTGGTGGCGGCGGTGGATTCCGTGGCGGTGATCGTGACCGCGGCCCGCGTCGTGATAGCGGTGATCGTGGCCCTCGCCGTGAAGGCGGCGACCGTGGCCCTCGCCGCGAGGGAGGCGCCCCTTCCGGAGGTGGCGAACGTCCCCCGCGTAGCGAAGGTGGCGGTGAGGGCGGCGGCGGCGAAAGCGGCAACAGCTGACATTGGACCTGAGGGCCGGCGATTTTCGCCGGCCCTTTTTTTTTGAGTTCCTCGGAGTTCCTCGGAGTTCCTCGGGGTTCGTCGGAGTTCCTCGGAGTTCCTCGGGGTTCCTCGGGGTTCCTCGGAGTTCGTCGGAGTTCGTCGGGGTTCCTCCGGGTTCCTCGGTTCCTCGGAGTTCCTCGGTACCTCGGGGTTCCTCGGGTTCGGCGTTGCTGAATGGCTGGCTTGGGCGCGGGCTCTGCGCCGGTAGGCGCTGTCGCCGGTAGCCAGGGGTTGCGCGCTTGCGCGCCACCCCTGGAAAGCATGCGACCCCGGTCTGTGCCCCGGCAGGGGCACTCGCATCGGCCCCAACGCGGAGCAGGTGCCCCTGCCGGGGCACGATTTCGCGTTGCGGACGACAGTCCAGGGGTAGGCGCTTGCGCGCCGACCCCTGGCTACCGGCGACAGCGCCTCCGGCGCAGGAGCCGCGGGGGCTCGGGGATTCCGGTTCCTCGGAGTTCCTCGGAGTTCCTCGGAGTTCCTCGGAGTTCCTCGGAGTTCCTCGGGGTTCCTCGGGGTTCCTCGGAGTTCCTTGGAGTTCCACGGCGTTCCGCTACCATGTGGCGGTGCGCGGGCGGATCTTCGCGGCAGTCGCGATTCTGGCGGTGCTGATCGCGATCGTGGTGGTCTGGAAGCGGAGTGAACGCTTCGCGGGACTCGATCTCTACGTCTACTTCGTGGCTGTCCAGCTGGCGGGCCGTGCGGATGTCGAGAACATCTACAGCAGTGAGACGCACGCGAGAATTGGCGAAGAGTTCTACGCCCGCGGCCAGGAAAGTGACTTCGACATCTGGCGATACGACTCGGAACGCCGGCGCAACATCGACATCGTCTCGAGCCCGTTTCTCTACACCTGTCTGGGTTGGCTGAGCCGTGATTACCGGATCGCGTTGCGGCAGTACCACGCTTTGCTCCTGGCCGCGTTCGCGGCTGGAGTTCTCCTTCTGGGCCGCGCAGCGAGACTCGCCTGGCCGGTCTCGCTTCTGTTACTCGCTGTCCTTCTAGTCACTTACTGGGGCTTCGAGGCGGATCTGCGCGTCGGAAATGTGAACTCGATCCAGCTGGCGGCGGTCGGCGCCAGCCTCGTGGCACCGCCTTTTCTTGCGGGCGCCGTGATCGGTCTGCTCATCGCATTCAAGCCAAACCTGATCCTCATCCCCATTCTGATTCTGTTCGCCAGAGTGGTGCGGAGAGACTGGCAACGCCTGAGGCTCGAAATCGCCGGCGGTGCGGCCGGCGGCGTCATCGCCTTCGCAGCGGCATCCATCTTCTACGGTTCTCCCCGCGTCTGGATCCAGTGGGTCTCTCGAGCCGGAGAGTTCTATCACCGCCTTCCACCGCGAAAGTACGGCAACGTTACTCCGGCGCTGACGCTATTCGAGACCTATGGAACGTGGCTCAGTTATGCCCTCGCAGCGACGCTCGTCGTTGTGACCTGTCTCGCGATCTGGAAGTCGCGGCGGCAGGACGATGTCCTCATCGTCGGCATTGCGGTGCTGATCTACCTGATGTCCGCACTGGTAGTCTGGCCGCACTATCTGGTACTGCCACTTGTCGTGGTGATCGGGCTCCTGCGGTGGCCGGTGCCCGCGGTCGTCTCGATCGTGGCGCTTTTCCTGATCGCCGAGAAACCGCTGCGTTTCCTCGGCGTCGATCCTCCGCCGGATGCCCGGTTCATCGCGCCTGCGTTTGCGGCACTCTTCGTTGCGGCGATCTGGAAGCTGGTCAGCTCAGACAGTCACCCAGCCCCCGGCACTTGACGATCGGCGCGCCGCGTCGAGTACGCGCTGTTGCATGAGGCCATCTTCGAACGTCGCCCCGGGCGCCAGCGCGGACCGATCGCCTTCATCGAGAGCCGCACGGAGCGCGCGACCGAGATGTAGCGTTCCGCTGCCGAACGCACCGCCCGGTGAGTTACCGGGTCGGTCCTCCATCGCGCCTCCAGCTATCGTCTCGAAAGGCGATCCGCCGGTCGAGAGCAGCACTTCTTCGCCGACGAAACGCATCGCCCCGTTCTCGCAGTAGATCGAGAGGACCGCCGCCTCATCGGGGCCCGACGCGACGGCACTGAAGTTCATCACCGCTGTCGCTCCTCCGCGCAGGCGCAGATCGACGGAGGCGAAATCGTCGGAGGTCACTTCCCTCGAGCCTTCACCGAAAGGCCGGGTCTCGATGATCGTCCGCAGCATCGCCTGCACCGCTTCGATCTCCATCCCGAAGTAGCGGAGCGCATCGACGAAATGTGAGCCGACCGCACCCCAGATCCCTCCACCCCGATTCACGTCGCTCCACCAGTTCCATGCGCGGTCGCGAGCACCGCGAGCCGGACTCGAATACCGGACCTCTGCATAACGGACGGGGCCGAGCTCTTTGATGCGCTCCCGAGCCTCGCGCCAGGAGGGGAGGAACCTCAGTTCGTGGTCGATCAGCGCAACGAGCTCAGGGTAACGCTTCGCTGCTGCGACGAGGTGCTCTGCTTCGAGCGCATTCATCGCCGTTGGCTTCTCACAAAGAATGTGCTTACCTGCTTCCAGGGCAGCCAGACTCATCTCTCGATGTTCGCTCGGAGGTGTCACCACCGAGACGAAATCGACCTCCGCGGCGGACACCAGATCCCGCCAGTCGTCGTACGGTTGGAGTCCGCCGAGCTCAGCAGCGAGTGCACGCGTCTTGTTCCTGTGGAAACCGGCGAGCGCCACTACCTCTAGTCCTGCCTCGCGAAACGTCGGCACCTGTACTCGTGCACCCCATCCCGTCCCGATAATTCCAATGTTTGCCAACACTTCCTCCTGGCAGCTGGTTTGAACTAGATCCAGACATGCGAGAGCTTCGTCCCGCTTCACGGAAGGTCCCGGGCATTAACTCCCGGTCGGATTCTAACGCTCCCCTCATTGAGAGACGGGCACGCCGTCGTTATCTGACTTTGAAGAACTTCGGCCTGGTCGCAATCGCGCTTGCCGTGCTCTTCCTGGGAATCACAATCAGGTCCGAGATGCGGGGGCCGGGCTCTTCGGACTTCGGACGCCTCGTGAATCGAGAGCTTCCTGTCGTTGAGCAGAAACCGCTGGAAGTCGTGACTGAGGCCGATCCTTATGTCGTGTCCGGTGGCCAGCGGTCTGCCGACCCGATGCTCGTGCAGCCGATGGCGCGCGAGAATTGGCTAGTTGACGAGGCGACTGTCGCGCAGCCGCCGGTCCCTGATCCAGTGTGGGAGTCTCAGGCTCGTTTGAGTGTGACGTCGTCCGAGCCGGGTGGTCTGACTGTGGTCGGAGGCCCGGACGGTATCGCAGTGCAACGAAGAGAACCTCGACGACCGGTTCTCTCCGGTGGGTTTGGCCGCTGACGGCCTACAATGCGCCGCATGGCCGCCTCTCAATCGATCGTATTCGGGACCGACGGATGGCGGGCTGTTATCGCCGAGGAGTTCACTTTCGAGTCGGTTGCGCGCGTTGCTGACGCCATCGGTGTCGCGGCGCGCGGGCTGGCGCCGCCCCGCGGCGTCGATGCCAATACGCTGCTCGTCGGCTACGACCGGCGATTCCTCTCCCGTGAGTTCGCCGGAACAGTCTCCGAGTCGCTCCGTGGCGCTGGATTTCGCGTCATGCTCTCCGACCAGCCGACACCCTCGCAGACGATCTCTTTCGCGTGCCGGAATCGAGGCGTTCTGGGAGGAGTCGTGGTCACGGCCAGCCACAATCCGGCTCGCTACAACGGGCTGAAATTCAAAGCCTGGTACGGCGGCTCGGCTCTTCCAGAGACTTACGCGGCCATCTCGGCCAGTCTCGGCAAACGCGAGACGCGGGCGGGGGGCGCGCTCGAAGAAACGAATCTGCTGGACGAATACATCGACGCCGTTCGGGCGAATCTGGATGTCGCAAAGGTCAACGTTGCAGGCCTCGCCATTCTTCATGATCCGATTCATGGTGTCGCCGCGTCGATTCCGGCGCGCGTTCTGGGAGAGAGTCAGGGTGGCTCCACCGTCGAAACGATCAGAGGAGAAATCAACCCGTCGTTCGGCGGCGTCAACCCGGAGCCGATTCCGGAAAACCTCGCCGCAGCCCGGGCCGCGATGCAGTCGGGACGTTATGCTCTCGCCATCTGCAACGACGGCGATGCCGACCGCCTCGGGATTCTCGATGAGCGAGGCGAGTTCGTTTCACCGCACAAGGTGATTGCGCTGCTCGCTCTCTATCTCGTGCGGGAGAAGAAGCTCCGCGGCGATCTGGTGAAAACGTTCTCGACGACCCGCCTCGTCGAGCGGGTAGCCACGGCCCTTGGCGCAACCCTTCATGAAACCGCGATCGGCTTCAAGTATGTTGCCGACCTCATGCTTGCCCGCGAGGTCCTGATCGGTGGCGAGGAGAGCGGAGGCATCGGTTTCGGACACTTCATGCCTGAGCGTGATGGAATCCTGTCTGGATTGCTCGTAGCCGAGGCGATCGCCTGCTATGGAATGCCTCTGTCGGAAATCGTCGCCGGGATGGAGCAGGAGTTTGGACAGCTCCACTACGACCGACGGGATCTCAGCCGTCCGGTGGAGCAGTGTGCGGCGCTGGTCGACAGAGTCCGGCGGCGTGAGCTCGACGCAGTCCTCGGTGGTGACGTGTCGCATCTCGAGGAAGTGGACGGCGTGAAGCTGAATTTCGACGACGGTTCATGGCTCCTTTTCCGTCGGTCGGGTACCGAGCCCATCATCCGCATCTATTGCGAAAGCCCCTCTCCGGAGAGAGTGCAGGCAATGCTGGCGATCGCCGTCTCCGAGCTGGATCGCTAGCTCTGCGTGCTACGATTCGGAGCCGAGCGGCGAGCCCAACTCTCGCGTACGCCGACTCGCACGGCATCGCCCATTACGACGGATTGGAGACCGGACAGGCGCGCGGAATCGCGCGTCCTCCCGGCAGTCCCTCTCCCGCCGTCCCGATTCGGAGAGTAGACGTGTCGATATCTGAGACCCAGACGCGCACGCAGTTCACGCGCGAGAGCATCATCGAGGACTACCGCGTAGCGGTGCGGAGCCGTCAGGCGAGCCTGGTCGGCCGCCGTGAGGTTCTTACCGGCAAGGCGAAGTTCGGCATCTTCGGCGACGGAAAAGAGGTCGCGCAGCTCGCATGGGCCCGTGCATTCCAGCGCGGCGACTGGCGCTCCGGCTACTACCGTGACCAGACCTTCATGTTCAGCCTCGGTGCCGCGACACTCGAGCAGTTCTTCGCGCAGCTCTATGCCCACGCCGACGCGGCTCACGATCCGTTCTCCGGCGGGCGGTCGATGAACGCACATTTCGCCTCCCGTTTCCTCGACGAACAGGGCGCCTGGAAGGATCAGACGGCCGAGTACAACGTTTCGGCCGACATGTCTCCGACAGGATCGCAGATGCCGAGGCTGGTTGGCCTCGCTTGGGCCTCGAAGCTCTATCGCGAGCTGGGGATCCCGGACAGCGAGAGCTTCTCGAAGAACGGTAATGAGATCGGCTGGGGAACCATCGGCAATGCAAGCTGCGCCGAGGGGATGTTCTGGGAGTCGGTGAATGCGGCAGGCGTTCTCGCGATTCCGATGGTCGTCTCCATCTGGGACGACGGCTACGGCATTTCGGTGCCGAACGAGCATCAGGTCACCAAAGGCGATATATCGGCGCTGTTGCAGGGATTCCAGCGAGAGCCGAGATCGAAGCGCGGCTTCGATCTGTACAACGTGAAGGCCTGGGATTACCCCGTACTCTGCGAGACGTACATCGCCGCAGCGACGATTGTCCGGATGGAGCACGTCCCGGCAATCATTCACGTGACCGAGGTGACGCAACCGCAGGGGCACTCCACGTCGGGAAGTCACGAGCGGTACAAGTCGAAAGAGCGCCTTCAATGGGAGGTCGATTTCGACTGCATCCGCAAAATGCGCGAGTGGATGATCGGGCAGGGGATCTCTACGGTCGAGGAGCTCGACCGGATGGAGAGCGAGGATACGAAGGTCGTGCGCGAGGCGCAGAAGCGTGCATGGGAAGCGTATCGGCAGGACATCGACGCCGAAGTGGGACAGGCGCTGGCGCAGCTCGATCGGATGGCGGCCGACACGCCGGCCGTGCAGACGCTGCGGCAGGATCTGCAGCGTGCACAGGCGCCCTTCAGACGCGATGCCATGCGGGCCGTGGCGGCTGCGGTGATCATCACGAAGGATCGCGAAGCGGCGGCGTGGCTGCGCGAGAAGCAGAAGGCGGGAGACGAGCGTTACGCCGCACACCTCCACAGCGAGAGCGAGCGTGCAGCGATACGTATTGCAGAGGTACGCCCTGAATACGGCGACGACGCCCAGACAGTCAACGGCTTCGAGATTCTGAACAAGTGCTTCGATCAGGCGCTCGCCCGCGATCCCCGCATCATCATCTTCGGCGAGGACGTCGGAAAACTGGGCGACGTCAATCAGGGCTGCCTCGGACTTCAGGAGAAGTTCGGAGTCGCGCGCGTCACCGACATGGGTATCCGCGAGGTTACGATCCTCGGGCAGGCCATCGGTGCCGCGATGCGCGGACTACGGCCGATCGCCGAGATTCAGTACCTCGATTACCTGCTCTATGCGCTGCAGCTCATGTCGGACGACCTGGCGACGGTGCGGTGGCGCTCCGCCGGAGGGCAGCAGGCTCCGGTTATCGTCCGGACCCGCGGGCACCGGCTCGAAGGCATCTGGCATGCGGGTTCGCAGATGGCCGGGATTCTCAACCTCGTGAGAGGAATGTATCTATGCGTCCCTCGGAACATGACGCAGGCGGCCGGTTTCTACAACACGCTGCTCCGCTCTGATGACCCGGCGATCGTCGTCGAAGTGCTGAATGGTTATCGGACGAAAGAGAAGCTTCCTGCAAATATCGGGGACTTCACGCTGCCTCTGGGCGTGCCCGAGGTGATGCGGCAGGGGAGCGACGTGACGCTCGTGACTTACGGGGCCACGCTGCGCATCGTTCTGGACGCCGCTGAACTGCTCGCTCAGGTCGGGATCGAGGTGGAGGTGATCGACGTGCAGACGCTTCTTCCGTTCGACGTCCGGGGCGTCATCGTCGAGTCTCTGAAGAAGACCAATCGGATCGCCTTCATCGATGAGGACGTCCCCGGTGGTGCCAGCGCATTCATGATGCAGAACGTGCTCGAGCGCGATCGCGGCTATGAGTGGCTCGACTCCGAGCCGCGTACGATCGCCGCAAGAGCGCATCGACCGGCCTATGGATCAGATGGTGACTACTGGTCGAAGCCGAGTCGGGAATCGATCTTCGCGAGCGTCTATGAGCTGATGCGCGAGGCGAATCCGAAAAAGTACGAGGAGCTTCTGTAGCAGCCGTGAGCGCACCCGCACACACACCCGAGCCTCCCTATTACGCGGTCATTTTCACGTCGCTGCGAACGGACTTCGACGGCGGATATGGCGATATGGCGACACGCATGGTCGAGCTGGCCTCGCAGCAGGCCGGCTTTCTCGGAGTCGAAAGCGCACGAGGCGAAGACGGGCTCGGGATCACCGTGTCGTACTGGGAGAGTGAGGCGGCCATCGCCGCCTGGCGAAAGAACGCGGAGCATCTCACCGCGCAGCAGGGCGGCCGGGAATCGTGGTATTCGGAGTTCACGACACGTGTCGCGAAGGTCGAGAGGGTGCGACGCTTCGAGCGGGCTGGCGGCTGAACGCGATGGACCTGCGTTTGAGTCAGGCATGCGTCGTCTAGACGCCAACCGACACGTAGCGCCGTAGGCGCGATTGACATTAGCCCAGAACGCAGTCCTGGGAGAACGTACGTTCAGCAACAGTCCCGTAGGGACGATTGATGCCGACCTCAATCGTCCCTACGGGACTTCCTTCGAACACAAGCGCCCAGGACTGCGTCCTGGGCTAAGCTCAATCGCGCCTACGGCGCTACTCGGGTCGATCTAGCCAATCCTCTCGGCACCAGAGTAAACATTGAATCTGCCGTCACGGACGAATCCGAGTAGAGTGATCCCGAATTCCTCTGACAGCTCGATCGCGAGCGATGAGGGCGCTCCCACGGCCGCTACCATCGGGATGCGTGCTACCGCCGCCTTCTGCAGGATCTCGAAACTCGATCTACCGCTGACGAAGAGCAGCGTGTCACTCAGTGACGCACCTTCCCGCAGCAGAGAGCCAATGACCTTGTCGACGGCGTTGTGACGTCCGATGTCTTCGCGCAGACGCAGGATCGTTCCCTCAGCGTTGAAGATCGCCGCTGCGTGAACTGCGCCGGTCTCCTCGAACGACTTCTGTTCCCTTCGGACCGCCGAACTGAGATTGTGAACGACGGCTTCGGCGATCGTGAATCGTGACTTCACCGCGCAGGAGTGAACGCGCAAGGCGTCGATGGAGACTTTTCCGCAGACTCCGCAGGACGATGTCGAGCGGAAGTTCCTCTTGATTCGCTGCAGGTCGAGTGTGGCCCCCGGGCGAAGATCGACCCTGACGACGTTCGGTGATCCCCAGTGCCGGACGGTCTCGATCTGGTCCGCATCCGGGACGATCGATTCGGTGAGGAGAAATCCTGCTGCGAGGTCGAAATCGTCGCCAGGCGTTCTCATGGTGACCGAGACCGGCATCTGGCCTACGCGGATCTCCAGCGGTTCCTCGACCACAACCGTATCGGCAGCCTCCGAGCCGGGGTTCCGGGGAAATCGCGTGATGGATACGCGGGTCGTCTGGTTCACGGGTGAGGCGATTGTATGCGCACGTTTGATTGAGGGATGCCGGCGGACGGGTCCCCGGCCGAGGTGCACGCGCGGACAAACCCCTTCCTGGGCGGTGCGCTGGTAAACTGCGTGCGGTCCCTCAGGCTCAGCAACCGGTGGACCCTTGTCGTGGGTCAGGAGAAATCGATGAAGCGAAGCGGAATAGGTGCGGCCGTTCTCTGTCTGGCAATCCCTTTCTTGTCGAACGCGCAACCGGTCGATGTGCGGGGGGCGGGCGAGGTTCCGGTCAATGAGACGCCGGATCTCTGGTTCGTCGAGCTGTCGGGCGCTCCTTCCTCAGAGGGGGGGAACTCCCGTTCGCTCAAGGCGGAGAAGAACGCCTTTCGCGCAGATGCGAAGAAGGCCGGAGTGCAGTACGCAGAGCGCTACTCGTTCGATACTCTGTTTAACGGCTTCTCAGTGAGGATCGACCCATCCGAGCTTCCGAAACTCGCGCGCATCCCGGGAGTCAAAGCTGTCTGGCCGGTGATCACGGAGTCTCTGCCTGAGGTTCGCGAGAGCGAAGGAACGAATCTGGTGACTGCTCTGGCGATGACCGGCGCAGACATCGTGCAGTCCGAGCTTGGCTATGACGGCACCGGTATCCGGGTCGGCATCATCGACACGGGAGTCGACTATGACCACCCGGATCTCGGCGGCTGTTTCGGCGGCGGCTGTCGCGTCTTTACCGGCTGGGATTTCGTCGGTGATGACTACGGCACTGGCAGCAGCGTGCCCTCTCCCGATCCCTGGCCCGACGATACCTGCTACGGGCACGGAACGCACGTGGCCGGGATCGTCGGAGCGAATGGTGTCATTCGCGGTGTCGCGCCGGGGGTGACCTTCGGCGCCTACCGCGTCTTCGGCTGCAGCGGTATCACTACTGCCGACATCGTCATCGCAGCGATGGAGCGCGCTCTCGCCGACGGGATGCACATCGTCAACATGAGCCTTGGGGTCGCGTTGCAGTGGCCGGAGTACCCAACCGCACGCGCCGCGACGAGACTCGTGAACCGCGGCGTGGTCGTAGTAGCTTCGATCGGGAACGACGGGGCAAGAGGCGTTTATGCGGCCGGCGCTCCGGGAGTTGGCGAAAAGGTCATCGGCGTCGCCAGTTTCAACAATACTCACAGTCACGGCACGGCGTTCTCGATCTCACCCGACTCCATGCTCATCGAATACATCTCGGCTGCTGGTGTTGCCCCCGCTCCGTTCTCCGGAACGGCGCCGCTGGCTCGAACCGGTACGTCGACCACGACGAACGATGCGTGCAACGCGGTTGCTCCCGCGGCGGGCAGTCTCACTGGAAAAATCGCTTTGATCCGGAGAGGGACCTGTTCGGAGTACGAAAAGGCGCGGAATGCGGAGTTGGCTGGTGCCGCGGGCGTCGTTCTATACAGGGACGGGCCGGGAGCCTACATCGTCTGGGCGGTCGGAACTCCCCAGCTCACGATTCCGGTGGTGGGGATCACGCAGGCAAGCGGGAATCTGATCGACGGGCGTCTTGCGAATGGTCCTGTCGATCTGACCTGGACGACCGATGTCGTGTCGACTCCGCAGGCGGCTGGTGGTCTGATCGCGAGCAGCAGCTCGTATGGTCTGGCGCCGGACCTTTCCGTCAAGCCGGACATCGGAGCGCCCGGTCAGGCGATCCGCTCCACGTACGCGCTCGAGATCATTCCGTATGCGAATCTCAGCGGGACCTCAATGGCCGCTCCTCATGTTGCAGGTGCGGCGGCTCTAATCCTTCAGGCGCGGCCGAAGACTCCAGCTCAGGCGATGCGGGGCATTCTTCAGAACAGCGCCGTACCTAAGCTCTGGGCTGGGAACCCCTCGCTCGGGTTTCTCGATATGGTTCATCGCCAGGGAGCGGGAATGCTGCAGGTCGACAAAGCGATCCTCTCGACCACGAAGATCGAGCCATCGAAGCTCTCACTCGGAGAAAGTGAGGGTGGACCATCCGTCAGCACCTTGAAGATCTCGAATTCCTCGAAGCAGCCGGTTACGTATGACGTGACCCACTCCGCATCGCTCGCGAGTTCCGGGACCTTCGCGGTCTCTGCGAGCAACGCGCCCGCATCGGTCGTGTTCAGTCAGTCAACGGTCACGGTTCCAGGGAATGGAAACAGGAACGTCGATGTCACGATCGCTCCGGCTGCTTCGCTACCCGATCATGGAGTCTACGGTGGCTACATCGTCTTCACGCCGCAGGGTGGAGGCGACGTCTACAGAGTCCCTTACGCCGGCCTCAAAGGGGATTATCAGTCGATTCAGGTGCTCGTCCCGACGGCGAACGGTTTCCCACGGATTTGCCGTCAGACAGCTCTTGGCGGCCCTTACGCTCTGCTCGCTGACGGTACCGGTGGCACCTGGGCACTGAATGCGATCAACGAGATTCCGAATGTCTGCGTCCATCTGGATCACCCATCACGCCGGCTACGGGCGGAGGTCTTTGCAGTGACCGGGAAGGCCTGGCACCGCGCATTCGACCTGGAGTATCTGCCTCGTAACGCGACATCGACCTCGTACTTCGCCTTTCCGTTCGACGGCACTACGATCTCGGGGAAGAAAGAGCACACCGTTCCGAATGGCGACTACGTGATCAGACTCTCGGTGCTGAAGGCTCTCGGAGACGACGACAACGCGGCGCACTGGGAGACGTGGACATCCCCGGTCGTCACACTCGCGCGGCCGTAAACGGCCACCTCAGCAAACCGCGGCACGCCCGGTCTGACTGAGCGGGCGTGCGCGGTGCGAGTGCTCCGTGTAGACTTCGACCCACGACCGAATGTTTGCCGAGCTCTTCCTGAAGTGGCCGTTGATACGCCAGCTCCGCGGTGAGGGTGACGGAACTCACCGTGAGGCGATGAGCGACGCGACTCGATCGCTTCGGCGGAAGAACCACGACACCGAAGTGGCTCGCTCCGTCTGCCCGTACTGTGCGGTCGGATGCGGGCAACTCGTTCATCATCGTGACGGGCGCGTCGTGAGTATCGAGGGCGATCCTGCGTCGCCCATTTCCCGCGGCCATCTCTGCCCCAAAGGAGCTGCCAGTTACGAGCTCGTGACCCATCCGGCACGCGCGACGAAGGTGAAGTACCGCGCGCCACGCTCCGCTCACTGGGTGGAGCTCGATCTCGAGTCCGCCGTGGAGATGGTTGCAGAGCGAATCTGGTCCTCTCGCGAGCGGACGTTCGACGAGCAGCACATGCACACCACCGGTATCGCTCATCTCGGCGGTGCGACGCTCGACATCGAGGAAAACTATCTGATCAAGAAGTTGTTCACCGCCGGGCTGGGAATGGTCTGCCTGAGTAATCAGGCCAGGATATGACACAGCTCCACGGTGCCCGGTCTGGGCACCACTTACGGACGCGGCGGGGCAACGACTGCCCAGCAGGATCTCGCGAACGCTGATGCGATTCTGATCATGGGCTCCTCGATGGCGGAGAATCATCCGGTCGGTTTCCAGTGGGTGATGGAGGCGCGGGAGAAGAACGGAGCGAAGATCATTCATGTCGATCCTCGCTTCACCCGCACGTCCGCGATGGCCGATTACTGGCTGCCGCTTCGAGCGGGAAGCGACCTCGTCTTCCTCGGTGCGCTGATCAACTACGTTCTCGTCGGCGAGCGCTGGTTTCGCGACTACGTCATTCACTACACGAACGCCGCGGTTCTCCTTCGCGACGATTTTCAGGACACCGAGGATCTCGGCGGGATCTTTTCCGGTGCCGAGACCTGGAAGTACCGCAGCGACGAGGATGGAGCATTCGACGCCGGGACCAGGGGCGAGGGGCAGGGCACCGCGCGCGCACATGAGAACCCGCTTCGCGACGACACCCTTCAGGACCCGCGTTGTGTCTTCCAGGTCCTGAAGAGGCACTTCGCACGCTACACACCGGAGGTCGTCGAGCGGTCGTGCGGGATCCCGGCCAATGCCTTTCTCGAAATCGCAGATGTCTTCACGAGTGCGTCGGGCCCTGAGAAGACCGGTGCCATCTGTTATGCGGTGGGATGGACTCAGCACTCGACAGGAGTGCAGACCATTCGCGCAGCTGCGATTCTTCAGTTGCTGCTCGGGAACATCGGACGTCCCGGTGGCGGCATCATGGCCCTCCGCGGGCATGCGTCGATTCAGGGCTCGACCGACATCCCGACGCTCTTCGACATCCTGCCCGGCTATCTGCCGATGCCCTCGTCCGAGGAGACAGACCTCTCGTGCTACCTCGAAAAGCACCAGGCTTCGAAGGGATGGTGGCACAACATCGACCGCTACATGGTGAGTCTGCTGAAGGCGTACTACGGCGAGGCGGCGACTGCGACGAACGACTTCGGCTTTTCATGGCTTCCGCGTCTGACGGGCGATCACTCCTATTTCGGCTACTGGCTGGATATGGCCGACGGAAAACTGGAAGGGCTCGTCGTAATGGGTCAGAACCCCGCCGTCGGCTCTCCCAATGCAAAGCTCGAACGCGCCGCCCTCGGCAGGCTCAAATGGCTCGTCGTTCGTGATCTCGTCGAAACCGAGACGGCGGCGTTCTGGGAAAGCTCTCCGGAAACCATCGAGACCGAAGTCTTCTTCTTTCCCGCGGCATCTCATGTCGAGAAGGAAGGGACGTTCACGAATACGCAGCGGCTCCTGCAATGGCGTGAAAAGGCGGTCGAGCCGCCCGGCGACGCGCGGAGTGAACTGCAGTTCATGGTCGCGCTCGGACGAAAGCTGAAGGCGATGGCATCCGATGGCCAACGCGATGCGCCGCTACGCGCTCTCACCTGGGACTACGCGGACGAAGAAGCGACCGAGGTGCTGCAGGAGATTCATGGGAGCGCGGGTGACGCACCGATCCGTCACTTCGGGGAGCTGAAGGCCGATGGATCGACGTCGTGTGGCTGCTGGATCTATTCCGGAGTCTTCGATGGTGTGAATCGGGCGAACGCGCGCCAGCCGAAGGGGCGATACGGGCATGGCTGGGGTTACACCTGGCCGCTCGACCGGCGCATCCTCTACAACCGCGCCTCCGCGCGTCCTGACGGCTCACCGTGGAGTGAACGGAAGGCGCTCGTCTGGTGGGACGAGGCATCGGGCGAGTGGGTCGGTCATGACGTAGCCGATTTCACGCGTGGCAAACGGCCCGACTACCGTCCCGACGTCTCGTCGGGGGGCGACGAGGCGATCGCCGGCGATGCGCCGTTCATCATGCATCCGGACGGACTGGGCTGGCTGTGGGTGCCGTCCGGGTTGAAGGACGGGCCGTTGCCGACGCACTACGAGCCACTCGAGTCGAACCTCCGCAATCCGCTCTATGCGCAGCAGTCGAATCCAGCGGCGCTCCGATTCGAGCGGCCCGATAATCCTTACGCCTCTTCACCCGACGATCGTTTTCCTCACGTCCTGACAACCTACCGTCTGACCGAGCATCACACGGCCGGAGGGATGTCGCGTACCCTTTCGCATCTCGCTGAGTTGCAGCCGGAGCTCTTTACCGAGATCTCTCCCGAGCTTGCGGCGGAGGCTGGTGTGACGAACGGAGAGATGGTGAGGATCTCGACTGCACGTGGCTCGATCCGCGCGCGAGCGCTGGTGACCACTCGCATGCCCTCTCTCGATATCGACGGCAAGCGCGTCCATCAGGTAGGTCTGCCGTACCACTGGGGTGAGAAGGGGCTCGTGACCGGCGATGTCGTGAACGACCTGCTCGCCATTTCGGAAGAGCCTAACGTCAGGATCTTCGAGTCGAAGGGGTTGACGTGCCGTCTCACGAAGCTGCAGGAGACCGTCCCAGAGCAGGAAGGAGCGGGGCGCGGGGGTGGCCTTGAGTAGGGATGCGGGAACCACCGGGTTCTTCACCGACTCCACGCTCTGTATCGGATGCAAGGCGTGCGAGGTCGCGTGCAAGGAGTGGAATGACGTTCCGCACGACGGATTCCTCTGGTCGGGGCTCTCCTATGACAACACGCTCGGCCTGGGGCATTCCAGCTGGAGACATGTGAAGTTCGTCGAGCACGACACGACAATCGGAGTCGGCGGCAACTCGCCGGCGCAGATGACCTGGCAGTTCTCTTCCGATGTCTGCAAGCACTGCGAACACGCGGGGTGCCTGGAAGCATGTCCGACCGGCTCGATCATCAGGACGGAGTTCGGAGGGGTCTATATCCAGCCGGACATCTGCAACGGTTGCGGATACTGCGTCGTCACCTGCCCCTTCGGGGTCGTCGACCGCAGGCCAGACGACGGTCGTGCATTCAAGTGCACGTTCTGCTACGACCGCCAGAAGGAAGGTGAGCAGCCCGCCTGCGCCAAGGCCTGTCCCACGGAGTCGATTCTGTTCGGGAAGCTCGACGAGCTCGAGAGGCTCGCCGACGCGCGCATCGCGAAACTGCATTCCGCGGGAATGCAGGATGCGGCAATCTGGAATCCGAAGGACACCTCGGTCGGAGGCACGCACGCCTTCTTTCTCATCCGTGGCGATTCCAGGCAGTACAACCTGCCGGTGAATCCCGAGGTGCCGACTACCCTGCTGAAGCCTGCATGGACGGCTGCTGCCGCAACTGCCGGGATCATGGCAGTCGGGGCGCTGCTGGCTTTTGGGCTCGGCGGGAAGCCGCGACGGCGGGAGGAGGCGTCGCGCGAGACGCTTCAGAACCGATGACGGCGAGCTCGTACCACGATCTTCCACTCCTCAAAGGCCCGGTCTGGACCTGGGAGGTCCCGGTCTACTTCTTCACCGGCGGCGCGGCCGGAGCCGCAGCGGTACTCGCCGCGGCCGCGCAGTTGACACGAGCCGGTGATGATGTCGTCCGCGACGCACGCTGGATAGCCGCTGCAGGTGCCGCGGTCTCGGGACCTCTTCTGGTCGCCGACCTCGGACGGCCGGACCGGTTCCTCTACATGTTGAGGGTCTTCAAACTTCAGTCGCCGATGTCGGTGGGGGCCTGGACGGTCGCGGTCTTCGGCGCTCTTACCACTACGAGCGTCTCTGCTGATCTCGTGTCGCGCAGGACGGCCTGTCCGGTGAAGATTGTGGGGGATGTCTCAGGCATTCTTGCCGGGATCACGGGGCTGGTGATGGCGACATACACCGGCGTGTTGCTCGGCGCGACAGCGATTCCCGTGTGGAAGAGTCACGTCCGCATGTTGCCGGTTCACTTCGGTGCTTCGTCGTTAGGCTCTGCTGTTTCTCTTCTCGAGCTTCGAGGGCACCGGCTTCCGGCGTTGAATGGTCTGGCGCTCGGAGCGGCAGTATTCGAGACGCTGACAGGCGCGGCGATCGAAGGGCGGCGCGACCCGGAATCGGAGCCTTTACGGCATGGCGGTACCGGCCGTCTGACTCGACTCGGTGGAACGCTCTCCGGGCCGGTTCCTCTCGTACTTCGACTGCTGGGTGCGCGGAAAGCCGCGGCGGCCTCGACTCTCATCGGCTCCCTCATCACCCGTTTCGCCTGGGTCGAAGCAGGGAAAGTCAGCGCGAACGACGTTGGCGTGGCACTGTAGGACGGCTACTGACGGCTTTCAGTGACATCAATCGTTTTGGCATCGTCCTCAGTCACGGCGTCACGCCGTTGCCTGGCGCTCAAAATGACGATTGTGTCATCTCAAGTTCACCGGTCGCGCGGGGTCACACGCTCCGCGTGTTCGACACGCGATCGGCGAGTGAGAGCCGGGCGGGGAGGGCCGCCAGGGCAAATCCGGCGCCTGCGCCAAGCAGTGAGATCACGACGCCGGCCCACCGCCACGATGCATTGCTGAGCGACATGGGGGCCGCGTCAGCGGGAACGACGCGGACATCAAAGATCGCGCCGCCGATCGTTTTTCCCCAGAGGAGCCAGCTCCCGACGAAGTAGTAGTAGGAGACCACGGTCACGAATCCGCCGAGTGCGACCAGGTGAGCCCAGCCTGCCGGTTCGGGCAGAAGCGGTGCGAGCGCCAGGGAAACGGCGGCGAAGAGCGAGAGGTCTGTCAGCAGCGCCAGAAGCCGGCGTGCTCGCGGAGCTCCGGACTCCGGTGGGAGAGGTTCTGCTTCAGCTTCCGGCATCAGTGGAACGGTTTCGAGCTCGATCTCGTCAAATCGCATCACACCCTCCCTGTCCGCAACCAGCGCGGCCGTTCCTCAGATCAACTCACTGTGCTTTGCGCAGCGGCAGATATCTTACGTAGATTCGAAAAAGAAGATCCTTCGGCTGTTGGTCGTAGCGCGTCGCGAGGTCGCGGCTTCGTCTGGCTAGCTCGTCCGATGGGTTTAGTTCGAGGACCTGCTCGAACAGCCGGATCGCGTCAGAGGTCCGTTCCTGCTGTAGTGCGGTCGCGCCCAGATTGAAGTGAGCATCGACGATCATGCGAAGAACGCTCTGGTTCCTTGGGTCCTGCTCGAGAAGCGGCTGCAGGCTCGCGATCGCGTCCTCGTACTTGCGGTCCTCGAAGAGTGCAGTCGCGGCGCCCAGCTTGCTCACTTGCTCAGCTGCTGTGTCGTAAGCGGGCTTCGACTCGTCGGGGAGCGGCCTGACTCTCATCGCCTGTTCGAAAGCAACCTTGGCGGTGCTGTAATCGTGGGCCTCGAATGCGACCCGGGCCGCTTCGAGGCTTTCCTGGTAGTACTGCGCAGCGGGCACACCATCGATCATCTGCGCGGAGTTCGACTTCTTCTGCTGGAGATCGGAAATCATGACGAGTGCCTTGTCATGAAGAGGATCAGTCGGCTTGATGTCCTGCAGCAGAGCGATGGCCTGATCGAAGTTTCCCGCGTCGCCGAGGGCCGAGGCCCGCGCCATCACGCTCTGTGAGGTCGCAGGATCGACGGTGGCAGGTCGCATGTACTGTGTCCATGCGAACCATCCGGCGGCGCCGAGGACCACGAGGCCGAGTAGCGCCGCGATGGCCGCGACGGGAAGAGCGCGAGCGGGTTTCGCTTTCCGGGCGGTCTTCGAGCGCTCAGAGGTTTTCGGCGCGGCTTCAGATGGGGGGATCGCAATGTCGAACCGATTGCTCGACATGTCATCGTCCAGCATGTCGAGCGAGTGCGAATCTCGGCCTGGCGCCACCGGGGCGCGGCCGCCGCCCTCGATCGTCTCGCCTAGCCGCTCGAGGTGCTCCTGCGCGGAACGGTTGTACGGGTCGATCCGGAGCACCTCGGTGAAGTCGGCGTGCGCCTGGGCTGTGTCTCCTCGTCCGAAGGCATCGAGTCCCGACGTCAGCAGAGGATCGACGGTCTCGTCGATCTCCCTCCGTTTCACCTTCATCCGTTCGATCCGGTCGGAAGCCGGCTCGTTCGTGACGTCGATCAGAAAGATCCGCGACCAGAGGTCGATTGCCTGCTGATGATCTCCGGCCGCCGCCGCTCTGTCGCCGTCGGCGAGGTATTGATCGATTTTCTTCTGATCGTCGGGCGCGGTTTCGATCGAGGCCGCGTTGAAGTCGAATGACGGCGCGTCCGATGACGCACTGGAAACCTCGGGAGCGGGATCGAACGAGAAGTTCGCGAAGGCTGGAGCTTCCGGCTCATCCGGGGTATCGAATGAGAATGCGCCGACCTCCATCTCCTGCGGAGCCGGCTCAGGCGCTTCGAATGAGAAGCCTTCGAACGTTTCGGGCCCTGACTTCTCCTCTTCGAACGAGAAGCCGAAGTCCGCCGCCTGAGCGGGAGGCCGTCCGGATGGAGAAGAGGAGTCATCGACCACGAAAGAAGCTGGTGCCGATGAGTCGCGGCTCGCGATTGCGCTCGCCACGCGCAGAACCGCGGGGTGAGTGGGGTCGAGAGCGCGCGCTTTCTCGAGCTCGGATCTCGCCGCGGTCAGGTTTCCGGCGGCGATCAGCTGGTCGCACTTTCGGGCGAACTGTTCGACGAACGGTGACGCTTCGAGCATGTCACGCGCCTGATCACCGAGGATTCGAGCCTCGTCATTGAGGAGATCGTCGGTGAGGATCTCCGTGGTGACGTGAATCACGCGTTGAAAGTCGCGGGCCGCCATCGCATCACGCGCCGGCTGGATGGGGTCGCCACTCGTCCTGGGCACGAGCGCGTCGACCTCGATCGGCAGAGAGGGGTTCTCCACCTTCTGTAGCAGCTGTCTTGCAGGTTCGAACGTCGGATCCATCTGACTGATCAGGTTGCATCCGGCTACGACTTCGGCGGTGCGTCCCTGCCGGTACAAGTTCAGCGCCTGCTCGAACGTCGAGAGTACGCGGTCCTGAACCGCAGGAGGCAAAGAGGAGTTCCCTGAGTAAGTCATCGCGGTTGGCCGATCTCCGTGGTACGGGCAATTATAGCTATACTGCGCGCCCGGAAAGGACCGCACCTACGATGGACTTCATTGCGACGAACGATGCACCCCAGGCGATCGGCCCATATTCTCAGGCAATCAAGGTGAACGGACTCGTCTACACGTCCGGTCAGATCGCTCTCGATCCGGCGACCGGGAACCTGGTCGACGGCAGCTTCGAAGAACAGGTTCACCGCGTTTTCCGCAATCTCGAAGCCGTGCTTCGGGAGGCGGGAAGCGGATTCGAACAGGTGATCAAGGCGACGGTCTACCTGACCGACCTCGCGAATTTTCAGGTGCTCAACGCGATCTACGCGGAGTATTTCGGGACTCACAAACCGGCTCGTACTACGGTCGGACTGAGCCAGCTGCCCCGCGGCGCCGCGGTCGAGATCGATCTAGTCGCGATCGCTCGCTGATCCCTTCACTCGTGGCATTCCGGTTGCAGCCGAGGTGCTCAATGTCCCTTCGATTTCCACTGCTCCTCGCGACGCTGCTGCTGGCTCTGCCGCTTTTCGCGGCGACGCGAATGACATTCGAGATTAACGGGGCCCCGACCGCCATCGCGTGGGCTCCCGAAGCATTTCCCCTTCGGTACGAGATCGATCCGAAGGTGGTGGCGGCCCACCCTTCGGCCCGGGAGATGGTCGAGCGTGCATTCACGGCGTGGACGGAGATCCCCGATGCTCGCGTCCAGTTCGCGCCTGTTGCGTCTGACGGGTCGACCACAGAGAAGATAAGAGTTTCGCTGGCCGCTGGGCTGTTCAGGGACCAGGGGGCTGCAGCCGTGACGACCTACACCTTTGACGCGACCAACGGGCGCATGCTGAAGGCGAGCATCCAGGTCGACCAGGCATTGTTCGATGGCGCGGTCAACGCCCCGCTCGCCCTCCATCACGAGGTGGGGCATACGCTTGGCCTCGACCATTCAGCCGTGATCTCGGCGGTGATGTATCCGTACGTGAGTGCGGGCAGCGGGCCGGCCGAGCTCGACAGCGATGATGTGATCGCGATCCGCGCCGCTTACTCTCAGATCGAGCCTCCGATGCTCGGTGCGACTCTTACCGGCCGTGTGGTCGGTGACAGCGGCGGAATCTACGGCGGTCAGGTCGTCGCCGTCAACGAGCTCGGCCATGCGGTCGGGACGGTACTGACGAACAGCGCCGGCGAGTTCACTCTGACCGGGATTCCGCGCGGCCGCTACCGCCTATACGTCGAGCCTCTGGATGGTCCTGTAAGCCCCGATGCGCTGCAGGGCAGTTGGCGTCAGGCGAAGTCCTTCTCTTTCCCGACCGAATTCTTCAACTCGCCGCTCGAGGTCGAAAGCGGGAAGGTCTACGGCAATCTCGTTCTCACCACGACTGGCCTGATCGCTCTCAATCCCCGCTGGGTCGGCAGCGCTGCCGTTTCGAGTCATGAGATCAGCCTCTCGAGCGCCCCGATTTCGGTGAAGCCGGGCGATACCTTCACCCTTGCAGTAGGAGGGGATGGTTTCACCAGCGGTATGACACAGTTCGAGGTTCTGAACCCATCATTCCGCCGGACCTCCGACTTCTCGTGGGCGGCGAACTACGTGCGCGCGACCTACACGCTCGAAGGAGATGCTCTTCCGGGATCAGCGGTGATCCTCGTGCAGAGCGGGACAGAGGCGGCAGCCCTTACGGGAGCACTGCGCGTGCATCGCCCGGCCGCGGCGAGGTCACGCGTGGTTCGCCGGTAGTTCTCAACTCTGAGCCCAGTGTGGCGCGAACTCACCGCAATCGTGAGTTTGTCGCAGAGCGGCCGCGTGCGGACCCCTTCGAGCAGCAGGAGAGGGAAAGTGTCGTGCACCGGGCGCTTTATTTGCACCCTGCCGTTGCATGTACAAACGCACCACACTCGCTCTACTACTCACACTGCTGTTTACCGCGGGATGCGGATCGAGCGGCGGCGGATTCAACCTCATCTCCCTCGAAGAAGAGTGGCAGCTGGGTCAGCAGGTCTCGCAGGATGTCGCTCGCCAGGTTCGCTTCAATACCGATCCGACGGTGAATGCTTACGTCCGGAACATGGGCCAGCGAATCGTCGCGCGTACACCGGCTCCCTTCAATCAGCTTCCCTGGAACTTTTATGTGGTCCAGGACGACTCGATCAACGCCTTTGCAGTTCCTGGCGGACACGTCTACATTCACAGTGGTCTGCTGGCGAATGCGGATAACGCATCCCAGCTCGCCGGCGTCGTGGCGCATGAGATCAGTCACATCACGGCGCGCCACTCCACCCAGCAACTCTCCCGTCAATACGGGCTGAGCGTACTTGCGGGGCTGGTACTTGGCCAGAACCCGGGAGCCGTCCAGCAGATCGCCGCGCAGATTGCAGCCGGAGGCGCACTGGCCAGTTTCAGCCGTGAGGCCGAACGAGAAGCAGACGACCTCGGCATCCGGTACATGTACGACGCCGGATACGATCCGCGTGGGATGGCCGCCATGTTCCGGAAACTCCAGGAGCAGAGCCGAAGCCAGCCCGGTCGCGTCGAGCAGTTCTTCTCTACCCATCCGACGACGGAGGATCGGATCCGGATCTCGGAACAGCGCGCAGCGCAGCTTGCATCAAGAGGCGGGATGATCACCGATGAGCCGCAGTTCCAGGACGTGCGGCGTCGAGTTCAGTAAGTGCCGTAAAAACGAGAGACCGGCGACGCAAGGCGCCGCCGGTCTCGACACACCCTGCCCGTGCCCATGAAAGCGCGAGCCACGCACCAGCGAGCTGCGTTCTCAGCTCGCGACCCTGAAGCGGCGACAGGACTTTGTGAATCCCGCCAACGAAAAAGGGGGCTTTACGCCCCCGTTTTAGCCGCATCTGTCAGTCTGGGCGCATTTTACGCTTCTCGTTCTCCGAGCGTGTGATTTGGATCACGAATTCTGAATTTTCCTGAAGCGCTTTATTGACGACCGGCTGGTAGAAGATTCGGGGAAGGTTTTCTCCACAGGTCCGAACCAGCCGCGAAGTGCGAAACGGTGTCAAATCGGTCTCGATCCAACCTCAGCTGTTGCGATTGGTGGCCGAGCGGTTAATATTGTTGAACGGATCACGGGATTCGACAGCAGTTAATCGGTCCAAAACGTCCAGAATATGCCGGGCCGCGTGGATGCTCACAGGAGCGCTACGAACGCGCCAGGTAGCGTTGCGCTAATGATGGAACTATATTTCTACAGCGGCCAATTTGAGAGGAGTCATTTGTGAGCCCAGCCAAAAGCAATCGCGGTCGCCCTATCGTTCACACGGAACCATGGGCAAAGATAACGGTGGTACTGCTCGATCGACACGTGGCCTACCTTGATCGCCTTGCGATCGACATCCGTTTGAAGCATGGCAAGGCAATCAGCCGGGCCGAGATCATCCGGGGACTCATCGAGGCGGCGTTCCAGAGCGGAGTCGACCTCTCGCAGGCCGATTCTCTCGACACGATCGTCGAGCTGCTGACGAGCACGAAGAAACGGCGCTGACGTTTTCTGAGCCGTTAGGCGTCTGAGACTCGCGCAGCCGTGCTGCGCCCAGGCGGGCAATTGCTTCCTCATCGAACGCATCGGTGAGGTCGAGGCCTCTGTCTTCGAAGTATTCGAGGATGGATCGGATGAGGTGTGGCAAGGCGAAGGAATCGGGGCTGTCCGGCTTCGTCTGCCGCGCCAGCTCCTGCAGGTACTCGAACTGGCCGAGTGAGATGCCGATCGTCTCGATTTCGTCTCCTGGCCCTGATCCTTCGATACCGGGTAACGCGTGCATGGACCCCTCCCGCATTCAGTGACGGACACAAGCGCATCTTTTTTCGGGGTGCTTCGAAAAAATGAACGACGGACGGGTGATGAAACACGATGTCGCGGTCGTAGGCTCAGGGCCGAACGGTCTGGCCGCCGCCATCGCTCTCGCGCGCGAAGGGCTCAGCGTCCTGGTCCTCGAAGCAAAAGCAACGATCGGCGGTGGTGCTCGTACTGAAGAGTCGACCCTGCCAGGATTTCGTCACGACATCTGCTCGGCAATCCATCCGATGGGTGTCGTTTCCCCTTTCCTGCGCGATCTCCCTCTCGCCGACCATGGTCTCGCCTGGGCCTTCTCCCCCTCGGCGATCGCTCACCCCTTCGACGATGGCACCGCGGCCTCGCTGCAGTTTTCGCTCGAGTCGACGGCCGACGGACTTGGCGAGGATGCGGGTGCCTACCGCCGGCTCATGGCGCCGTTCGCTGCAGATCCGGCGAGAGTTTTCGACGATATTCTGAGGCCGATCGTGTCCTGGCCGCCTCCGCGCCACCCGTTCCTTCTCGCTCGATTTGGTCTTCTGGGACTCCGGTCTGCGACTTCGCTGGCAGGTCGCTTCGCGACCAGGGAAGCGAAGGCGCTGCTCGCCGGGTCGGCCGCTCATTCATTCCTTCCTCTTGACAGGATCGGCTCAGCCTCGTTCGGTCTCGCTCTGATGCTCGCGGGTCACGCGACAGGCTGGCCGGCCGCCGTCGGCGGATCCGTGGCGATCGTCGACGCCATGGCTGCCTATCTCCTCACACTGGGAGGGGAAATCCGTGTCAATCACCCGGTCCGGACTGTCGCGGACGTGCCCCCCAGCCGCGCGATCCTGTTTGATGTAACTCCGCGTCAGCTGGAGGCGATTGCAGGCGATGACCTGCCGCCGGGGTACAGGCGCAAACTGCGCCGGTTTCGCTACGGTCCGGGAGTGTTCAAGATCGACTGGGCGCTCGACGGTCCGGTGCCATGGAAGGCCGCCGCATGCTCCCGAAGTGCGACTGTGCATGTTGGCGGGACGATCGAGGAGATCGCCGAGCATGAGCATGCGGTCTTTCATGGGCGGATGACCGACCGGCCGTTCGTCCTCGTCGCGCAGCAGAGCATCTTCGACACGTCACGAGCTCCGGTGGGGAAGCACACGGGCTGGGCGTACTGTCACGTCCCGAACGGCTCGACTGAAGATGTCACCGATCGCATTGAGCGCCAGATCGAGCGGTTTGCTCCTGGATTTCGCGACCTGATCCTCGCACGCAGAACGATCAACACTGCGCAGTACGAAGAGCACAACGCGAATCTCGTCGGTGGAGATATCGGCGGAGGCTCGAACACGATGAGCCAGTTTCTCTCGCGGCCCTTCCCTTCGTTCGACCCCTATGCCACGCCAAACGACAGGATCTTTCTCTGTTCGAGCTCTACGCCGCCCGGCGGGGGAGTTCATGGGATGTGTGGTTACTGGGCTGCGCGCAGCGTCCTGCGAAATGTGTTCGGCAGATCGCGCATTACCGGTACCTCTGGTTCGCGCCTTGGGAAGCGATGAGTCCCCGTCAACGCGCCTGATCGGCACGCTCGCTTGCCGTTGCCTCCGCGGTTTCTTCCTGTTTCCGCGCATCGACCATCGATCGCACTCTTCTCTCAACGCTCTCGGCCTCGTCGTCTGAGAGTGTCTGTCTCTCATAGTGAACGCCGTCAGACGTCCCGCCGCTCGCCTCGATCATTCGCTGCACGACGGTCTGCCAGTTTTTCGTCTGTGCTAGCGCGCCGACGGTCTTCAGTGCGAACCAGTCGAACACGTTCGACGCCCGGGTATAGGTATCGACCGCGAAGCGCACCCCGGCCGTCGTCTCTGTCGTGGTGAACTCGACGATGCCAGATAGAGGGTGCCCTTCGATAGTGGCAAAAACGACGCGTGACGGCTCCGCGATGACCACGCGGATCTGGACGTGGCCCCGCATCGGCAGCGCAGCCGTCATTGTCGCTCCCTTCTCGACACGAGTCGGCGCGTCGGGCTCGGCCGCGAACTCGATCGGCATCACGTCGGTCACCCGTTCCTTGAACAATGACATCAGGGTCGCCGGGGAGTGGCGCGACCCACTAATGTCAGCATGGAAATGCTTGTGCTCGAGCGATCCGAAGCCTTCTTCGGGAACCGCTTCGGGTATCGCCTCTGCCAGCGCCTCCAGCCCCACGTCGAGCGGCGTTGTCATGATTCCGAGGACGGTGGAGGCATCCTTTCCACGAAGGAGGTTCTCCTCCTTCAGCATCGTCAGTTTGTTGTCGTCGATCGGAAGCTCGATGATCGACGAGAGACTGGTCGCGAGCTGCGCGAGCGCCATCGGCACAGGGATCCGTGCGGGCTCCCGCCCGGTGATCCGTCCGAAGCGGGTCAGCAGATCGTTGGTCGTCGTCGTGTCCGGCCCGACTGCTTCCAGAGTCTTTCCATCGAGATCGTCTCTCTCGATGGTCGCAGCCAGGATCTTCGCGAGATCTTCGTGCCACACGGGCTGGAACTCCTGCTCTCCTCCGTCGATGACAGGGACGGCGGGCAGGGTGCGGACCATCTTCAGGATCGTCGAGATGACTTCGTCGCCCGGGCCGTAGACGTTACCTGGACGGACGATCGTCCAGCGCAGGCCGGACGCGCGGACCAGTTCCTCGGCTTCGCGTTTCGAGCGGTGGTAATCCGACTCGCCAACGTCGGCTCCGAGGGATGACACATAGATGAAGCGATGTGCGCCGGCGCGCTGCGCCTCCTCGATCACCCATCGCGTACCTTCCACGTTGACCGCGGTGAATGTGATGTCCGGTGGGTCCTCCTGGGCAATTCCAGCGATGTGGAGAACGGCATCGCACTCTCCAGCGACGCCTCTCAGCGACTCGGCGTCCGTCACACTTCCCGTAGTCGCTTCAGTGCCGGGCCATTGCCTGGAATCTTCTTCTGCATGCCGGGAGAAGAGGCGAATCTGATGTCCTCGAGCGATCAACTCGGGGATTGCTCCTTCTCCAATGACACCAGTACCACCTGTGACGAGAATTCTCATGAACTCACGTCGAGCAGGATGAGTGCCACGAGCAGGGCCTCGGTTCCTCCGAGGAACTCCGAGGAACTCCGAGGAACCGAGGAACTCCGAGGAACCCGCAGAAACGGATCCCCCGGTCCACTACTGAACGTGAAGCTGTGTTGCGTCGACGCTGCGAACGCCGTTGACCTGCCGAACGCGGCTGACGATGGCGTCACGGTCGCTGGCGCTGTCGACGTGCCCGGAGAGCTTGACGTGTCCATCTGACGTCGTGTCGACGCTGAGGGAAAAGGTCTTCCCGGGAACGGCGGTGGCGATCGCGGCCCTGACGTCGGCTTCCAGCGCTGGGCCATCGAGTTCTGCCGGCATCTGCCGGTTCATGGAGCAGGCGCTTGCCATCAGCGCCACAACTAGTAGAAGCCAGATTGCGGTCGTTTTCTTGTGCATATTGATCCTCCGGATGGGGACCTCAGCAACTGCTGTTCCCGAATCGGGCAGACCCGTCAGGACGGCATCCTAGTTGCTACTAATAACCAATGAGCGCCTGAAGGCACTCATAGGAGATATCGTGGCAATCTTCAAATTTCTGGCAACCTATCTTGTGGCCGCGCTGATCGTCGTGGCCGTGGTGTCCGTTGTGGCAGGCGTCGTGTCAACGCCGGCTGAAGCACAGGGAATCGACACGCGAAGTCCACAAGTCAGCGACATCAACCGTCTCGAGCGGGTTCGACCCTCAATGGATGATGGCGCGGTGTTCGTTCCTGCCCGTCCTCGAGTGATCGATGTCGGCCCGAACGGGGAAATCATCGAACGCACTCCGCAGGTGACACGCCGAGAGACCGTGGTCGAGACGCGCGAAACCGAGCGACGAACGATCCGGATCAACTCGATTGAAGATCTTGCGCGTCTCAGCGACGAGGACATTCGTAACCTTCAACGTGACGGCACGCGTATCGACGTCAACCCTTTTCATCTGCGCGATGATGTGAACAACGGTCTTTTCCGTCTGTCCAATCAGATTCGCAGCATCGACACGAGCTTCCACGTATCAGGAGTGCGAAACGCTTCGGGCACGGCGGCTACCGGTGGCAGCGGCTACCGGGAGCGCAACCAGCCGGTCCGCTGACATCCGTCAAAGTGTTCGTGCGCAACCGGTGGTGCCTGACAACGGGCGCCCCGGTTGCCAAACACGGGTGAGCGAGGCCCGTGCTACTGTTCGCTGCCGTGAATCGCGTCCACTACAGCGTCGCGGCCGCGGTCTTCATCGTCGCCCTTTCGGTATACCTCATCACCCTTGCGCCGTCAGTCGCATTCATCGACAGCGGCCTGCTCACCGTGGCGGCATGGTCGGGAGGAAACGCTCACCCCCCTGGTTTCCCGCTCTATCTGATCCTGACGAAACTGGCGACGCTACTCATCCCTGTAGGAAGCGTCGCATGGCGGGTGAACGTCGCGTCGGCGTTTTTCGCAGCCGCAGCGTGCGGAATGGCAGCTCTCGCGGCAGGGGAGGCGCTCTTGTACCGTCCCGCGCGCAACAGGAGCAAGCCTGCAGAACCGCCGGCCATGCTGGTTCTGTTGACGATGGTCCTTGCCGGCGCGCTTCTCCTCTCCGGCAGAACGCTATGGGGTTACGCGACACTTGCCGAGGTCTATGCGCTCAACACGTTTCTGATTGTGACGATCTTCTGGCTGCTGCTGCGGTGGCGTCGGACTGAGCGCGATCGTGAGGTGTACGTCGCGGCGCTGGTCTTCGGGCTCGCGCTCGGGGTCCATCATGTGACGGTCGGACTGATGCTGCCGGCGATCGCCGTTTTCGTCCTGCGAACGCGCGGCCTGCGGTTGCTCCGCAGCCGGACTTTTGCTACGGCGACGGCGGTATCGGTGGCCGGCCTCATTGCGGTGTACTCGTACCTGCCGTTCGCGGCGATGCGAAATCCGGTACTGAACTGGGGCGATCCTTCGACGGTCGCGAAGTTCATTCAGCACGTCACCGCGGCGCAATTCCGATCGTTCGTCTCGACGACGGCCAGCAGCTCTCAACTCGAGGTGGTAGCCAGTCTCGCGGGGCGCGAATTCGGCTCCTTTCATCTCGTCCTGCTGCTCGCCGCCATCGGTCTGATTGCCATCGTGCGATCCGACCGATCACTCTTCTGGCTGCTGGTTCTCGCAGCAGTGGCGGCTTGCTCCTGGCTCTTTATCTATCCGATTCACAATGACAGGGATGCCTACCTTCTGCCGGCGTTCTTCGCCATCGCACTTGCGGCAGCTCTCGGTGCCGCTGCCATCTCGCGAGAACGGCCGGCGCTCCTGACGCTGTTCTTTGCTCTGCCTCTCCTCTCCGCCGTCGCCAACTCGCCGTACCGTGACCGTTCGGACTGGCGGGTTCCGCAGCGTTACGTCGAGAACGCCCTGCGCGGCATCGAACAGAACGCGTTGTTAATCACGGCTGACGAACAACTCTATGGTCCGGTCTTCTACTTTCAGGAAGTGGAGCGGCTGCGGCAAGATGTCCGGTCGCTTCACTGGCATCTGCTCATGCGCCCCTGGTACGTGGAGCAGGTGGAACGCCGGCACCCTGAGCTCTTCACCCACGTCCAGGAAGAGCTGAGTGTTCTCAGGCCCTACCTGGCGATGCTGCGTGACGATCCTTCCTCGTATCATGACCCGGCTGTCCGCACCGCGCTCGACAGCAGCTTCGATGCACTGCTCCTTGCCGTGATCGGGGCGCATGTCGAGCGAGGAGTCGCTGTCTATCTGACGCAGGACATCGCCTACAGTCGCAATCCGGTCGATCAGAATTTCGTTCGGAGGCTGGCGTCCGACTACGAGCTTCTGCCGCGAGGGATCGCCGTTGCGGTGCTGCCGCGCGGGCGGGTGCGGGACGTCACCCTCACCGAGATCGATCTCGCCGGCCTCGCGGACGGGACGATCCGTTACGAAGCCGACGACGTGGTAGTCACCGAGGTTCTGCCCGCGTATCGCGCGGTGCTGCTGCTTCGGGCACGGTACCTTCGATTGTCCGGCGATCTCGCTGGCGCCGCGGCCGAGTATCGCGCCGCCCTCCGTCTCGATCCCGGCAGCGAGGAGATCCTTCGAGAGCTCCGGACGCTCGAAGGCTCAGTCCGGTAGCTGAACGGAGAGCAGGTCCTGACCACTGCGGCGTTTGCGAGCGGATTGCGGGGCACGTCCATTGCTCACAATAAGAGTGTTCCAGCGCTGCACTGACCAAGGAGACCTCATGTATAAAGCATTGAAAATACGAACGTTGATTTCGCAGCGCACTGCGCGTGCGCTGCTGGCAGTTTCGCTGACGACATCACTGGCTGTCGTCGGATGTACGACCAACCGCAACCTCGGCGACGGCCAGCCGGGACGGTCCGATCCCGCGATCCGCGTGACGCCGACTTCAGGGGTTATGAGCGGCTCGGAGCACCCGCCGACGGTCCCGCCGATGACGTCGTCATTCTCGGGCGATGGGTCGACCTATCATGTTCCGGCCGATCAGGTCGCCGGAATGATGGCGCGGATCGAAGCGACTCCGTCTGTCAGAGAGCTCGGTCCCGCAGATCCGGCAGAGTTCCCGGCGCCGAGCTACTCCGCAGCCCTTCCGTACGGCCAGCTTCCCAACCCGTCTCTGCTGACCAACCCACAGATCACCATCAACTCTTCGATCAGCTCACCGGCGACTCCGCTCGTCGGCGTCGCTGATCTTGCCGCCGACGTTGCTGACGTGGATGCACTTCTCGGGGCCGTCGCCGCCGAGGGCTTTGCCGTTCCTGGCGGTGGGGTGATCAGGCGAGGCGACGGCGTTGTCATGAACGTCCCGGCCGGACTCGCTCCCTCGCCGACGGTTGCTGCGAGCGGGGTGCCGGTCGGCACGTTTGCCGGAGCGACCGGTAGTATCGCGACGCCCTCGGTCGGGACGGCGGTGACGATGCCGGTAACGACGGCTTCCGGTATGACACCTTCTCCGACAACATTTTCCGGACAGCTTCCACCGCTGACAATGAGCTCGACCTCGCGCGCGATCGGTGCGAACGGCAGTCTTGACGCTGCTTCCTCGCAGTCAGTGCGGACGCCGCTGCAGGCGTCGCCCGCGACCTCTGGCACGACTACTTTACCGGTACGGCTGGTGCGGGCTGCGGATGGCCGCCTCCTGTTGACGAATTCTCAGTGACCTCAAACGTGCCGGCTGCCTCCCGGCGCCGGCACGTTACCGGTTCGCAACGCCTGATCGAACGAACGCCATCGCCGCAGAGATACGCATCGGAACCTCCGGATATCACTACCGGCACTGGCTCGGCCGTTACTACCCCGCAGTGCTCAAGACCGGAGACCCGATTCTCTGGCAGTTGCCTCCGCGATGGAACGTGAATGTCGAGCGCCTCGAGTCGTTTCTTTCGCTGTTGCCGTGGAGCCGCCGGCTGGAATCGATTTATGTCTACTTCGATAACGACGATTTCGGCTTATGCGGTGGAGAACGCGCTCACACGGAAGCGGATGCTCGGAAGAACAGCACGACGCCGCGCGGCATGAGCCCGGCCGCGCTGAACGATGTCGCCGCCGGGCAAGCCCGGCGGCGCGGTTTCAATCGCCCGCTATCTGCGGTTGCCGAAGAGTCTCAGCATCATCAGGAAGAGATTCACGAAATCGAGATAGAGCGCGAGCGCTCCGATGACCGCGAGGTTCTCTCGCATCTCCGTCGCCGTGGCGTACGACTTCAGCTTCTGCGTGTCGTAGGCCGTCAAGCCCAGAAACACGAACACGCCGATGATCGAGATCGCGTATCCGAGCGCCGTCGACTTGAGGAAGTAGTTGATCACCATTGTGATCAGAATTCCGATCAGGCCCATGAAGAAGAATGAGCCCCACGAGGTGAGGTCGCGCTTCGTTACGTAGCCGTACACGCTCATCGCGCCGAACATCGCGCCCGCACTCACGAAGGCCTGGAAGATCGACGCAGTGGTGTAGACGAAGAAGATCGCACTGAGCGTGAGGCCGTTCAGCAGCGAGAAGACCAGGAACGCCGAAGCCGCCGCCCCGGCCGACATCTTCATGATCCGGAACGAAAGGAAAAAGACGATTCCGAGCTCGGCGATCACCAGAAACAACCAGGTGCTCGAGACGATCCGCTGCATTGCCGGTGACATCACGACCCAAAGCGACGCCGCGGCTGTCAGAAGCAGCCCGCCGAACATCCAGCCGTAGACCGAGCGGATGAATTCGCGCTCCCGCTCTGCGGTCTGCGCGGTGCGCCCCTCGACCCATGCCGGCTGCTGTTGCTGAGGTTGATACGGAAACTGACTCATCGAAATACCCCTCCGATTCTCGTAGAACGCATCTTCATACCGGAAGCCAATCCCAGCTATCTCTGACTGGCAGTCGCGGCAGGACATGATAACAAGTGGACGAGCGAGGTCTACTCCTTGCGCCTCGGAAATTTACAATGCTAGACTCAGGTTTGCTGAAATAACTGAATGTGACAACGAGACGCTCAACCTTACGTTGCCGCCTCTCAAGTCGTGGAAGGAGAATAGATTATGTCGAAAATTATCGGCATCGACCTCGGGACGACGAACTCCGTCGTCGCCGTCATGGAAGGCAACGAGCCTAAAGTCATCGTGAACGCCGAGGGGAGCCGGATTACCCCGTCGGTGGTCGGATTTGCCAAGAACGGCGAGCGCCTCGTCGGTCAGGTCGCGAAGCGGCAAGCGGTCACGAATCCCGAAAATACCGTCTTTTCGATCAAACGCTTCATGGGTCGCAAGTTCCAGGAAGTCAACGAAGAGATGAAGATGGTGCCCTACAAGGTCACCCAGGCGTCGAACAACGACGTGCGGATCGACGTGCAGAGCAAGATGTACTCGCCGCCGGAGATCTCCGCCATGATCCTGCAGAAGCTCAAGCAGGCGGCTGAGGACTATCTCGGTGAGAAGGTGGAGCGGGCAGTCATTACCGTTCCTGCGTACTTCAACGACTCGCAGCGGCAGGCAACCAAAGACGCTGGCGAGATCGCCGGGCTGAAGGTCGAACGCCTCGTCAACGAGCCGACGGCAGCGGCTCTCGCGTACGGTCTCGACAAGAAAACGAACGAGACGATCGCCGTTTACGACTTTGGCGGCGGAACCTTCGACATCTCGATCCTCGAGGTGGGCGACGGTGTCGTCGAGGTGAAGTCGACCAACGGAGACACGCATCTCGGCGGTGACAACGTCGATCAGCGTCTCATCGACTGGATCGTGGAAGAGTTTCGCAAGGACCAGGGCATCGACCTCTCGAAGGACAAGATGGCTCTGCAGCGTCTGAGAGAAGCGGCAGAGAAGGCGAAGATCGAGCTGTCCTCGACGATGTCGACCGACGTCAATCTGCCGTTCATCACCGCGGACGCATCGGGTCCGAAGCATCTCAACATGTCGCTCACGCGCGCAAAGTTCGAGCAGCTCATCGGCGACATCGTGCAGAAGACGATGGGCCCGGTGAGGCAGGCGCTCGCCGATGCCGGCGTCGACCCCAAGAAGATCGATGAGGTCGTTCTGGTGGGTGGTTCCACCCGGATCCCGATGGTTCAGCAGGCGGTCAAGGACTACTTCGGCAAGGAGCCTCACAAGGGCGTCAACCCGGACGAGGTGGTCGCAGTCGGTGCAGCGGTCCAGGGCGGCGTGCTGGGTGGCGACGTGAAGGATGTTCTCCTGCTCGACGTGACTCCGCTCTCGCTCGGCATCGAGACGCTCGGTGGGGTCATGACGCGGCTGATCGAGCGCAACACGACGATCCCCACGCGCAAGTCGGAAACCTTCTCGACGGCGGCGGACAATCAGACATCGGTCGAGATCAAGGTTCACCAGGGAGAGCGCGAGATTGCCTCTGCGAACAAGCTTCTGGGAGCTTTCCATCTCGTCGGGATTCCTCCCGCGCCGCGAGGCGTACCGCAGGTCGAGGTCACGTTCGACATCGACGCAAACGGCATCATGAACGTTTCGGCGAAGGATCTGGGGACCGGGAAAGAGCAGAAGATCACGATCACCAGCTCGTCCGGTCTCTCGAAGGATGACGTCGAGCGTCTCGTGAAGGACGCGGAATCTCACGCGGATGAAGACCGCAAGCGCCGCGAGGAAGTCGAGGTCAAGAACCAGCTCGACTCGCTGGTCTATCAGGTCGAGAAGATGCTGAGCGAGAACCGCGAGAAAATCGCTGGAGCGGACGTCCAGTCACTCGAGAGTGCAATCGGCGATGCCAGGAAGGCGATGGAGCAGGGTGACGTCGATGCGATGCGTGCCGCCACCGACGCGCTCCAGAAGGCGTCACACAAACTCGCCGAGGTGATGTACCAGCAGGCTTCGTCGTCCCAGGGCGGCGGGGGTGGCGCCGATGGCGGAGACCCGGGTGCCAGCGGAGCCGGTGCTTCGTCGAAGGACGACGTCATCGAAGCCGAGGTCGTCGACGAGAACAAGTAGTAGGGATATAACGGGCTGCGTCACCAGGGGGTGACGCAGCCAGGTCCGCTGTCAGGAGTCGCACGTTGCCGAGATCGGAAAAGGGGAGCTCAGATGGGACGCCGCAGATCCGATGGATTCGTCATGATCTCGATCATCTCGGAGAGATACAACATCCATCCGCAGACGCTTCGGCTCTATGAGCGTGAGGGGTTGATCAAACCGTCGAGAACGGCCGGCAATACGCGGCTGTACGGTGAAGATGAGATCAGGAAGCTGGAGATGATTCTCACGCTGACCAGGGATCTCGGCGTGAACCTCGCCGGTGTCGAAGTCGTTCTCCGGCTCGCGCGGATGATGAACGAGGCCGATATGGAGTTCTCCATGCTCCTCGACTACATCCGGCAGACCATGCTCGACAAACGCCATGGGATCGATCGGGAAAATGCTCTGGTCAAGGCGATGCCGAGGGGTCTCGCGAAGCTGAGGTGAGGGTCGCGGAATTTCATCTGCGTCCTCTGATGTTCCGTATTCCGCTTCTGAAGAGATTTCGCAGTCTTGTGGATCTCCCTCGGCAGCATAGTTTCGCGAAAGGAGATCCCAAACCATGCGTCAAAACGGAACAGTCAAGTGGTTCAACGATGCGAAGGGCTTCGGCTTCATCACGACCGAAGGTGGCGAGGACGTGTTCGTTCACTTCAGCGCCATTCAGAGCGCCGGCTTCCGCTCCCTGCAGGAAGGCGCCCAGGTCGAGTTCGACGTCGCCCAGGGCCCCAAGGGCCTGCAGGCTCAGAACGTCACGATCGTCTAGCCCACAGCTGTACTCTCTGCAGAAACCTGCGGGGATCGTTTACTGACGGCGCCTTTCGAGGCGCCGTCGTCGTTTTCATTCCTCTGGACCGGTCGCCGGATCGTCCTGCTCCCAGGGACGCGAGATCACGCACGAATTGATCCCACCGACTCCCATGCTGAGTTTGCCGCTCAGTCCACGCCTCACGACGCAACCATCGCGATCGACGATTCTTGCCGCGTGAACCTTCACGTCCGCATGAAGCTCTCCCTCGGTCAGCGGCATCGGGAACAGCCTCCCCCTGGCTACTCCCATGTGCTGCGCGGTGAGCTCCCAGCCGCCGCCTACCGACATTCCATGACCGAAGGTCCCCTTCCGGGCGGTGAAGATCACGTCGGGATGGAGCATCTCGAGGGAGTTTTCGATCTCAGAAGCATCTCCGGGAGTCGCGGTCGCATGCATGTCCCACGTGGCAATGTCGCTCGTCTGAGCGTCTTGAAGAGCCGCGCGGATCGCGAGCTGTGGGCCCCCTTTGGAGGGCGTGATGATGTGATGCGCATCAGACGACATACCGACCCCGAGAATCTCCATCCCAAGCGGAGTGAAACCCTGCGCCCTCATCTCGTCGGCGTCGCCGACGATCCAGACGCACGACCCGCCGGCGATGTGTGTCCCTTTCAGGCCGGTCAGTGGCCGCGAAACGTCGGCGTCCGCTGAAAGCACGTTGGCGTTGTAAAAGGCGGAGATCACCATCGGGTGCGGCGGGGGATCGGTCATCCCGATCACCACTGCTTTCGCCTCTCCGCGATGGATCGCGTCGACGGCGAGCTTCAGAGCGATACCGAACGAGGCGCAGGCGGCGATTGGGGCGAATGCGGGGCCGACGATCTTTCCCAGCATCGAGATCTGTGCAGCCGGGATGTTGGAAATGTTCCAGAGGAGGTTAGGAGAGACCGCGGCCCATGGTTCCTCGGGGCATCCCCATTTCCGGTTCAGCTGACGGATTCTGTTGAGCTTCTGACGAAGAGTGGAGAGCTTCGCGGAGCCGGACGACGCCGGAACCGGTTCGGAATGTACCTGCCGTGCTTCGGCCAGGTAGGTGCTGAGCGCGTCACTCTGGGTAGCCCAGTACTCCTCCCAGCGGTGTTTCGCATCGATCCAGTCCTCAGATCCGACTTCGAGCGCCGCCGGGCTGGGGGGGGCCGAGGTGGCGGTTTTCTCACCGTCCAGGTGAAGGCGGAGAGGGGTACACCGCTCGGGAGCAGCCCAGAAGGCGTTCCAGCGGCGCAGTTTGCGGTCGTAGAGTACCGACTGCTCCTGGGTGATCGTGATATCGCCGAGTCCCGTGCCTACGTAGACGTGACAGGCGGTCCCGAGCGAATGAAGGTACTGTTCGAGTCCGGGGTTCTGTCCAAGCGACTGAATGAACGCCCCGATCGCGTACTTCACCATCGGTCCCATCTTCTCGTCGAGCTGCGAATACTTGGCAGGGGGAAATCGGGCGTCGAACCATGCGTGGTATGTTTCGAAATCGAATTCCGGATTTCCTACCAGGAAATTCGACTGCCCGTAGCCCTCGAAGGGGGACAGCCAGGTGTCTGCGCTCTGAAGGTTGCGTTCAAAGGCTTCAATATCTGAGGATTTCGGAGCGACCACACCCCAGCCGAAGATCCCCACACGCGCGCGGTTCGTCATCTGGCGCTGCATTGTATCGAAATTGCATTTGCCGGCATCCGCAGCGATTTCAGCCGGATAGGAGATAGTTTCTTGAAGACAGCAGGCATGCGAATAATGGTCGTCCTCCTGGCGCTGAGCCTCGGCACAGCTTGCTCGGAGCGCGAAGAAACGGTGCAGGGTGAGGTCACAGCGACGATTGCACCCGCGGCCCCTCAACCGGAGGCGACGGGAACCGACGCTATGACGCAGACGGTCTATGTCGAGGACGACAACCGCTCCCAGCGCGAGGGCGAATTCACGGAGGAAGGAACGCCGGCAAACGAGGCTCTGACAGCTCCACCTCCGACGGCCACCACCACGCGCTGATGTCCGATGTGAAGCGAAGCACGGAGGCCCTCTATCAGCCGTTGATCGAGCGGGACCTCGGTGCAATCCCTTCCGCGGTCGAAGCATTTCTCCAGGCACATGGAGCGGCGGATCTCTGGCTGGCCGTTACGAGGTTTGCCGTTCTCGCGTATGCCCCGTCGCAGCATGCAAAGCGTGCGGTGATGGCCTGTCGCGCAGTCGACGAGCTCCGGGATGCGTCCGGCGCCTGGAACGTTGGACTGCTCGTCGCGTGTGCACGCTACGCCGCGATGAGTCGTCAGCCCTGGAGTGAGCCTCCGCTGCTCGATCCTCCGGCGACCGATGCGACGCAGTCTGCGAGCATCGGTGAGCTCGAGGCGGCGATCTCCGCCGATGATCGCGTCCGGGCAGAGAGGTGGCTCTCGGCCGCGCTCCCTGATGCTGAGACGGCAATGCAGTCGCTGGCACGTGGTGACGCGCTCCTGATGCTCGACACCGCGCGTGTACTCGTCGGGAAGCTGGGAGAGAAGGGGCGTTACGCCCTTTTCCGAATGCCGCTGCTCGAACTGCTGACCGGCGAGGACGACGAAGAGACGAGTGCCTCCCCTGATGGCCTGATCGCACGGGTGATCGAAGAACGCGGCTCGATCGCCAGTGTGCGCGCCGTATTGATTCACGCGGCGGCGCACGCGGATGAGAGAGAATCTGCAGACATGCGAACCGATCTGATTCCTGAGCCTTACGAGCTCGGACGCGACTACGCGCAGACGCTCCTCGCATACGCCGTGGCCAGGAAGTTGCCGAAAGATTCCGACGTCGCCGGCTTCCTGGCCGCGGTACGAGTGAATCTCGAGCACGGCGACAGCTTCGCAGACTGGAGTTTTGCGTGATGGTGCGATTCCCCCTCCGTGCGTTCACGGCGCCGCTTCTGTTTCTCGTGACATCGGGTCTGCTGACCGCCTGTGCGACGCATCCGGCTCCTGCTACCACTCCCCCCTCACTCGCGGCGACGATCGACGCCTCGCTGGATCAGTCACCGTTCGACCGTGCATTCTGGTCGGTCCTCGTCGAGGACGAAGCGGGGCAGGTGATCTACTCCCGGAACGCAGACAAGCTGACGATCCCTGCATCCAACCGGAAGCTGTTCTCGGCGGCGGCGATTGCCGCGTGCGTGGGGCTGGATTCGAGGCTCGAGACATCGATCTGGCGCGATGGGGAGGATCTGGTGGTCGTAGGCGGCGCCGATCCGACGCTCGGCTCCGCCCGTTACGAGCGCACGGCCGATTTCTCGCGTGTCGCTTCGACGCTCCGCTCGCGCGGAGTCACGACGGTTCGCGATGTGATCGTCGATGTGTCGCTTTTCGATCGCGTGCTCATCCCCGGTGGCTGGAAGCATGGGAACATCGGAAGCGGGTATGCCGCACCGGTCGACGCGGTCGCCTGGAGTGAGAATCAGACAGCGGACGGACGGGCGGTTGCCGACCCCGCTCTTTACGCAGCGGCTGCACTTCGCGAGGCACTGGTGCTGGCGGGGATCCCTGTCAGTGGCGAACTGCGAGTCAACACCGAGCCGCGTGTATGGGATGTTCGAATCGATACGCTCGACTCGCCGTTCATCGTGCAGATGCTGACGACGGTCCTGAAAAACAGCCAGAATCTCTACACCGAGATGCTGCTGAAACGCAGCGGCCTCGAGCCGGAGGCCGGCCCGTTGACGTACGCGATGGCGCTCGAACGAGAGCGTCGATTTCTCATGACCGACGCGGGTCTCGATCCTGGCGAGTTTCGTTTCGTCGACGGCTCGGGTCTCGCCCCAGACAATCTAGTGACACCGGCGGCCACCATTCGGATCCTGCGGTGGATGAACCATCCCGCGCGCCGCGGGCTCTGGTGGTCACTACTCGCTCAGCCCGCAAATGAAGGGACTCTCCGCGCGCGTCTCGTGTCGCTGGAAGATCGCATGCGCGGCAAGACCGGCACGGTCGCCGGCGTGAATGCACTGAGCGGCATCATCGCGATGCCGCGCGGTGACTTCCGCTACTTCTCGATTGCCGTGAATCATCACATCGGAAGCGGCGCCGACGCCCTGCGCATCATCGACGACGTGGTGATGCAGGTCGCACGGTAACTCCGTCTGCTTGGCCATACGAAGTGATGGGACAGTGCCGCCACGCGGCGCGGAGCGCGCTGAAGGCGCGGTGATGGTAGCCGGTGGTGGAAGCGAAGCGACGCCACCGGACCGCACGGGCGCAGCAAGTGCGGCCTGGGTGGGGGCGCCGGAAGATCATCGACCACAATGTTACCGGCAACCTCTCCAGCGCCCCTCCCGGGGCGCGACCGTTAGGTCACATGCTTCCGGAGGCGTCGCTGGCGCTCCACCACCGGCTAC
Source organism: Thermoanaerobaculia bacterium (assembly GCA_036385045.1). Classification (GTDB taxonomy): domain Bacteria; phylum Acidobacteriota; class Thermoanaerobaculia; order Gp7-AA8; family Gp7-AA8; genus QHVT01. Next base: position 10,190 of record DASVLC010000022.1, on the reverse strand, counting down.
CATTCGTCGCGCCTACCGGCGCGTTGAAGTTCTCTGTCTGCCGTCTTCGTTATTCTGTCGTTCGTCCAAACCGTTGACCGAAGATGGTCAATGAGTCGACGGTGCCATCGCTGCCGGTACCGAACACGAGCTGTTCGTCCACCCAGTCGCTCTCCGACTCAGCAAGGAAGACGTCGTAGTGGAAGTGGACGAGCGGGATCGCCATCCGGCTCCAGCGGAACACGAGACCGGAGGAGTCGAGTGCGATGGTTGCGGTGCCGTGTGAAGCGCTTTCGAACGTACCGGTAAAGGCTTTGAGCGGATGCGACGGCGTTGTGTCGGGATGTCTCTTCGAGAGCCGCTCCTGCCGCGCGGCTTCCTCCCGTTCCTGCGCTCTCCGATCGATCATCAGGTAGTAGGCGTTCCAGTCCCGACCGGCCTTACCGGTGAGCAGGTCGGCCAAGGCGTTCCGCAGCGCGATCAGAGCGATGCCGCGTCCGGAGTTCGTCATCACGACGAATCCGGCATCACGTTTCGGTAGAAGGTCGACATGAGTCCGGAATCCGTTCAGGGCGCCCGCGTGCGATACGAGGAATTCTCCGCGGTAATCCTGGATGACCCAGCCTAGACCGTAGGAGATCAGGTGCGTCTCGGGATTCGACTCACGGGTGGAAGGCTGCATCCTGATGATCGTCTGAGGGGTCTTCGTTTCCACCAGAGACTGGGGGCTGACGAGTTGATTCTGGCCGAAGACTCCGTCCGCCAGTTGGAACCGAATCCAGTGCGCCATGTCTCGAGCGGTCGATTTGATCGCACCGGCGGCGCCGAGCGTCGCTGTCTCGATCGGCGGCTGAACCCAGGTGCGCCCCTTCTTCGCGTCATAGCGATGTCCGATCGCATGAGGCGAGCGCTCCCACTCCTCATCGGAGATGGTGGTCCGCGTCATGCCGAGTGGCTGAAAGATGCGTGTGCGAACGAAATCGTCCCAACTGATGCCCGACGCGTTCGCGACCACCTCGCCGGCGGCGATGTACATGATGTTCTGATACTGATACGCACTCCTGAATTCGCGCGCCCCGTCGAGATGGCCGACTTTGCGAATGACCTCTTCGCGCGACCATGGGGAGTTGTCCCACAGTTCATCGTGTCGCCCGAGCCCCGTTCGATGCGACAGGATGTCGCGTACGGTGACCTGCGAGTCGGCGCACAGATCGGCCAGTCGGAAGTAGTCGACATGCTTTCGTACAGGGTCGTCCCACGAGACCTTCTTCTCGTCGACGAGCATCGCGAGTGCCGTGCTCGTGAACGCCTTCGACGTCGAGGCGATTTGAAACAGCGTATCGGCGGTGACCGCCTCGCCGCTGTCGATCCCCGTCGTCCCATATCCCCCCACGAATACAACGCGGTCATTACGTACGACCGCCACCGCGACTCCTGGTAGCTGCCAGGCACGCATGGTATCGGTGACGATCCGGTCGACTGCTTTGGCGTCGAACCGTCGCTCCTGAGCTGCCAGTGGAAAGGTGAGGGCAAACGCTATGAGAAGGGAAAGCAGACGCATCCTTCGATTCTAGCGGATGAACACCAGTTCCTCGGGGCCTCGAAGTTCCTCGGAGTTCCTCGGAGTTCCTCGGAGTTCCTCGGGAGTTCCTCGGAGTTCCTCGGGAGTTCTTCGGGAGTTTTCATCGGTTCCTCGGGTTCCTCGGCTCCTCGGGTTCCCAGCGCCGTAGGCGCGACGTAGCTGTAGCCCAGGGCGCAAGCCCTGGGAATCAGGGCGTTTGTCAGGTGAGCCCCGGTAGGGGCGATGGAGCGCCGCCGAGTGCATTGGCGTGTTCCAACGACGTCGGTGTCCGGCAAGTTCCAAGTGAGGCAACGCTCAACCCGCAACCTTCCGGCGGAGGTCCGTCGCCCCTGGCGGGGGGAGGAACCCCGAGGAACCCCGAGGAACTCCGAGCCCGCCCCTGTTAGCATCTTCTCCCATGAGACACGCCCTGATCCTTTCTCTGGCCTTCGTCGCCGCGTGTGCTTCCCGGCCACCAGCCCAGCAGGCGCCGGCTCCGAAGCCGCGGCCCGCAATCGGAGCTCATGGTTTCGGTCTGACCCAGATGGACCGGACGATAAGCCCCTGCGAGGACTTTTATCAGTATGCGGTTGGGCGATGGCGCACGGCTAACCCACTTCCCGCCACCTCCGCGCGCTACGGCCGCTTCGATGAGCTATCGGACCGGAACAGGGCAACGCTGCGCGAAATCCTCGAGACGGCTGCGCGCGGTGAAGGTGAAGGAGATGCTCGCAAGCTCGGCGACTTCTGGGGCGCCTGCACGGACGAGGCGGCTGTGGAGTCACGAGGAGTGGCGCCGATCCTTCCCGAATTGGAGCGCATCGCGGCGATCAACACCAGGGCCGGAATCGTCGCTGAGATCCGCCGGCAGCAGCAGACGGGACTCACCCCTTTGTTCCGTCTCACCGCGCAGAACGACTACCGCAACAGCAGGATGGTCATCGCAGCCATCCAGCAGGGAGGACTGGGCCTTCCGGACCGCGAGTACTACCTCCGTGAGGACGAGCGATTCGCAGAAATCCGGTCAGGCTATGTTTCGCATATCGCCAGACTCTTCGAACTCGCCGGCGCTGCACCAGCAGTGGCCCGCGCCGACGCGGAACGGGTAGTTGCTCTCGAGACCCGGTTTGCCCGAGCGTCGATGTCGCGCGCAGATCAACGCCGGCCCGAGAACGTCTACCACATCACTCCGGTTTCCGAGCTTCAGACGATCGCGCCGGCACTCGAGTGGGCGGCATTCTTCGAGAGCATGGGGCTTCCGGATCTCAGGTCGGTGAACCTCGCGCAGCCGGAGTTCATCCGGGAGGCAGGACAGGCACTTGTCGAGCTACCGGTCGAGACATGGAGAGCCTATCTACGCTGGAACATCCTCGACGCCGCGGCACCGCTTCTTTCATCCGACTTCGCCAATCAGGATTTCGAGTTCCGCGGCCGTACCCTCTCCGGCCAGCAGCAGATCCAACCCCGCTGGCAGCGTTGTGTCCGTGCCACCGACCAGTACCTCGGCGATCTCCTTGGACAGGAGTACATCCGGCGGACGTTTACCCCGGAGGCGAAACAGCAACTCGGCGAACTGATCGACAACCTGGTAGCCGTTCTGCGCGACGACATTCCGCGGCTCGACTGGATGGGAGCCGAGACACAGGCTGCAGCGCTGCAGAAGCTCGAGGCATTCCGGCGCCGGATCGGTCATCCCGATCGCTGGACCGACTACGCGACGTTGTCGATTGCGAAAGACTCGCATTTCGCGAACGTCGCCGCAGCGCGTGCGTTCAGCGTGCAACATCGCATCGCCCGCATCGGCAAGCCGGATGATTCGAATGAGTGGGGATCGTTCACGCCGCCGACGGTCAACGCGGGCTACAGTCTCACGCGCAACGACATCACCTTTCCCGCCGGAATTCTCCAGCCTCCGTTCTACGACCCGAATGCAGATCCGGCGTACAACTACGGCGGAATCGGCATGGTCATCGGACACGAGATGACGCACGGGTTCGATGATCAGGGAGCGAAGTTCGACGCGGAAGGGAACCTGAGGAACTGGTGGAGCGACCGGGATCTCGCGAGCTTCCGTGCGCGCGCCGAGTGCATCTCGCGTCAGTACGGCGAATGGGAGGTCGAGCCCGATCTGCGGTTGCAGGGTGACCTGGTGACGGGTGAGGCGATCGCCGATCTCGGCGGTGCCACACTCGCCCTGCGGGCCTATCTCCGGTCACTCGAGGGTCAGCCGCGCGTCGTTCTCGACGGGTTCACCCCCGAGCAGCGATTCTTCCTCGGCTTTGCGCAGATCTGGGCCCAGAACATTTCACCCGAGGAGGCACGTCGCCGTGCTCTCACCGACCCGCATGCCCCGGGGCACGCACGGATCAATCTCACGCTGCAGAACATGCCGGAGTTTGCCGACGCCTGGAACTGTCCGATCGAAACCAACATGGCGCTTGCGGAAGCCGAGCGCTGTGGGGTTTGGTGAGGGTGGTCACACAAGCGCGGACGGCAAACGCGGCGAGGAGAGCAACTCGGTGAACACTCTCCACCGGGCCACCTCGTCGCCTCCGCAAAGCCGTTCGACATAGTTGCGCACGAGATCGCGCCCGAGGTTGTAGTTGATGACGTAGCTGCGGTACTGCTCGATGAAGCGAACGCGCTGGCGGGCGCGATCGGGCTCCATGAGCGCATAAGTAGTCAGCCACTCGACGGCGCCCTCGAAGTCGAGTTTACCGTCGAGATAGCCGCGTGCTGCTTCGTTGCCCGCATAGGCGCTCTTCGCGACGAGATCATGAACCCGATAGAAAGGCTCCACCTTACCGGGATCGAGACCTGCCAGCGGAAAGAGCTCCTCGCGCTCGACCTCGAGGCGGGTCTTGTCCGGGACGACGACATCGATCCCGTAATTTGCGCTTCCTTCGGCGATCAGCGACTGAGGACTGAACAGCGCGTAAACGCTGAACTCCACCCAGCCGCGGTCGCGAACCAGATTCTTCTCCAGCAGGACGTTGTAGATGTGATGTCCTGGATAGCCTTCGTGCGCTGCGAGATCGATCGCGCGGTCGATGAAGATGGGGAGGTCGGTGTTGACCTGGATCAGACTCGAGAAATTTCCCTGGTACCAGTTGTATCCGCTCCACGTCTTGCCGGTCACATATTCGACCCGAAACGTCTCGCCGGCGGGAAGCGCGATCCGTTCGGCGGTTTTCGAGCGGCAGATTTCGATCGCACGAGTGAAGACGCTGTCGAGCCTCTCGGGTGGAATCACGAACGAACGGCGGAACACCTCGAGCCGCTCGGCGAGGCTTCCGTTTCCCGGGAGCGCTTCGTCGAGTGAAGCATTCAGCGAACGGAAGTGCTCCTCACTCAGAGCCGGCGCTACGGCGTCATAGAGCGCAAGCGATTCTTCGTCGAAACTCAACGTCTCTCCCCGCAGCATCCCGGCTCGTGCGATCAGAGCTGCGATCTGGCGACGGAGGTAGGAGAGCCGCAGCGACACGAGCGAATCGCTCGGAGATGGCGTCGCGGCCAGACGATCGGCCAGCGCGAGCGCTCGCTCGCGAATCGTTTCGAGTGGCGGCCGTTCTTTGTCTGTTTCGTCGCGCCACTCCGGAGGGCCGTAGTACGCATCGACGTAGTCGGCATCGTGCTGCCCCATCGCGAGGACGAGTCGCACATAGGCTTCGGCTTCCGCGTTCATGAGCGCCATGCTATCGCCGCCCTGCCAGGGAACTGCTGCAGATTTTCCGACCGAAAGCTATTCTTGATCTCATGGAAGCGATCAGATCGTTGCTGCTTGCGAATCTCGAGGAAGCCTATCGGAAGCGGGGATGGCATGGGACCAACCTGCGGGGAGCAATTCGCGGACTCACCGCCGATCAGGTGTTGTGGCGGCCAGCGAAGGAGCGCCACAACATCTGGGAGCTGACGGTTCATGCTGCCTACTGGAAGTATGCGGTCCGCCGACGCCTGACGGGGACGAAGCGGGGCTCGTTCCCGATCAAGGGGAGCAACTGGATCGCATCGCCATCGAGGCCGGACGTGGAGTCGTGGCGCCAGGTTGTAACGCTGCTCGACGAGCAGCATCAGGAGCTGCGATCAGCGGTCGAGGCGATGGGTGATGGCGATCTGAGCAACCCGAGCAAACTGCAACTCGTCTACGGAGTCGCGGCACACGACCTCTACCATACCGGTCAGATTCAGTTGACGAAACGGCTGATGGCGGGGGCTTGAGTCAGCATCCTGAGGACGGCACGGTTCCTGCCTCGATAGCAGGTTAATGAAACCCTGCACCATCTGCGGCGCTCCAGTACCGCCCGGCGCCCGTTTCTGTCCGAAGTGCGGTACCGCCGTCATCACTCTTGCTGACTCCGCCTCCGAACCGGCGAGGGCAGCTGTACCGGTTCCGCCACCCACGAAGCGTCCGGTCGAATCGCGATCGTCCGCTCCCTGGTGGGTCGTGCCTGTCGTCATCGTCGGCCTGATCGTGATCGCCTGGGTAGTGATGGCGAACATGCCGGACAGAGGAGAGGAGCGGGTAGGCCTCCCGGAAGTACAGACGGTCGAGCCGAGCGCTGCGCCGGCGGAGACGGGCACGCTGGTAGAAATTAACGGTGACGATACGACCACGCGAACGGCTCTCCAGCCGCCGATGATCATCGAAGAAGTCACGCCGCCGACGACTACGTACGTCGATCCGACGCCGCCGCCGTATGCCGAGCCGCCGGTTGTCAGCCCGCCGCTGACGCAACCGCAACCGACTCCGACTCGGCCACCGGCCACCACGACTCCGCCACCTGCGGCGGCGCAGCCTCGTCCAGCGCCTGTGTCGCCGCCTCCGGCGACGCAGCCGCGTCCCGCACCGGTCTCGCCGCCAGTTGTCACGCCGGATCCACCACCCCCATCGAGAACGCCAGCTGAGCGGATCTCGGAAGGGGAGGCCGTCTCCCGGGTGCGACAGTACATCTCTTCCAGACGTGTTTACGACACCAGTGCTGCCTGTACGAGCGTTCGGAGTCGGGGTCTCGTCAACGAGGGATACACCATCGAAGTGTGGGACAGCTGTGGCGCGAACGGTGGATCGAGACGCCTTGGGCGATGGCGTGTCGACGTGAAAACCGGAGAAATTTTCCGCCAGAACGATTCGGGGCGGTATCTTGCGCCCTGATGATCCTTTTCCTGGCGCACGGCGCACCCTCAGTCGCGATCGAAGAAGACGGGTTTACCCGTGCAGTGACAAAGTTCGGCTCCAAGCTGCGACCCTCCGCGGCGGTCGTGATCTCCGCACACTGGCAGACTCCGGGAGGCGTGCGGGCCAACGCAGTCTCGCGTCCCGAGACCCTCTACGACTTCGGCGGATTTGCTTCTGAGCTTTATCGCATCAAGTATGAGGCGCCCGGCCATCCGCCGCTCGCAAACCGCATTGCCGCAATGGTTGGTGGCTCGGTCGAGAAGGGTCGCGGCTGGGATCACGGCGTCTGGGTTCCGCTCAGCCGGCTCTTTCCCTCCGCCGAGACTCCGATCGTCGAGCTCTCGCTGCCGTTTCACGCCAAACCGGCAGACCTCATCGAAGTCGGCAGGCGCCTTCAGCCTCTGCGCGACGAAAACATCCTGCTGATCGGCAGTGGAGGCATCGTCCACAACCTCGGCAAAGTGCACCTCCAGGACAAGGCAACGCCTGCTGAGCCGTGGGCAAAAGAGTTCGACGCGTGGATCGCTGCCCGCCTCGAGGCGCGCGACCTCGACGCGATTGCGCAGTATCGCGAGCTCGCACCTCACGCCGCTCTCGCCGTGCCGACGCCCGAGCATTTCGAGCCGCTGCTCGTTTTGCTGGGAGCGCACCGCGACACCGACCAGCTGACGACGATCTACAGCGGATTCCACTACGGAACGCTCTCGATGAGGACCATCGCACTGCAATAAGCAGCAACTGCCACGCGTTCGCAGGACGCGTGGTTGACAGGACTGCGAGCGGTCCGTATTTTGACCACCTTCGCGGCGAAACGAACGTTCCCACGTTCGGCAACGACGGGCCCGTAGCTCAGTGGTAGAGCAGTTGGCTTTTAACCAATTGGTCGTAGGTTCGATCCCTACCGGGCTCACCAGCCGCACGGCGGCCGATCAACGCCACCTTCAGCGATCGGTGGCGGTCACCTCAATGATCAGCGCGAGGTTCGTCGCATCTCTCGAGATGTGCACCTGCTCACGACTTGCTCCTGCAGCCTCGCAGTACCGAAGCATCTCGTCCTCTGACCGCTCGAGCAGTCGCCAGTCGCCGAGGTATTCGATCAGTGGGCGGTACGGATTCCCCTCAGCGATGTTCGTGAAGTAGAAAGAGCCCCCGGGCACGAGGAGACGGTTCAGGATGTCGCGGATCAGGAAGATCGCCTGTCGTTCGGAGAGGTAGTCGAAAAGGCCGCCAGCGACCACGAGGTCGAACTGTTCGCGGAGTTTCATCGTCGAGCGGGGGACCATGCCGCGCACCAGACGGAGTCGTGAGTCGACGCTGGCAAGCCTGGCCCGCGCGAAGGCAAGGGCGTTGTCATCGGCGTCATTGAGCCAGATCTCGCCGGCGATCGAATCGAGGTTCGGAAGCAGACGGAGATCGGGGCAGCTCCCGCACGCGATAGAGAGGATGCGGGACGCACCTGGCTTCTCCAGCATCGTCTGCAGGATGCGCATCGCCTGCAGATGAACTTTGTTGCGGTGCTGTTGCGCGATGGCGCGCGTGAGTGCGTACTGTTCGCAGTGGTACTCGACCGTCCCCTCTGGCGCGGCGTTCGTTCCACGGCAGAGATACTCGATCGTTCTGAAATCTCCCGGATAGCCTTCCGGCCACGTCTGCAACCGCTCGACGAAGGGAGAGCGGCGGTGAACGGCGCGTACCGGTTCGAGCACCTCGATGATCTCCGCGCGCGTGAGTCCGGCATTCTCACAGTCGACGATGGCCGCACAGATCGCATGAACGGAGCTGAGCACTCGATGGTAGGCCGCCTCTTCGTCGAACCTCGTTGTCCCGCTTGCCATGTGGAGAAATTCATCGGCCGCCAGCTGGACGGTTGCGAGCACCGGGTGTAGCGCGAGATCCTGCAACGGGTTCATCGATTTCTCCTGGTCGAGGGTGAGCCTGCACGGTTGCGGGAAGCTGTATCCATTGGCTCTAGACGGCCACGTCGTGAATGTTCCCTCCTCGCCTGGGAGAAAAGGTCGCCCATGGATGCGATGGTAGCGAGCGCAAATCGAAACGACATCCCCCAACGGGGGGAGTCTGGCCAGTTTTCCGTGGCATCCATCGGCACGCTCGACAATGGATGACGTGGATCGAGACGAGCGAACTGGCGCCCACCTGCTCACGGCGCGGTCGAGACAAACAGTACGGATTCGAGCGGGGATACCTGGAGGCAGGCGCTGCCGCGGGAATCTCGTTCCAGCCTCTCCAGTTACCCCGCTTGACGCAGAGAGATCGCTTCGCTACTCTGCGCGTCCTCGCGTGCCGCGCACTCGCACGTCCCCATCGTCTAGAGGCCTAGGACACCGCCCTTTCACGGCGGCAACACGGGTTCGAATCCCGTTGGGGACGCCACCTTCCTTCGACCTTCAAGGTTGTCTCAGATTCTTCGCATTCCGCGTCGGCGCGTCAGTGGAGACTGTCCTGAACGGCGTCCGCCAGCGCTTCGCGGAGAGGTTCATCGAGCTGGCGTAGGGAGCGGCGCACTGTTGAAACCATCTTCGGCGGCAGGCGGTGCCATGCGCGCGTAACATCCGCCGGACGGTCCGCGAGTAGTACTTCGAGAAGCTGCGCCGCCTGGCGCAAGTCCTTGCGTGCTTTCGGCTGCTCTGAAACGTTCCGCCGACCCGCCACCCAGAGTTTATGAAGAGCGAAGGCGGCGGGCGAGGGGACGTAGACGAGGATTCCGGCTCCGGCAACTACTGCTGCCGCTGTCGTCTCTTCGAGCAGGTAACCGAGGCCGGGAAGCGGCTGGGCGGCAGCGTTGAGGTGCGGGAGGTACACCGGGCGGGCTCCGTCTCTGCTGCCAGGCATGAGGAGATCGACGCGAAGGTCGCGGCCTCGAACTTTGAACGAAGTGCTGGGTTGCCGCGGGTCGAGCTCGGGCACCGCCACGAAGCGGGGATCTGACGCGCGCAGCTCTTCGAGAAGATCGGTGCGCATCTCTCCGACGCCGACGCTGATCGCTCCCTGGGCGACATCGACGTCGGCGGTGCGAAGATTCTGTTGCTCGAATCTCACGCCCAGCAGGTTCGCGATGCAACCGAAGGCCTGCGTGCCTACAAGTACCGCTCCGGCGCGGAACAGGGCCGCATCGGCAAGGATGGCGAGCACGCCCGCTACGGCCGCCTGTTCCGCCGCCATCCCTCCCGCGACCAGCATCGTCACCAGCTCCCGCTGGCGGGTCTCTTCTTCGGCGAGTGTGCTTCGTGCAGACTCGGATCTGCGGATCACTTCAAGCAGTTCCGGAGATTCTGCGCCGAGATAGATCTGCCGCTTGCGATCACCGTCTTTCCTTTGGACATACCAGTAGGTCGTGCCGGCGATCGACTTGGAAACGAAGGAGCCGGAGTGAGGGATCAGCGGTGCCATCCGCAGCTGGTCGAGGAGCTCGCTGTATACGGTCTGCGTCGTCTCGCCAAGGCGGATGATGGTCAC